>RGVZ01000390.1 GCA_010029825.1 bacterium | reverse complement strand
GGGTGGGAGTGTACTACACCGATCGTGAGGAATTCCTCATATACTACTAGGCCACTCCGCCGACCGGCCACTGCCCCTTGACGGGGCTTTTGCTGTGTGGTATGATTGCTGTATACGAACGCTTTCTCTATGTCCAAACTGAACTCCCTCGGCTACGTTGTCCTCTCGGACACCATGAACTCGAGGGTCTTTGGCGATAGCGTAGGCTACAAGGCCCCTTCTGACAAGAAAGTCGATAATATCCGCGAGGAGATGGAGGGATTCGGAGTCAACTTTCCGGTCAAGAATCCGGACAACTTCTTCATCGACGACTTCGCCCTTCCGGAGCTTCAGGCCTCTAATATCAAAGAGCACTTTGACGCCATCTCGAAGGAGGTCACGGAGGCCCGCGTTCGCCTGATGAAGGACTTTGCCTACACGGAGATTCCCGACGCTCCTGATCAAACTAAATTTTTCATGTACGCCGGATGGGTAAAGTACCCATTCGACGGTTCTCCCGAGGTGGTGGATGGCATCGAGGAGAAGATCGGCGTCTTTGACTGCGAGACCTTCGTCAAAGGAAGCGATTTCGCCCACCCGATCCTGGCCACCGCGGTCACGGAGAAGGCCTACTACATCTGGATGCACGAGAGTTTCGTAAATCCTAAAGTTCCCTACACACCCAAACTAGTGGACCTGGGACTCAAGGATGGGGTGTTCATCGCCCACAACGTTGCCTACGACCGAGCCCGGACCTCAGAGGCGTACGCCCTTGGCAAGACGAACTCGTGGTTTGACACGATGTCGGCGCATATCAACGTCTCTGGCCTCGCCTCCGGCCAGCGTTGGTGGTATATTCAGAAGCAGGCGAAGAAGTCGATGTATAAGGCCGACCCGATCTGGGCGGATAAGGGATCGATGAATAACCTCATCGACTGCTACAACTTCCACTGCCGTCCAGCCATCCCGCTCGAGCCTGAGGACAAGAAGATCAGAGACACCTTCGTCGATGCCACGTCGATGTCGGACTTCCTGCCTCAGCGCGACGATCTGATCAAGTACGCTCTCAATGACGTTAAGATCACCTTCGAGTTGTACTCGATCCTCGTTCTCAAATACCTCCAGAATAATCCGTCCCTGACCACCCTCGCCGGACACTTCGGCATCTCCGCTGCCAAACTCCCCGTCGTCTCTGACTGGGATCAGTGGTTTGCCGACTGCGAAAAGCAGTGGGAGGATTCCATCGCCCGCCAGGAGGAGATCCTCGGCAAGATGGCCACTGAGATCTATCAATCCTGGAACGAGGGGGAGCTTACCGACGAGGACATCAAGGACGATCCGTGGCTCTCCCAACTCGACTGGGAGGCCAGCTTCAAGCTCACTAAGGCCGGAAAACCCAGCTCCAAGTGGTACGGAGTACCTAAATGGGTGAGAAGCGTCTCCGCTAAGGACCTCGTGGATGGCAAACCCGTTATCGAGGGTATTTCCACCAAGAACCGCCTCTCGCACCTGCTCCTCCGCCTCAAGTGGGGTGACCAGCCTATCAAATTCTTCACGGATAAGGGCTGGTGTTTCAAGGACGAGGACAGTGGTAACTATACTCGTATCCCTCACAAGGACGGAGAGGGAGTCAATGTTGGCGGAGTGCTTACGAAGGATTACGTGGAGGACTTCGAGTCGGGGATTCTCAGTTCTGACCTCCCGCAGGCGAAAGAGCTCATCTCCCTCGCCGTGAACGTCGCCTACTGGACCAGTGTCCGATCCAGGGTCCGGGAGCAGAACGTGGAGCGAGTTCTCGCCCCCAATGGCAAGGAATTTGCCCTCATCATCCCCGCCTCGGTTCCCCACAATACCTCAACCAACCGTGCTGGGGAGAATCTGTGGCTGACCGTGCCCGACCCCAAGTACGATAAGATTGGCAGCGAGATCAAGACTCGTGTCCAAGCTCCCGACGGCTACGTATTTGTCGAATCCGACTTCGATGCCCAGGAAGCCGTCGTGGCATCCATCTTCGCCGACTCATTGCACAGAGTGGCTGGGAGTACACAATTCTCCCACTCCATCCTCGCCGGATCGAAAGATGACGGGAGCGACATGCACTCGATGACTGCCAAGGCCATCGGGATCTCCAGGGCGATTGCTAAAGGCTGTAATTACGGAATGCTCTACGGATGCGGCGCCAAGACCCTGGCCAATACCATTCGCAAGGGCAACAAGAACATCCCGATGAAGGAAGCGATGGAGATGGGCAAAAAACTCATCAAGATCAAGAAGGGCGAGAAAGCCTCTCGGCTCTCCCAAACCCTCATCGGTGGATCCGACTCCTACGCCTACAACGAGATGGCCAGGATCGCCAACATGCCCTGCCCGATCAACCCCCTCAGCGGCACGAAGATGTCCACCGCCTTCCGTCCCTCGAGCGTCGGAACTGACTTCTGGACAATGCGTAACAACTGGTGCATTCAGTCGACCGGGAGCGCCATGCTCCACGCCTTCATGACCGCGATGGAGTGGCTGATTGATAAATACGAGTTGGAAGCGGAATTCTGCATGTCCGTCCACGACAGCATTCTGTATCTCTGCCCAGAACCCCAGGCCGAGAGAGTCGCCGCACTCTTTCAGGTCGCTCACGCTTGGTGCTGGGCCTGGATGCGGTATAATTACGGTATCTACGAGCTCCCGGTGGCTAACGCCTGGCTCTCCTCTATCGAGATCGATAGGATCTTCCGTAAGTCCGCCGACTCGAGCACCAAGACGGTCTCGCAGCAGAAGGACGAGGGGGATGGTCGATCGGTCTCCGTTCAGGACCTCATCCCTGTATTCAATTCCATGTTCTGAACTTATCAT
>RGVZ01000389.1 GCA_010029825.1 bacterium | reverse complement strand
GCGCGAGACAGTAGAGCCTTGTCAGCCTTCGCATCGGTTGCCTCCGTCTTGCCGATCTTGCCGCCGAAGCGGCCTAGCACCTCGGCCACGATGGCCGCGATGAGTGCGGACAGCCACGCCATCAGTTTGCCTTGCCAGCGTCCTTGGCGAGAATCAAGCCAACGCCAGCCATGATGGCCGCGATGCACGCGCCGATGTCCGGCACGGTCGCCGGGTCATTGTCCGTGAACGCCTTCAAGGCCGATCCGATGGCGACGAGGATTGCAGCGATGCCTGCCGAGGTGGTCTTCCAGTTCTGCTTCATGTTGGTTCCTTTCGTTAGGCCCAGACCCGCATGGGCTGGGCAGTTCAAGGTTTATGAAATCAAGGCGGAAACAATTCTTTATGGGCTCGCTAACCAAGCGTCCACGAAAAGCAGGATAGCCAGTCACCTCATGTTATCGCCGTCGATAGATAGGTGGCGATCTCGCTCGCACCAAGATCATTCGGATGCACACCAGACGCACCCTCGTACAGTCTGTCGGTGTTGTTGGTCATCATCGACAGTCCGTCGATGTAGAAAGTATTGGCATCACCAGCAGAAGTTTCAGCGTTCTGAATCGCCGTGCGATACTGCGCGAGCGTGATCGTGTTGGTGTTTGGCGAGTAGATTGGCGAAGCGATATAGATTGCCGCCGATGGCAATGCCGTTCGCGCATTCGTGATCCAGCCTCCGACAGCGGTTTGGAATGTCGTCGTTCCGGTTTGTGCCACGAAGTCGTTGTAGCCGATCATGTAAAACACGCGGCTTGCACCCGATCCAGTCAACGCCGTTGTTGCATGAGCCGCGTTCGCTACTGCACCGCCATTGGCATAGTTGATTACTTGCCAATTCTTCGATTGTGCAAGTTGATACCCAAAGCCAGCCGTGATCTTTGTTGCTCGTGATCCCTGTGTGATTGAGTCGCCGCACAGAGCCAATTTCGTTGTTGGACGAGTTGCTGCCGTGAAAGTCGAACCCTTATCCAGTCCGATTTGTAAAAGATCCATTCCAATCCAATACGGCCAAATGATGCTCACGGTTTTGCTGCCACTCGGCAATGCGAACACAGCCTGCGTAGTGCCAACATCCGTCATCAAATTGGGCCAACTAAATGTACCGACCTCCGTGCCGCCACTTGTCACAGAGCCGACGCTGAAGAATCCGCGAACATCCGATGCCGATTCCGAGCGCGTAACCAGTCCGTTATATCCAACGGTCAAGATCAGCCGCGTCGAGGTTGTGACGAAACTTGCTCTTGCCGCTGGCGCAGCGTTTTCAAATCCGTTTCCATCCGTAATTGGTCGGGAGAATCGAAGTCGAGTTGCGTTCTGAACGCTGATCGTTGAGTAATCGCTTATCGTTAGGTTTGCATTATTTGGCGCGTAATAAGTGACGCTGCCAGCGGAGTAATCATCTACTCCGGGCCTGCGAAACCTACGAGGCGTGAAAGACAATCTGTTTCGCATCAGATGGTATACCAGTATGCGCCCATGCTTCCCGTGCTGGCCTTGAACTGCGCCTGTACCAACTGCGAGCCGACCGAATCAACCATGCAAGACGCGATTTCTGTTCGCGTTGCCGTAGAAACCGATGGCCGATACATAGACGCATCCGGGCTGATTCCAACCTGCGACATAGTGGAGAACAAGTAGTAGTTGTTGTTGTTCACCAGAACAGACGGAACGGTTCCGGTCGAGTATGTCAGATCGAACTCCCCGAGTATCGTTGGAATCCAAACGCGCTCCGGCGATACGGTCGTATTCGTTGCCGTAACCGTAGCGGTAGTTGTTGCAAGGTATGGCGAAGCCGTGCTTCCGAACTCCAACTGTCCGCCCCAGAGTGAAACGCCCTTTGCCGCATCACTTGCATATGATCCAAGACCCCAGTTAGCGCCACTCGTAGGAGTTGCGGTGTTTGATGGGCTGATAAGGTAATATTGCGTAAGCCTGCTTGTGATCGTGATTCGATACCAGCCGTTGCCAACACTCGTGACGCTGTTGGTTGGTGTGGTGGTGAACCATGTACCTGTGTTGACCAGATCGGCCTGCGTCACCGCTCCGGTATTCAAATTGACGGTGACGGTGTAATACGGGCCGCCCGCAGCATTGCCAGCGCAAATGGACACATGATCCCGTCCAAGGCCACCCTTGGCATACACGGAAAGGGTTCGGATAGTTGTTGCGGCTCCGGGAGAACCAGTATCGCGTCCAATGTAATGATTGACAGTTGCGCCGGTTTCAAGCGCGTTGTCAGCCGTCAAGGTTCCATCTGGCGCGGTGACAGCGTCGATTGATCCGCCCGTAACTGCAATGTTGGACTTTATCCACGCCGCGTTGTCAAGAGTCTGGCTTTGGGTCAGCAGGTTGGTGTATTCGATTGGGATGTATACCGGATTCCATCCGACGAACCTCATTCCGACACTCGTAGCGTTGTTCACGCTACTCACGGGAACGGCGCGCAGCAGGCTTGGGTAGTTCGTGCCCAAGTCATACAGCACCCCAGTTGTCGGTTTTGTTGATGTCGCGGCAGTCGTGGGATACGACGCGCTGGCGGATGCGAGCGCGAGACGCTGAAGGCTAGGCTGTGCGGTCGAGATGATTGCGTTCGCCATTTATGGCTTCCTTTCAAGTCGGTCGATGCGGGATTGAATGCTGTCGATGCGGGCTGCGTACTCGCGGTCGGTAGCGGAGAGGGTCGATACGGTGCGTGCGAGGTCTGCGGTGATGGCTGCGAGTTCTTTCAGCCGTTCGGCTTGATTGTCGATGGCCTGATCCTTGCGGCCCACCATCAAGAACGCGCCCGCGATGCTGCCGAGCAGCACCACCGTC
>RGVZ01000388.1 GCA_010029825.1 bacterium | reverse complement strand
CTCGTTGAGCTTGATGTTGTCCTGATCCTTGCCGTAATCCGAGGCTAGCCAGTCGTCGGAAATGGTGTCACGGATGTCATTTCGACCAGCAATATCCCCGGTGTTGGTTCCCGTGGTGTTCGGCTTGGTGGTGAAGACTTGGAAATTAAGAGAGTTAGGATTACCCAGCCAACCGGCATTGTCGACGAGGTCCTTGCGGTCGATGGAGATCTCCACCGCATCGTAGGTGCTCGACCACGCCGCACGGTTGAGGCTCGGTGCACCAAAACCGCGCGACTGGACTCCGAAAGATGCATTCGGATTCTGGTATTTGTTTTCCGTGTTGTTACTGCGTTGCGTGTCGATGAAGACTGATCCGAAGTCTTGCCCGTAGACCGCAACCGCGGCCTCCCACTTCATGTCGGTGGCAATATCCACCTCGTTGGGCACGGCAGCTTCACCCACCGCCGGATTGCCGGTGTCGATGAGGATGTAGGCGTCCACCTCGCCCTGCCAGGCGTTGGCCGCGAGATCAAGGAAGTCGATGCGGAAGTACAACCGCCCGTCGCCGCCAGCGGATGTGTCCCCACCATCACGGAAAGAGAAAGCGACGATGTCGCGTGAATTGTCCGTGTCGTTGTAGGAGCGATACACGTCCGCTGCCTGGCTACCTCCCTCGTTGTATTCGTCGAGGGCGAGCAGGTCGGTGTAGTTCCAGTCGGTGAACTGACCGATGCGGATGGTTCCCTCGCCGGCACCGCCGCCCCCCGTTCTGTCCGATTGTTTGGGATTGGTTCCAGCGGCCAGCTCGTTGGCGTTGTTCACACCGTCGCCATCTGGATCGCCGGCGGCACCGTTGTCCGGGTTGCCGTCGTTGGCGGCCGCCGTGCGGTAGCTGTCCGTTCCGTTGTCGAGGGGATCCAGGCCGAACTGGACCTCCCAACCATCCGGCAGGCCGTCGCCGTCGGTATCTTTATTGAGGGGGTTTGTTTCGGTCCAGGCTTCGCCGGCGTCGTACTGACGATTCTTGTTGGTGTCACCGTCAATAAAACCGTTGAAATTTTTGTCCTCGCCGTAGCCGTCCAGTAATCCGTCGTCGTCGGAGTCGGCTTTGGTTGGGCTGGTCTCGGTCCAGGTTTCGAAGGAATCAATGATGTTGTTCGGCCAATCACCCGCATTGGGTCGGGCGGTTTTGTAGTCGGTAATTCCGGCCGTCAAAGGCAACAATTTGCCGTCGCCATCGGTCCAGCCGTTGACGTTGGCATCCTCCACGCCGTCAAGGATACCATCCCCGTCAGTGTCGGGATTGGTGGGATCCGTGACCGTGCCAGCAATTTGATTGGTGCGGGTACCCACACCGGCAGGCGTTGAACCCGGCACGGCAGGATAATTCTCCAGTGCGTTATAGAGGGGCGGATCCAAATCGCCGCAGAAATTAGGCACGCCGTCACCGTTAGTGTCGATATCGGTTTTGGTGGGGCTGGTGGCGTTACGCCAGCCGACCTCCAGACCGTCGGGGAGCCCGTCACCATCACTGTCAGGACTGGTCGGAAGGGTGCGACCGGTCGCGTTGTAGATGTGAATATCGCCGTTGGACCAAGTTTCGTTGCCCGTGGTGGGTAGGGCTTTTTGATTGGTTTCGTTAATGTTGGTCAGACCATCGTTGTCGTCGTCGGCAGTATCCGAACCGGAAGAATCGACCACTTGTCGCAGGATGACTTTCGCACTGCGTGCGGTGGTGCTCGACTGGCCATTCAGTGAGGTTTCGGCCGTGATGGTGTAATTGCCTGGAGCGGTGATGCGCCAGTTGTAGGTCCAGGTTTTGGCAGAGGTGTTTTCCGAGACAGTGGGCGTTCCTGTTGTGGCGATGCCGGTCAAAGTTGGAGCGGTGCTCACACCCATACTGGTTTCGACTTGAACGACATAGTCGAGGGAATCGGAGCCCGGGCCGTCCGGTAAAATAATTTCAGTCGGTTTGCCGTCGGAGCCAAGCTCGGTCGGGCGGATGATTCGGATGAAGGGTTTCGTGCTCGGGTTGGCCGTGACGAGGCGAACCGCTTCGAGTTTAAGCCCGCGCTTGGCCGGGTCCGAATAGTCGCTCGGAAAGGTGTAGACCACTTTTAACGTGTGCAGGAAATCGGCGATGCCGTTGTACATGTTCGGCAGAGGGATCGCCAACTCGTGAAATTGACTGTTGACGTCGTAGTTGACCGTGAAATTGGTGCGGGTTTGGATGACGGCGCCGTTGGTGCTGCCGGAGGATTGGCTGGCGATGCTGAACGTGACTGGCTGTGGTGCCACCGGCCAGTACCTTGGTAAAATAGACCTTCATCGTATAATTGTCGTCCACGCGGTTGCCGTCGCTCTGCGGCCACGCGATCATCACGCGTTCGTCGGGCCCGCGCGTTTGCACCTTGCGGGTCAACTCGGTGACGTTGGCCGTTACGGCACCCAGCGTCAGATTACGAGAGGAGGAGGCTTCCAGCAGGCGGATCTTGATCGTTCCCTCGCCTGTGGCGGGGATGTTGTTGTAACGGAAACGCCACTCTTTCTGCGTGATGCCGACCGGCGGGGTGACCTCGGTGGCCTTGGCCCAACTGTCCGGCAACACCGTGTCGTAGACACCATTGCCATTTACATCGGTAAATTCTTCCGCGGCATCGCGGATGCCGTTCTGGTTGGCGTCGTCGAAAGGCTCGAAGCCGGCGCCGTTTCCGTTCAGTTGTCTGGTGTTGGCGTCATCGTTGGTGGTTTCGTTCGGATTCTCGTCGATGTGATACCACACCTCCTGGACGGTGGAGTCGGTGCGGACCACCAGTTCATAGCTCGAGCCACCGATCTGGTCGTTGTCATTTTGCGGCCAAGCAATGGTGCCGTCG
>RGVZ01000387.1 GCA_010029825.1 bacterium | reverse complement strand
AGAATGACGGGGGCAGGAGAGGATTCTTCGCCTCCGGCTCAGAATGACGGGGGCGTCATCCTGAGGCCCGCAGGGCCGAAGGATCCTGTCCAACCATTCGACAATCCGACCGCAAAGCGTTGAAGCAATTGTCTTTTTTGCCGCCATGTTTTTCATAACCGACCGGATCGACACATCTTTTTCAGTCATGCGGACTGAACCAATTCTTGCAGACTGAACTCTCCGGACGTCCAGGGACGCTTTGTTGCGTGTGCCGGTCGTTCTTGTTGTCGGAGTTGTCGCATGCGGATGTGGTTCTCGCGCCCCTCGTTCGTTGGACTGTTGTCCCTGAGCGTCTTCGCGGCCCTTGATGGTTGCATGGCCCGGAACATTGAGTCCCAACGCGTTCCTGTGACCGGCCCTTCGGTGCCTGGATCCGCGGTTTCCGTCCCGGTGGGTGACGGGAATTGTTACAAGTCGGACGCCTTCACCTGTTCCATCGAGCGATCCATCTTCGACAAGACCAACGCCTACCGCGCGCAGCGTGGACTGAACCCGTTGAAATTCGGATGGCACCTTGGTTATGCCGCGCGCAACTGGAGCATGCAGCAAGCCAGTCGCGGAGGCATCAGCCATAGCGGTTTTCCCTCCGCGCGCGAGCGAGTTTTGATTTCTGAATTCGGTTCCGGATCGTCATTCGATGTGTCCGGCGAGAACGTCGCATACACCGGATACAGCTCTGGTTCCGTGGAATCCGTCGCCAGCGATTTTGCTGAGATGTGGTGGAACAGCGCCGGCCACCGCCGCAACATGCTCGGGAATTACGACTTTCTTGGTGTCGGTGTTTATCGCAGTGGGCACAGCTGGTTCGCCACGCAGATTTTCGGGGAGGAGTAACGCATGGCCACGATGATTCCGGATACAGCGAAGCAGCGTGTTGTCTTCCCGAGCAGCGCCGAGGAAATTTTCTACCGCGCCGCGTCGACCGGACTTGGCGCGGGATGGCGGGTTTATTACTCGTGCGTCCTGTCTGCGTTCGAGCCAGGAGAGGGAATCCAGTCAAACGAAATCGACTTCGTCTTGTGGCATCCCTCGGCCGGTTTTGTCGTGATCGAGGTCAAGGGTGGCCGCATCCAGATTGAGAATGGCGAGTTTTTCTCGATCAATCGCCAGGGTGAGAAGTTCAGGATCCAGAATCCGTTCAACCAGGCTCTGGTCTGGAAAAACCGCTTCTACCGTTTCCTCAAGCGGGAAAACATGCGGATGCCGGTTTGCCATGCCGTTTGCCTGCCCAACCTTGACGAATCGGAATTGCCTGTCACCGCTGGAGTCGAGCGCGAACTCGTGATCGGGCGCGGTCGCCTCGCAAATCTCGAGCAAACCTTGAACGAGATCGTCCGGAAATCCCACCTGGAGAAATACCTGAAGTTCGTGAACCCTCGCGAGAAGGCGATCGACCGTCTGGTGAATGGCAGCCACTATGAGAGCCGCAAGTACCTGCGCGAATACATCGATCACCATGATTTGCGCGTCGCCGACATCGAGTCGATCCAGGAATCGCTGGTCACGCCCGTGACGAGCGCGCTGCGCCTTGGCATCGAGGGCGAGGCCGGGACAGGCAAGACGATGCTCGCCGCCATGCTGGCGCGCCGTTACCGCGACGAGGGGGCTCGCGTCCTCCTGACCTCATCCAACCCGCTGCTCAATGAACGCCTGCGCGCCGACACGGGCCGCGGCGTCGATGTCATGACCTACAGTGAGCTGGCGTCGCGCTTTGGTGTCGAGTTGCTGCGCGTGCCATCCGGTTATCAAGGCAAACTTGAGGACTGGATCCAGTTCGACGGTCCCGAGAAGTTGAAACAAGCCATCGGACAATTGGACGCCGCCGATCCCCGGCGCTATGACGTCATCCTTTGCGACGAGGCGCAGGATGTGCAGCCGTTCTGGTGGGAAGCGATCGAGTCCCTGTTGGCCGACTCCCAGACTGGTCGTTTTTACCTGTTCTTTGACCGCAGCCAGGGCGTTTTCGGTTCGGGGGGCGGCGAGACCCTTTTTGTCCCGGAACAGGTCCTGCCCGTCGCTCCGCCATATTTCCCCCTGGTGCACAATTACCGGACGACCAAGGAAATCTCGACGTTCGCGCGCGAATTCCGGACTGGAAAGCAAGTGCTGCAGAGCCACAGCGCGCGCAGCGGTTTCATGCCGCAGGTTGTTACTTACAAGGATCGCGAGGACGCCCAGAAAAAACTGGAAGCGTTGCTCCTGGACCTCGTGCGCCGCGAACATGTCCGTCCCGGTGAGATCGCGCTGGTATCAGCCCGCAATCCCAGGTCGCCGGAATCGATACTCGCCGGAATGAAGTCGAGCTCTCTCGGCATCGATGACGGGGTTGCCGCGCCGGGCGGCGTGCAGGTCGCCACGGTCGCCGGATTCAAGGGGCTTGAGGCAAAGGCCGCGATCCTGGTCAACTTCAGCGAACACAAGATGGAAATCTCGAACCCGATCATGTCCAGCATGATGTACGTCGCGGCGACACGGGCTCGCCACCTGTTGATTGTGATGCTGCGCGAAGGCGACTCAAAAATCGATGCCGTCTCGACCGCGCTGAAGGCGGCCGCGATTCCCGGCAGTGTGGGGTCGCTCGTCATTGACCGTTCGGAGGAAGTCTTCGAGGCGGAAGGCGTCGTGACTTTCTTTGACCCGGACCGCATGGGATCCCTCACGATCGACGATGGCGAGCGCGGTCGCCGGTCCTTCCTGTTCTTTCCGTATGATCTGGTGCGCGCGGGACTGGGAAATATCCGTGTGGGAATGCGCCTGCTGTTCCGGCCGCGCCAGATTGGTGAAGTCGTTGTCGCGTCGGATTTCAGGCTGCCTCGCGCGAGTTGAGGTTGCCAGTTGA
>RGVZ01000386.1 GCA_010029825.1 bacterium | reverse complement strand
GACCCATGAACACCGTCAACGTGGTTGGCGTCCAATTCAGGCGAGCCGGCAAGATTTATCACTTCACCGCGGGCGAGTTTGACGTGCGTGTCGGGGATGAGGTCATTGTCGATACCGACCGCGGCCCGAGCCTGGCAGAAGTCGCTGTCTTGAAGTTGCTCGACCGCTCAGAAGCTGGTGAACAGGAACTCAAGCCGATCATCCGCAAGGCTTCGCAAAAGGACCTCGAGCCGGCCGGCAAGCTGACTCCTGACCACGTCGAGAAGTTTGCTCGCGACGCGTTGAAACGCCATGAATTGAATATCCGCATCTTGAAGGCGGAAATCCTCCTCGGCGGCAACAAAGTGATCGTCTACTTCTCGGCCCCGGGGCGGGTAGATTTCCGCGAACTGGTCAAGGATCTGGCCACGGGACTTTACGCGCGGGTCGAATTGAAACAAGTGGGCGCGCGAGACGAGGCCAAGCTGGTCGGCGGGATTGGCATTTGCGGCCGTGAGTTCTGCTGTTCGAGCTTTTTGCGCGAATTTGTCCCGGTATCGATCAAGATGGCGAAGAACCAGAATCTCGCGTTGAACCCGACCAAGGTTTCCGGTGGGTGCGGTCGCCTGCTGTGCTGCCTGACTTACGAGAATGACACGTACTCGGAACTCCGTCGCATGATGCCTGGCAAGGGCGCCAAAGTCCGTGTTCTCGACGATGGCATGGTCGCGACGGTCGTGAAGTCCGACATCATCAACCAGATGGTGATGGTCATCAGTGACGCCGGCAACATGCAGACATTGCCCGTGTCGCAGCTCGAGGTTCTCGACAGGGGAACGAGGAGCGGCGGCGGTGTTGACTCTGGATCTGGTGGAGAGAGAGCCGCCAGGGGCGAAAAAGGCGAGAAACGCCACGAGGACTTGTCGGAGGCCGAGGTCTGGGCCGAGGACATCAACCTCGAGGAACTGGGTTTCGAGGCCGCGGAAAAACCTGCCGAAAAAGACCGTGAAAATAACCGCGAAAAAGATCGCGACAATGGCGGGCGTCGTCGCGGGCGCGGTGGTCGCGGCGGTCGCGGCGGTCGCGGTGGCGGCGACAATCGCGGCGGCGGAAATCAATAAATCATCGCGCGTCGGCGCCAATGACTGACTTGCGTGACGGGATCGCGCTCAGGTTTTCAATCTGTTTGGCGGCCAGCTGGCCGCATGCGGCAGAAACTTCCAGTCCTTTGCTGTAGCGGACGGGGGCAGGAATCGACCTTTCCGCGAGGTGTTTCTGGAACGCCCTGATTTCCCCGTCTCCCGGTCGCTCAAAGGGCAGGCCAGGATGCGCGTTGAATGGAATCAGGTTCACTTTCGCGCGCAATCCATGAATGAACTTCACCAGTTCCTTCGCCTCGCGCGGCCCGCAGTTCTTGTCTTTGATCAGGATATACTCGAGGGTGATCTTGCCGCCCGTCATTTGTTGCCAGTCTGCCAGCGCGGCCTTCAAGTCCGCCAGTGGCCAGCGACGGTTGACGGGCATCAATTCGGTTCGCAGATCGTCACGCGCCGCGTGCAGCGACAGGGCAAGCGCGCATTTGACATCCTTCGCCAGCTCAACAATCTTTGGCGCGATTCCTGACGTCGACACGGTGACGTGGCGGTTGGACAGGCCGAATCCAAATTCCTCTTCCGGGCGCAGCATGGCCCGTACCGTGGTGACGACGTTCTGGTAGTTGTCGAGTGGCTCGCCCATGCCCATGAAGACCACGTGTGAGATCCGGCGCCCCTCGCCGCGCACCATGTTGCTCGCCATGACATACTGGGCAAGGATCTCATGCGCGGCCAGGTGGCGGAAAAAACCAAGTTTCCCGGTCTGGCAGAAACTGCAGGCCAACTTGCAACCGACCTGCGATGAGACGCACAAGCTGGTGCGGTTTTCGTACCGCAGGATGACGGCTTCCATGAACTGGCCCGTCGCGGTCTTGAGCAGCAATTTGGTGGATCCGTCGCCGGCGGCGAGCGAGCTGTGGACCTCCGGCAGGAACCAGTCGATGCCCTCGGCGAGTTTCGCGCGCAGGCCGGCCGGCAGGTTCGACATGGCGGCCGGGTCCATCTGCTTTTCCGTCCAGATCCATTTCAGCACCTGGACGGCGCGGTACCCTGGTTCTCCCCATGACTTCAGGAGAGTGGTCAATTGAGCCTGGTCCAGCTCGAGGGCATGGGGTTTTTTTACGGTGTTTTCAGCGCTTGTCATCGTTATCCCGATGGGTTCCAGAGAACGCCGGATTCTAACGTTTATTATGAGAAATTCAAGATTTTAATAAAATCGTTGGGATTGAAAAAATACCAGTAATTTCGACATGTTGCGCGATTACGTGGGGCGAGGGTGACCCGGGTCAACGCTGGTCCTGGCGAGCCCGGTCATTTGCTAGGGTCCGGAAATCCAAGATAAAATCTGAGTACTGTCCAATTCGTCGACTGAGGTCTGACCAGCCATGCGTCTTGCCCGCGAGCTGTCAAAACACAATGCCCTGCTCTGCATGCGCAACAAGGCGAAGGCGGACATTATTGGCAAAATCCTCGACGACATGGGCATCGAGCGGGCGTTTACGGACAACATGGCGGACGCTCTCCGCGAGATGAAGCAGCGACTGCCTCACATGATCATCATGGATTCCCAGTTGCGTGACGGCAACGCCGGCATCGTGCACGATCGCCTCGCCAAGGAGGAACCGTTTCGCCGGATCCCTCTCGTGATCTGCGTCGAGCAGAGATCCAAGGATGCCCTGTTGCCGCTCGTCGGAAAGATGTTCGAGGCGATTTTCATTGGCGAAATCCAACCCAAGGCCTTCCGCGCGAAGCTTGACGAGATCCTTTCGACAAGATTGATCGCGTCC
>RGVZ01000385.1 GCA_010029825.1 bacterium | reverse complement strand
GAGCTTTCTATTATGGTAAGCCACCAAGCCGTCACGGACGGCAAACTTCGACAGATTCTGTCCTGATCTTCCATTCATATGTCCAGCCCTCCGTGTTGAGTGATCAGAACCTTCCAGCGTCCCATCCTGCGGGCGCTGGCCCTCTTGGTGAACCTTTGCCCAGGGCCACCGTAGTCGTAGCTCACGTCGGTAAAGCTTGCCGACCGTAGCCTCCGCGTCTGGCTGAACTCATCGTCCACAGGCAGAGGCATCTCGGATTCGAGGAGCCACCAGTCAGTCCACCCATCGGATGGAATCTTGGCCACGTCGATCGTCCGCTTACCCTTGTACGCTCATTTGTTTACCTCCCCGTAGCCCTGACACTCCTCGCAATGCGAGGCCATGCCGTTGGGATACACGTTGTTCCAGTCCAAGCCCGTGCCCTTGCAAACAGGGCAAGCGGTCTTGGTCGGGTCTGCACCCTGCTGGATGCCAGCGGCATAATCCCCGAACTGCTCGGGGCTCCAGCGCGTCTGGTTATTGATTTCGCGGCTCATACAGCTTCCTCCTTCTTGGCCGTCGAATACTCGAACATAAGCTCGGCCAGTCTCTCGGGCGGGCAGTGCCCGATGACATCGTCGTGTTTGCGGAGGCGGACATACTCGCCGTTGGATTTGATCACGGCAACCTCCGCCGTGGTCTTTCCGCCGTCACAGTAGTTGAGCGGTGACGGGGCAAACTGGACGCTGATGGTGTAGCCGTTGTGGAACCTGACATAGAATCCACGAAAGCCCGTTCCTGTTCTGAGCTGGTATGCCCTCCTTCAACTTGGCCAGCAACTCCATGCCCGCATCCAAGCTCATCGTCTCGGCGAGCTTCACTCCCTCGGCAGGATTGTCGGTCACCATCTGCGTCAGGGCTCGGGCGTCGCCAAGCTTCAGGTTGAGGTTGTGGATCATCCACTTCATCAGCCGTTTGATGTTATCGGTTTCCGCCACCTTGCCTTCGAACTCAACCACGAACTCCTGGTCGTGGAAGTATAGTGTCATTGCTTTCACTTTGTGTATCTCCTTTGGTTAGACGAGGCGGCCGCCCGAGTGCAGGACATTACGCAATGTCGAGCGCTGGCCGACCCTCCTCGAAAGCTTTTTAAAATGGTCGTAAGACTCAGGGGCCATCACATTCAAGCTCCCTGCGGTCTTGTGATGATAAGTCATTGCCCCCTTGACCTTGGGCTCGGGGCGGTCAAAGGCACAACCCTTGCAACGGGTAAAGCCCAGATCAATCCGCTCCGGCTCGATGGGCTGGTTGCACTGCGAGCAGTTCACGGCTGCCCCCAGATGAGCTTGTGCAGTTCCCGCTGACGCATCAGCAGGGCAACCCGATCCTTGGACTCAGGATCCATCTTGGAGAGTCGCTCCCTGATGGAGTTGAACTCGGCAAGCGCAGCGGGTGGGATCACCCGCTTGCTGGTCACCCTGGCACTGGCCTTGACGGCAGGGGCGGGGCGAAGCTGTGGCTTGGTCTTGACCTTGGGGTTGCGGGGCAGGTCGGCGTGAGCCTTGAGCCTGTGGCGGTGTTCCCACAGTGCCCTGAAGGCAAGGAGCGTGCGCTCATTGGGAGCCCTGAACCTGAGCTTGCGGATCAGTTCTTCCAGCACGTCATAGACGTGGCGAACTCCCACAGTCCGCATCTGCATCCGCGGGGCCCTTGACCTGTCCTCCTGTGACAGCTCCCTGTGGCGGGACGGATAGCTTGGGGAGTCGAGCTTGTATTTGACGGTGACAGGCTCGCAGTGAAAGCCCAGCGTCTTGGTGACCTCGCCATTGATGCTGGTGATCTTGAAGGTGGGGCCGTTCTTGAGGGAGATGGTCAGGTCTCTCCGCATGCTCTGTCGCCTGACCCGCTTGAGCCTTGGCTTGCTGGCTCGCAGATACAGGTCGTCCCAGCGTCCGCAAGCGGACATAGGATCGTGCACGTCCCGGGCCTTGGCTTGCTTACGCAAGTGCCCGAAGTCTTGCAGGTATGTGTCACTCATTGTTGTCGATCCTCCGTAAACGCTCGATGATCTCGTCCACCAAGGCCACGATCTGTGGCCCGTTGGGGTTGGGGCGATCAGCATATCGCCGTATGTTGTCGAGTCGATGATCGAGCGCCTGATGTAAGCGTCCCCTTCCACTCTTGGAAGCCTAAACTTCGCTTGAGATGCAGGATCTCTTCCTGAAGGAAGGCTTTGGTTTCTTTCTTACTCATTGGTTCTAACTCCTTGTTGTTACGATTCGATGAATCCTCGAATCAGGGATGCCTTGACTATTGCACGATCGTGCATATAAGCTGGGGCATGGGTAAGTCCTTGATGATCGACTGGAAAGCTGTTGAGAAAGACTACGTGTCCGGCAAGAGCAGGACGTTCATCGCCAGCACATACAACCTGAGCTACAACACTTTGGATTCTAGGATTCGAAGATTCAAGTGGGTTGCACGTAGGAATGCAAATGCTGACAAGATTGCACGCATCACTGATGAAGCTGTCATCCAAGATCAAGCTGGGCGACAGGCTCGATATCTGTCGAGGATCACTAATCAGGTCGAGCATAGTTTGGATGTCCTCGAATCTTCGATGCCAGGAACCCGCAAGGAAGTGAAGGAACAGGTCGAGGTGCTTGAGAAGCTGGACAAGGTAGCCCGCCCAGCATTGGGTTTGGCTTCGCAGAATCAAGGAAGCAACGGCAAGACCGTGGTGAATCTTGCCGTTCTTCGAAGCGACAATGTCGCTGGTCAGGTGATTGATCAATAGCTCCATAAAAAGCTTAGTGATGATAAGTAATTGGCCCTAAAAAAGGGGCGGGGGGATTTCCCCCGCCCCTTTGCCTTTTTAACTTACTGCTTAATCTCTCCCGCTTTCTGAAGGAGCGAGCGAGCGAACGCAAG
>RGVZ01000384.1 GCA_010029825.1 bacterium | reverse complement strand
AAGAGGAGGTCGCACGGGCGAAGGCTGCGGCGGAAGCCGGCGAGGGCTGCCTCTATTGTTCGGCCTAAATAGATGCTCGTCGAAACACTACTTTTTGTGTTGCTGAGCCCCGGCCTTCTGTTGACTCTTCCCCCTGTTGGTAAAAAGGTCTTCATGTCCAGTAAGACATCCGTTGCCGCGGTCCTCGTTCATGCGGTTGTTTTTGCGATCCTGCTCGCATTCCGCAAATCCATCCCCGGTCTGCGCACCCTGGAACCGTTCCAAACGGATGAGGAAATCAAAACAGACCCCGAGGTTGTAACTACACGCACGGAGCAGGCCAAGGCGCGCCAGGACCTGAAGAAAAAGCACCAAGATGAACTCAAGGCCCTTCTAGATCGCCAAAAGGCGGAGCGGTCAGCCTTGCGCGATACCCAAAAGACTGCAATTCTTGCAAAGGTTGAGGGGGCGCGCCAGAGAAAACGGGGCACAACCACTACGACTACTGCAGCAACCACTGCGTCAACCACTACAGGCACTACGGCTGTATAATCACCCTATAGGGTAGATGAGTCTTCCGACGGATTTGGCGGCAGATCTGACAAATCCTGCGGATGAAATTCCTGATTCCCAATTCGTTCCCGAAGCAGATCCTGCGTTAGACGCGGATCCGCTTGCGGATGCCTTAGGCTCCACACCTGCAAAAGAATCAAAGTGGTGGATTGGTGTTATCGTAGTTGTTCTAGGATTTGGTATCATCGTGGCAGGAATTTCCATGTCGGATCAGACACTCGGCATAATTTCACCTCTCGTTTTTGTTGGCGGTATAGTTCTTCTTATTGGCATTATACTCTTTTTTGTTCTCTAGGAGTATAATGCTCGCCGCCGTCGTCCTCTTCATCCTCCTCTCGCCCGGTCTGCTGCTGACTCTGCCGCCCGTCGGCAAGAAGGTATTCATGTCTGGCCTGACGTCCAAGGCTGCGGTCCTGGTGCACGCGATTGTGTTCTATGTTGTCCTGGCCTACCGTGACTCCATCCCGGTGGTCGGCGGCCTGCTGAACACGCTGGACCGCATGTATTAAACATCTGCGTAAAAACTCCATGGAAGGATATAAAAGATTCATATCCTTCTATAGAATGCTCACCGAAGTCGCTCTATTCGCCGCACTCAGCCCCGGCCTGCTCCTCACCCTGCCTCCCGTTGGCAACAAGGTGTTCCTGTCCGGCAAGACCTCCGTGGTCGCTGTCCTGACCCATGCGGTTGTGTTCGCCGTGGCTCTGTATTACCTGAAGCCGGTTCTGGAGGGCTTTGAGAAGGAAAAGTTCCAGAACAAGATGAAGGAGGGGTTTATCTCTGGTTATGATATCCTTAAGGGTATAGGAATCTTGATTGGCGTTGTGCTTGTGCTGATATTTGGCACCATAGCATTGCCGCTAGTATTGGGTAATTAAATACCTACCCCTCCACCACCTTCACTCCCGCCAGCCCGTGAATGAATTCCAGGAACTGGCGCGGAAATCCCCAGAAACAACCCGGCTTCACGTCTGCACCAGACGGGACGCGGCGGCTGCTGACATTTCGGCCATGGCTGAAGGCCACAATCACTTGCTGGGGCGGAATTTCCAGAATGCTCTCCTCCCGACCCACCACGAAATCTTCCGCCTCACCGACCACTACTGTCTTCGGGAACTGCCGCTCGGCCCACCACGATTTGTAAAACGTCAGTGTCGCTTCGCTGATGCGCTGCCCAAGAGGGATGTCTGCCGGCGGCACATTCACTGCCGAGATTCCCTTCTGGAGGTCATAGCACGCAATCGTCGTCGCGGCGGCAGCGCGCGGCTTCCAGGGATGGGCTACAAGCCAGGCCACACGCCGACGGAAACTCGTCTCCGGGTAGTGGTCGTCATCGTCCATCATCAGGATAATGTCGCTCGTCGCCTTCTCGCAGCCCAGGTTTCGCTTCGCAGCCACCGTCGCCTTCTTGCGCAGCGGCACGTAGACACCGCGGATAGGCGCAGCAGCGTTCAGGGTCGCTACGATACGGTCCGTATTCTGCTCGGCAGGGTCGTCAGAGTCATCCACGATAATCCACTCAATCTTATCTTTGGGATAGTCGGTAATCATCATATTGTGGCACGCGAGGTCAAAGAATTTCTTGCGGTTGTAAATCAGCGTCACGACGCTAATCTGGGGGCAATCGGCGGCATCTAGACGAGGCGGCAGATGCTTCATGTCCGCAGGCCGTTTGACCTTTCCAAGACGATTCGCGATGGAACCCCAAGCCGCCAGGAAGGCGAGCCACCGCGTCCTGGAGGCTGCCGTGCGACGCTTCGCTGCCGCCTCATCATAGGCTGCGAATGCGACAATCGCCTTCTCTAGGGCCTCGCTCAGGTCGGCCGTGCCAGTGTCATAATAGGCAATGCCCTCGCGTTTCAGCGCAGCAGGGAGAAAGGCCACGCCTGAGAGGTCGGCCTGGTAGTCCTGCGAATAGACGGGGAGAGAGTTCAGGATGGTGAATGCGCCGGCGTCCTCGGCCTCCGCAGCGGTGTAGCCGAAGCCCTCCGCCATGGAACAGCAGATGTGGCCACGGTGCCGGGCCGCGAGGGCCTTGCGTTCCGCGGGGCTCAGGTCGCCGACACGGAGGTCAACGTTTGCCGGCAGCCCTGCCGGGAACCCCGATAGGTCCAGCGCCGTGGTAGTGGTAATCGTAAGCCGCGGCCAAGTCGGCTTCCACTCCGGAACCAACCGTTCCACATAGGCTTCCGATCCAAATTCCGCATGACGCGTCTTCGCCGCCGCCCCCATCAAGCGACAGCGCCAGTGCGTGGCCAGTGATCATGCGCCCTGCTCCGATCCCCTCTGTCGGTAGGTTTAGTTTGCCGTCGGAGGTCAATAATTCGGCAATGTCCGCAAGCCAGACCCGGTTGGGT
>RGVZ01000383.1 GCA_010029825.1 bacterium | reverse complement strand
GGGCGCGACTTGGCGGCAGCTCGCGCGGCGGTTGGACACGAGGCAGTGCCTGAGGCGGTGCGGCAGTTGGATCCCGAGCGGCTGGCGGATGTTTTAAAAGGACGCGCCGAGGTGCGTATTTTTCCGGTACCCGTTGAGCTGCCACCGTACGACGTCAAACAGCACTGGCACGAACGCTTCCACAATGATCCGGGCTCGCAGTGGTTGCGCCGAGTCATTGCGGATCTCATTTCGACAAAACGGAACGCGACGTCCTGAACCGCCCACCCAGGCGGCGAACTTGGCCACGTAGGCTTGGTCTTCGCTTTTTCCATCAAAAAACTCGTGCGGGTTGTGCGTGAGGCTGCCAGACCCCACGAGAAAGACGCCTGGGCATTCGAGGGTCTGGTTGGACCGCACCTCGTCTCGGGTGATCTCGTTGAGATCATGCCGAAATTTAGATACATCGAGCTGGGCGTCTAATTGTCGCCCAGCCGAATTTTTTCGGATCGTAAAACTGGAAAGATTTCGGCCGGCCGAAAGAATTACCCTCGCGCGACGCCATGTTCGGAGGAAGAGGGGGGATTCCCTGTTCAAACAAACCAAGGAGCAAAGGTGCTGATGAATATTGCGATCGACACCCGTGAGGGAGACGTGCTCTGGAGCCCTTCTTCGGAACAGATCCGCGCGAGCCGCCTGAGCGAATACCAAAACTGGCTCAGAGCCAACAAAGGTCTTGATTTCGGGACCTACGCAGCGCTTTGGCAGTGGTCCGTTGAGAAAATCGATGTTTTCTGGCAGACCATTTGGGAATTTTTCGATCTCCAGGCGGACGGCTCGTGTGAACCGGTGTTGGCGAGCCGCCAAATGCCGCGGGCTAGGTGGTACCCCAATGCGTCTTTGAACTACGCCGAGCACGTGTTTCGGCAGGTGCGGGATGACGCGCCCGCGCTCATTGTTCGAAGCGAGAGCGGGCCAGTTCGCGAAATCTCGTGGTCGAAATTGCAGCGCGAGACGGGTGCCTTGGCCAACTGGATGCGCAGCGTCGGAATTGGCGCGGGGGATCGCGTCGCCTCTTACATGCCGAATCGCCCAGAAACGGTGATCGCCTTCCTCGCCTGCGCCAGCATCGGCGCAATTTGGACAAGTTGCGCCCCCGACATGGGTGCATCGGTGGTGCTGGATCGTCTCTGTCAAATCGAGCCAAAGCTATTGTTTGCTACCGATAGTTATCACTACAACGGAAGAACCCATGACCGCGACGCCCTCGTCAATCAATTGCTGAAAGCGCTTCCGAGTGTGACTGCGGTGGTTCACGTGCATGGCCCTAGCGCGGACCTGCAGGAATGCACTTGGCGTGACCGAGTTTCGTGGGACAGTGCCGTGGCGCTGGAGGCGCCCCTGAAGTTTGAGCGTTTGCCGTTCAGCCATCCGCTCTGGATCGTGTATTCGTCAGGTACCACGGGTTTACCCAAGGCCATGGTGCATGGGCATGGTGGCATCGTACTGACCCATTTGAAAACCATGACCTTGCAGCATGACCTGCGTCGGGGCGATCGTCTTTTGTTTCTCGGCGGCACCGGTTGGATTGTCTGGAACTTGCAAGTCGGTGCGTTGTTAACGGGCGCCTCGATCGTGCTTTACGACGGCAACCCGTCGTGGCCGGATGGCGAGGCATTGTGGCGGTTTATTGACGAGCACGCCGTCTCGCACTTCGGGTGTGGTGCAGCCTTTCTCATCAACTGCATGAAGGAAGGTCTGCGGCCGCGCGATTTTTCGCCGATGGCCCATCTTCGCTCAATAAACTCCACCGGTTCGCCGTTGCCGCTCGATGCCTTCCGTTGGGTCTACGAAGCGGTCAAGCCCGACGTCTGGCTGGCGTCCATTAGTGGCGGCACTGACATTGACTCAGCCAATGCCTTCGATGCCACTGTATTTTTGGAACGACGTTGACTTCAAGCGCTGCCAAGAAAGCTATTTTGAGAGCTTCGAGGGCTTGTGGCGACACGGGGACTGGATTCGTTTTACTGCGCGCGGCACCTCGGTCATTTACGGCCGCTCCGACAGCACGATCAACCGCTTTGGGATTCGGATGGGTACGGCGGAGATCTATCGGGTGGTCGAGGAAATTAGCGAAGTGCGAGACAGCTTGGTGGTCGATCTGGAGTATCTGGGTCGCCCATCATTCATGCCCTTGTTCGTTGTTTTAACGGCCGGTCAAAAACTGGATCAGGCGTTGAAAGAAAAGATTACACAGAACATCCGCACCAAGGCTTCGGCGCGTCATGTGCCCAATGAGATCTACGTTGCCGAGGAGATTCCGCGGACGCTGACTGGAAAAAAGATGGAAGTCCCGGTCCGCAAACTACTGCTCGGTATGCCCCGTGACAAAGTGGCGAGTCCGGATGCCATGGCGAATCCCCAAAGTCTGGATTTTTTTGTGAACCTTGCTAGCGCTCTGAACGGCTCCAGCTAACGGTATCGTCATGAACGATCGCGATCGACAACCACAGGCACGCCGAAGTGACCTCACAGGCTGGAGTCCCAAATATTTCCCCAACGGGCGCAGTCCACGGAGGGAGTTGCGGTCTCTTTCCGAAGGTAAACTCGTCGTGCTCGCGCATTGATTGATTCAGGAGACAAGAGATGAAGAAGTTAACGGGATTGTTGGTGGGTGCTGCGATCGCAGCCTTTCTGGGTACGCCCGCTTCTGCGCAGGAGGTGACTCTCAAGTTCCACCATATCTGGAATCCGCAGGCGATGGCTTCGGTCAACGTCATCGTCCCGTGGTGTGAAAAGGTTGCACGCGAATCGGGTAATCGGTTGAAGTGCCAGATTCTGCCGGCCATGAGCGGCGGTGGGACTCCGGCTCAGCTCGTCGACCGGGTCAAAGACGGCGTGGATGATCTGATTATTTCGCTGCCTGGGTATACCGCTGGGCGTTTCCCCAGCACTGAAGT
>RGVZ01000382.1 GCA_010029825.1 bacterium | reverse complement strand
CGACTTGCATGGGTGGTGGCAGGTAGCGCATGCTTTGCTCTGTCTGTCGTCACTCGTCAAATGACTCACGTTACACTTGTGACTCTGAAGATGCACACATCGTTATTTCGACCCCACGCTCCTCTACTTCGCCCTGCAACGCGCGCCTGCGCTCATGTGGAAGGTGGCTGCAGCCCGCTGTCTCCCCTTGCACTACGCCACGCATACCACGCGTACACAAGTCCCAATTGACAATCCTCTTACAAAATCTTACGTTTGCTCGGCTCGTTCACAAGAAACGCGTGCGCATTCACGTTGCACAACGCGTCCAGTGTTTCGGCGTCGTAGCAGCGGGACCAGACGCGCTGATTGGAGAAGAAACTGGGCGGGGCAACGTTAAACCCCCCGTCAAAGGGAAGCAAAAAACTCCCTTGATGAAACACAACTTCGGCGCAGACGTGCCAACCAGCTTTGAGTGCGGCCTGCAGGTATGCCAGCCGGTTTTCCTTGTCCGGCCGCGGTCCGTTGATGTTTCCGAGATGTGCAATCAAGATGCCGTCGAACCGTGTCCCGCGCCCCATACCGACTCCCCTGACTTGTTATTAATCGCCACGTGTTTCGCATGTGGCGTATCGTACTCGTGACCGCAGTGCGTGTCTACGAAACAAATCAGAGAATCTTCGCGGCGATTAAGCAACCGCGAGCGACGGCGTGCAGCGGATCCTTGGCGTGGCGCACTTCTTTCACCGGCAGCGGAAAACCGTTCTCGGCCAGCTTCTTCGTGAACATTTCCACGAAGCCCTTGGCCCGCGTTGTCCCGCCGGCTACAGATATCAAAATCGGCTCTTTGAATTTCGGCAGCGCTTTGTGATCCAGCAGCGCGGCGGCCAGCTGCTTCGTCGTGTAGTCGATCAGGCGCTCGTAATACACGCTCACGGCGGCCAGAATCGTATTCTCGTTCTGCTCGCCAATGACAAACGTGCCGTGTTCTTTTTCAGCCTGCACAACAGAGTCGGGCTCGTTCGTGGCCACGGCTGTCATGCGGTCGATCCAGTCGCCTGACTTCGTGGTCGAGAACAGCACGGTCGGCTCGCCATTGAGCATCACGCACACGTTCACCATACCGGCGCCCCACGACAGGCCGATGCCGGTGTAGTCGTCGTGTTCTAACTCCGAGTAACACAGCGCCTCGGCCTCGTTAATAGCTCGCGCCGCATAACCCTGCTCCGCCAGCACGGTGCGCACCACGTCTTCGTGATACGCCACGTCGAAATCATCGTCCTCTTGGTCGACGGGCTGCGCCGGGACACAGAAGATCAGCTTTTCGTTGGGGGTGCTGGCGGTGCCCACGACTTCCTTGAGAATAAACGCCAGTACGCGCTTGGCCTCTTTTTCCTTGGGGCTGACCACGCCGCGGTACATGGGACGCTTGGCCGAGTCGTTGCGCTCGACGGCTTTCTCAATGGCGTCTTGGCCGAGAATAATGAAGCTCCCGTCGGCGTCCTTCACGAACACCTTTCCCTGCAGGCCCTTCTCGATCATCTTCGTGGCCACGGGCGTCGTCGGCTTGATGATGTAGAACGCGTCCCGGAAATCCTTGTATTGGACGTTGCCGACCACGTGCGGATCCGTGGTGGAGTTGGCGGCTGCATCTTGCGCCAGCACAATAAACGATGTCCCGACGTCTAAACCCTTTGCCATGACTATTTACCTTTCAACTGGGCCAGCTTGGATACAGAGGAACTAATATCATCTTGTGTCTGGATCGTTTTGCCAAGAGTAAAGTCCTGCGTCTTTTGCATGCCGACGGTGTTAATTTCGCCAACGTATTTGCCGGTATCGATTGCGATCTTGCCGCTCACAGGTCCAGTTGTGTCTTTCATGGCCGCGCGCAACGTATTGGCTACAGGCGCCGCGGGCGTGAAGTCGCGGGGCGTGACACTAACCAGCCGCGCTACCAACCAGTCGAGCCGGCCGATCGCGTAGCCCAGCGCGACACTCCCGGCGACGATTAAAACCAAGATAGAGTACGGCAGGATTAGCATGTTTCAGGCTTGCGCCATCCCCGGTGTGACTTGATGCGACCGCAGTTGACGCTGCGCATATGGCAGTCGCTTAAGTTATTTTTACGGCAGAAGTCTTTGAGGTTGTGAATCGTGGTCAGCTCGCCGTCGGGGTTCAAAAACTGATACGTTTTGGAGTATTTTTTGCTGATCGCCTGTCGGCCACGGGCGCGAATCTCCTGCATCTGTTCTTCAGGAATCGCGTGCAGGCCGGTTTTTAACTCCACTGATTTCGTGCCGCCGATGCTGGCCCATTTCAGGTGCTGTTTCCGTGTCATGTTCAAGAAGCCGCCGCCATTCGAGATCGAGCGCTCCAAGGCGATGCGGCGCTGCGCGTCAGTGAGCAGGAACCGGCCGGCAGCGTTGCGGTTCAGACAGACTTCCGGGCCTAAATACTCCGTGTTGGCGTGGGCGTTTTTAATCAGCGTGGTTTCGGTGTCGGACAGCTCTTTGGCGGCTTTCTTCGAGGCCCGGCGCTTTTCGGCCCGCAGGATTACTTTCAGCGCGTCGGCCTGATATTCCGGGTGCGTCGGATCGTTGTACTGGGCAAACGTCACCGGCGACCCAAAGTACTGGTGGTCGTCTTCGGGGGCTTTGTCAGTGATGCGCGAGCCGTAGTAAAACTTGTAACCCAGCGACGGGTACAAGATCACGTACAGGTAGTACCAGCGTTTGGCCATGCACTGAATCCGTTCAGTGAACATTGCGGGGTTAGATCCGTCTAACCGGCCGGGTATTAATTTACCCTATTGCGGTAGCATTTCTAAAATTGGCGGCCAGTAACTCTCAGGGTGCACAACCTTGGGTGTAAAAATCGGCAGGGTTTCGCAGACGTTTACCGTGCCGTCAATCCGGGCTAACTGGGCGGGTGTTAATCCGCCCACGCCCTCGGGCAGGT
>RGVZ01000381.1 GCA_010029825.1 bacterium | reverse complement strand
CGGGCAACGCCCGCCGCCGATGATCTCGTGATACCACATCCACGCCTCGGGATTGATCGGCTCGCCGACGCTGCCCAACAGGCGCAACGACGACAAGTCATGTTTTTGCGGCCACGAGTCCCCGGCGCGCAGGCACGCGCGGATCGCGGTCGGCGCCGTGTACAGGATCGTCACCCGGTGCTTCTCGACGATGCTCCAGAGGCGTCCCCAGTCGGGATGGTTCGGCGCGCCCTCGTACATGACGATCGTGGCCCCGTTGGCGAGAGGCCCGTACGAAAGATAACTGTGCCCCGTGATCCACCCCGCGTCGGCCGTGCACCAGAAGGTGTCGTCATCTTTCAAGTCGAAGACCATCTTTGCCGACAACGTCGCGCCCAGGAGATAGCCACCCGTTGTGTGCAAAATACCCTTTGGCTTCCCGGTACTCCCGGATGTGTACAACAGGAACAACGGATGCTCGCTGTCCGCCGCGTAGGGCTCGCACTTGCCCGGCATGCGCCCCATCATGTCCGCCCACCAGTGGTCGCGCCCGGGGACCATGTTGACCAGAGATCCCGTCCGGCGCAGGACCAGCGTGTGCTTCACCGTCGCGCAACGCTCCACGGCCACATCAACATTCTGTTTCAACGGGACGACCGCACCCTTGCGATACCCGCCATCTGCCGTGATGACGACCGACGCCCCGCAGTCGTTGATGCGGTCGGCCAGGGCCTCGCTCGAGAACCCGCCAAACACGACGCAATGCATCGCGCCGACCCGCGCGCAGGCCAGCATCGCGATCACCGTTTCCGGGACGAGAGGCATGTAGATCGCGACCCGGTCGCCCGCCTTGATCCCGAGTTCCTTCAGGGCATTGGCGCACTTGGATGTCTCGCGCAGAAGATCGTTGTACGTCAGGACGCGACTGTCGCCCGGCTCGCCTTCCCAGATGATCGCCGCCTTGTTGCCACGCCCGGCCGCCACATGACGGTCGATGCAGTTCGCGCTGGCGTTCAGTTTCCCGCCGATGAACCACTTCGCGTGCGGGGCCTTCCACTGCAGGACTTTCTTGAACGGTTTGATCCATTCAAGATGCTCTTTCGCCTGTTTGCCCCAGAAAGCTTCCGGTTTCTTGACGGACTGCTCCCACAGTTTCTGGTACTGGGCGGGACTCTTGACGTGCGCGGTCTTCGCGAACGCGCGAGGCGGCGCGAACACCCGGGTTTCCTTGAGGGCACTGCTGATGGCGTCAGACGACACGACGGCGGACCTGGATGCGCCAGTTTTCTTTTGTTTGGACATAAAAAAATTCTCCGGGATTAAACCCGGAGAATTATATCACGCGCAGGATCTTTTTGACTTTTTCTGTTTCACTTTTACTGTTTCATTTTTCCAATTTCACTTTTCCAGGGTTGCCCGCAACATCCACGCCGTCTTGCCATGGACTTCGACCCGTTCGGTCAACATGTCCTCCGTCGCCTCATCCCCACCCTTGCCGGCGACATGAATCGCCTCCTTGCACGTGAGGATCATGTGCTCGTGGGCCTCCAGCAAACAGACCAACATTTCATCCGCGTTGCGGAAATCCACGCTTTCGCGAACTCGTCGAAACTTCCGGGCGCCACATGTCCCAAGGCGCGGATTCGTTCGGCGATCTCGTCGACGGCGCCTTGCAGTTCCTCATACTGCGCCTGGAACAGTTTGTGGAGCGGATCAAAGAACGGCCCCTTGACGTTCCAGTGGCAATACTGGGTCATCAGTTGCAGGCTGTACGATCCGGCCAATACTTTTGCCAGCGCCTCGCAGGTCGAGGCGCGATGTTGGTCGGTGATACCAATGTTGAGTTTCATGACAAAGCCCTCCAGTTATCTAGTGTACTCTACGGTAACTCTGCTGATTTATTGAGTTCATGGCCGCCACCGGGGGATCATGGGCCAACGCATCCATAACCCCCCGCAACCTATGATCTTTTTAACTTGCCGAATCACGATTCCCCCGTTACCTTGCCGTTCAGGAACATGGATTTTCGCCGCCGACGGACTTGATATTGAGCTTGATATTGGAGCCGACCATGACACATAGATTCGCTGTAGCCCCATTTGTCGCGTTCTTCGGTGGATTCGGATCGTGCTTTGTCGATGGACATCCCTCCGAGATCCGCTCCTCCCACGCTATTCAAGAATTCATCCAAAACGTCAGTGACGCCGCTGCCGGCGAGTCAATCCCTGCGATCAAGGCCTGCTACGCGATCGGCAACGACCCCGTTTACTCGGGCCGCTACCATCACAAGAACCAGACTCATACGGAAGTCGGATCCTCGGATCTCGAGACTCTCTTTGACTGGATTGAACGGGAATCCGCTGGCCGGCCTTTGATCCTGGTCGGCCAGAGCCACGGTGGATGGACAGCCATGAAAGCCGCGCTTCACATGAAACGTCATGTGGAAGTTCTCGCGACGGCCGACCCGATCAGCGTCGAGGAATGCGACGCGACCGCCTTCAGCGCGTCGACACTCGGCTACGCGACGCTCGGTTTCAAGCCTTGGCCCGGATGCACGCGCGCGCCCCTGGACTTGAAACCCCGTTTCGCGGAAATCCGCGCCAAGTCCGGCGTCTGGCATAACTTCTACCAGACCGAGACGACGTTCCTGCGTTCATCCGCGATTCCGGAAGCCTCCACCAACGAACTCCTGACCTACACCGGCTGGACCATGAACCCCATCCGCGGGCATGCTTATACAGAGAGCGACCGGCGCGTGTGGTCAAAAATCCTCGACGCCGCGCGGGCATTGACCCATGGCCGGGGATCCTTCTAGGATCTTTCGCTAAATTCTCACCGCCAGCTGTTGCCACCCATGCCCGTGATGCCGAGGCCGCTACCGATCCACAAGAAGTTGGTGGCGTCGCTGTAGGTCTTCAAGGTTGAAGTGACCCATGTGTTGACCGCAGTCTCGTACTTCAAAATTATGTTCGACTCCGGAGTCGCGGGG
>RGVZ01000039.1 GCA_010029825.1 bacterium | reverse complement strand
GACCAGGTCGACCTGGTCGCGCGCGCCCTGAAGGAAAAAAAATGGGGCGGCACCGTGCCGGTAGAGGACCTCCACGCGGCCATCAGCCGCTGGAAAAACGAGCTCCTCGGACCGGAGGATGTCCTGGCCGGCAAAGGGCGACTTGCTGCCGGCCATGACCGCGAGGTTTTCGCGCGGGTCTATGACCTCTACGAGCGACAGCTCAAGATCAACCGTGTCATCGATTTCGACGATTGCATCTTCAAGACCTTCTTGCTCCTGAAGAACGACCCCGGGTTGCAAAAGGCGCTCGCCCGGAAATTCCGTTACATCCTCGTCGATGAGTTTCAGGACACGAATCTCGCGCAGTTGACCCTGCTTGAAATGATCGCGAGGCACCACGGCAACGTTTGCGTCGTCGGTGATGACGACCAGTCGATTTACAGCTGGCGCGGCGCGATGTTCGAGACACTCGAACGGTTTGAGCAGATCTTCGAGGGAACGCGCCTGGTCAAACTCGAGCAAAACTATCGTTGCAGCAACGTCATTCTTGACGCCGCGAACACGCTCATAAGGAACAACACCAAACGCAAGGACAAGAGCCTCTGGAGCGAGAGTAAATCAAAACTCCCGATCCGCCTTGTACCTCTTGAGACTTCAGACTCCGAGGCGCGCTGGATCGCCGACCAGTGCATGTCGCTGATCGGCGGCGGCAGCCGGCACAAGGACATCGCGGTCCTTTACCGCGCGAACGCCCAGTCGCGTCCGATCGAGATGGCCCTTCGGGAGGCCGGATTGCGCGCAAAGGTTTTTGGCGGGACCGGATTTTTCGAGCGCAAGGAAGTCAAAGATTTTCTCGCTTTTGTAAAACTCGCCTCGGACCCGGATGACCGTCTCGCATTTTGGCGCGCCGTCAGCGCGTGCCCGAGTGGCGTCGGGATCAAAACCCTCGAGCGCCTCGCCGCTCTGGCAGAGGAAAAAAAATGCAGCCCCATTCAGGCCGCGGAAAATTCCGGCGCGGACAGCCTCGGCCGGGTCAAGCCCGCGGTTGATGAATTCTGCGAAAAGCTCCGCGAAATTTCGCGAATCGCGCAAGACGCGACGTGGGACGACCTGGCTGGACTTGGCGAGGAGATAATCGGTCGCTTCAAATTGCTCGAGGAAGTCCTGCTGAACACCAGGGACACCGCCGCGAGAATGCGGAAGATCGAAATGATCAAAGCCCTGCCGGCATGGCTTTCAAACGCCGCCAAATCGCTTGCCGGAAACCTGGGCCAGGCTACTGGCGCCAAATTGGACTGGCCCGCGCTCATGGACCGGATCATGTTGTCTGGCGAAGACGATCGCGACAAGGGCGACGACAAAATTCCCGCCGATGTCATTTCCTTGATGACCGTACACGCGGCCAAGGGACTTGAGTTCCCTGTCGTCTTCGTTGTCGGGGTTGAGGAGGAGCTTTTGCCCCACAAAAACAGTGTTGATCTTGGCGAACCAGGCATCGCCGAGGAGCGACGGCTCTTTTACGTCGCGTTGACGCGCGCGAAGGAACGGTTGTTTTTGTCCTATGCGCTGGACCGCTCTTCGCGAATGGGAACGTCAACAAGAAAGCCGTCACGTTTTCTTTCGGAGATCCCGAAACACCTTCTGGCAGGCGAAGACGGGGAAATTGTAAGTGCCGTTGACGGAGTCACCGACGGGGCAGCGATCGCGAAGAAGAGAGAAGAACTACGCCGCAATGAGACCGTTGCCCAGCTCGGGCTGCTCAGACAAAGCCTTTTTCGTGGACGAAATCCTTGAGTTTTTGCATGACGCGCGACTCAATCTGCCGCGCCCGCTCGCGAGAGATGCCGTAACGATCACCAAATTCCTGAAGCGTCATCGGCTGGATGCTGAGCAAACGGTCCTCGAACAATTCGAGGTCCCTTCCTGAGAGACGCTTCTTGAACTCCTCGAGATGCTTCTTGAAAAGCACCTGAACTTCCTTTTTTGCCAATAAGTCTTCGACGCTCTCTTCCTGGGAGGCCACGGTCGCGCCACGCGTCACCTCTGAGTCTTCGGAAACCGGCTCGTCAAGGGACATATCCGGCGCGGCAAGGCGCTGCTGCATCTCGATGACGTCGCGTTCCTTGACGTTGAGGTTGCTTGCCAGCAGTTTCGTGTCGACGCGGTCGTATTCGGCGAGGAGCTTCTCGGCTTCCTTGCGCAAATTGAAGAACAATTTCCTTTGGGCCGCGGTGGTGCCCATTTTGACCAGACTCTTGTTGTCCATCAGGTATTTGAGGATGTACGCGCGGATCCACCACGCGGCGTAACTCGAAAGTTTGACGCCCTTGTAGGGATTGAATCGTTTCACAGCCTGCATGAGGCCGAAATTGCCCTCTTGGATGAGGTCCAGCGTGTTCTCTTGCGCCCGGCGGAAATCATTGGCGATTTTCACAACCAGCCGGAGGTTTGCGGTGATCAATCGGTGGGCAGCGTGAACATCTCCCTCTTCGAAATGGCGGACAGCAAGTTCGTATTCTTCCTCCGGATCGAGCAAGGGATGGCGAGCAACCTCTTGCAGATAGAGCTGCAACGGTGAGACATTGGCTGGAAGTGCCCGGTTTGCCACGAAAAACCACCCTGAAGCAGGTCGAAAGTATGCCCGGAATCGGGATCGTAACAAATCCAAATTCCAAACTGAACAAACGAAATCCCGAGCGACACAAGATACTCGGATACATCCTTGGCCAGCGCGGACAGCTCGCTGTCACCAACTCCATCGCGGAACTGGAATCCGTCGCCGCCGAGTTCAAGGCCAGGGAAGTCGAGATCCTCGCCATCAACGGTGGCGATGGCACCATCAGCCGGACCTTGACCGCTTTCATCCGCTGTTACGGCGACCAGCCCTTGCCCAAGGTCGCGATCCTCGGAGGTGGAACGATCAACGTCCTGAGGACCAATCTCGGCATTCACGGGACACCCGAGGATGTTCTGTTTCGTCTCGTCGAACAGCACAGCGCTGGAGTGGAATTCGAGGTCAGGAGAACCCGCACCATTGAGGTGGATGGTACCTATGGGTTCATGTTCGGTGACGGAATTGTTGCCAATTTCCTTGAACTTTTCTATCGCAACAAAACCAACGCCGTTGGCTCGATCTTGCTGATGTTCCGGCTGTACTGGGCCGCATGGTTCAACCGGGATCTCTTCCAGTCGGTGGTCAACCAGCAAGATTACAAACTAAGCCCCCAAAATGGCCGGCCACTGCACGGCCCTGCCGCCGCGGTCATGTGCTCGACTCTTGCGAGAATGCCGCTTGGAGCCCGCGTCTTTACCCTGTTGGAGAAAAATCCTGATAAGATGGAATGCATCAGCTTCCAGTTGGATGAGTCCAAAATCCTGTGGCAGTTGCCTGTGATGCTGGCAGGAACCGCGTTGCGCCTGAATTTGTGGCAACAGCGGATCTGCACCGGAGAGATCGCGATCCAGGCAAACCCGCAGCGCCGTTACACGGTGGACGGAGAACTCTTCCAGGCGAGAAATGACACGATCAAAATAACGATGGGGCCACAACTTGACTTTGTCACCTTATGACGTTTCACCACAAGGTCGCGACCCACGCCCGGAAGGCTCAGACGTTAAGGAAAACACGATGCTCCCCACTCCGATTCCGACGGGCGCGCTCCCGCCGCCAACCCCGGACGAGCTAAAAGCGGCCTTGGGTATTGAGGAACTCACAATTGAATGGCTGGCTGGCGATGGATCAGACCGGAGTTATTACCGGATCAAGTCCCCCTCTCTCGCAAACCCCGTCGTCCTGATGCAGCTTTCCGGAAACGACGCGCGCGCCCTCGGAGATGGTCGCTACGACTGGCTTGAAGTCGCGAATGTCCTGGCTGTGCACGGGGTAAAGGTACCGCGCCTTGTCAAATCGATGCCTGCGCAAGCAGCTATAATCATTGAAGATTACGGTAACGTCATGGTAGAGACCCGCGCCGTCCAGTGGCTCGGGTCGGGGGAGCATGACAAGGTTTTCGAGCTCTACTCGAGCGCAAACCAGATTCTCATCCACTTCCTTGAAATTAAAGTTCCCACCGACTTGCGTCAGGAACGTCCTGTCTGGACGAGGCGCGCCTTTGACATGGAAAGATTCGAGTGGGAACTCAACTTCTTTCACAAAAAGTTTGTCGAACCGGTCGCCAGGATGAAGTTCGATGACAGGCAACACGCGGCCTTTCAACGCGAGTCCAAGGATCTTGCGGCGACATTGGCGCGCTTGCAGCAACACTTCGTCCACCGGGACTTCCATTCACGTAACCTCATGGTTTTCGAGAACAAACTTGCCGTTATCGATTTCCAGGACGCGCGCCTTGGGCCAGCCGCCTACGATGCCGTATCGCTTTGCTTTGACGCTTATGTGCCATTCACGGACGCTCAGCGCTTGAAACTCATGGAACAGTTCATCCGGCAGGCTTCCAACCAGCTTGGAGACGTAATCCGTCTGAAAATTGAGCAGCAATGGCGTGCCGTACTCCTCCAACGGCAACTCAAGGCAATTGGAAGTTTTGGTTATCTGACCATTGACAAGAACAAAGGCAATTATCTCAGGTACGTGAAGCCCGCGATCGCTGCGATGCGCGCCGCCGATGTCAGTGACTCCCGCTGGCCATTCTTGTCGACTGAACTGGTGGACCTGATCGACCACGCCATCAGTGCATGACAATGCGAGATACAAAGCCATCGTCAAAAGAGGCCGATACCCGCGTTGACAGGATTGAGGGTGTTTGTGGCTTTGTTCTTGCGGCAGGTTTTGGCACAAGACTGAGGCCTCTCACCGACTTGCGGCCAAAACCGATGATCCGCTTTTTTGGCGTACCGCTCCTGGATCTGGCGCTGTTCCGTATGCGCGGGGCCGGTATCAGTGACATTGCCGTCAACGCACACTATCTGTCTAAGTCGATCGTCTCGGGAATCAACGAGTCGCCGTGGGGCGAAAATGTCCGGGTATCCATTGAAGAGCCGCGGATCCTCGGAAGGGGTGGGGCATATATCCCGCTTCGCGACTGGTTTGGAAAGAGGACAATTATCGCTTACAACGGCGATGTTGTCAGCGACATCGACGTCGCCGCAGCACTGGCTCATCACAGGAAAACGCAAGCCGTAGCGACAATGGTCGTGCTGCCAATGCCCCTTGGTCGTGACAACGCGGTCTACTGCGATAACACAGGCAAAATTGTCGCCATCGCGAAGATCCCGCCAACCACTGGCGGCCCATTCGCCGCCAGGGGATTCGCTTGCCTGCAAATCCTGGAACCGCGTTTTTTGGATTACCTGCCGCAATCCGGGGAATCAGACATCCTCGGCGCTTACGGCGCAGCCATCGCCAACGGGGACGTCATAACCAGCTTTGTCCACCATGGTTTTTGGCACGATTTGGGCAACCCCCAACAACTCTTCGCGGCGCACAAGGAACTGATGGCTTCCCCGGAAACCCGCGGGCGCATGATCATGCGGCTGGGAATTGATGCCTGGCACAAGTTGAAAAATTCCACTCTCATCGAAGTGGCCGAAGGGAGCACATGGCAAGACGGCCGTGGCGCCATTCGCGTTACCGGCCCGTCCGCGTTCATCATTGGCCAGTCCACATTCCGGGCGCCCGGTTTCCGGGTGGAATTGGGACCAAACGTTGTCGCGGAATCAGGTTTCACCTGCAACGGTGACTTGAGGCTTCGTGACGCAATCGTCTACGAAGGCGCGTCCATATCCACCGCCTCAGCCAGGAGCGGCGCCATATACGACTCGTCCCACGTGATCACGTGTACTCACGCTTGATCACTTGATAGGTCAACATGTGAGCAAGCAGTGATCACATGATGATCACGCCGTGAACAGGACATCATTCGCGCGGCGGGTGCCGTGCATTGGCGCCAGAGGCGAGGAATTGCTTTTGAATCATCAGGGTATTTGATCACGCCTGGTCAGGCGCATGACTGGTCAAGTGGCTTGTTCATCATGACTGATCACGGTCAGGAGAGCAGTTTGATCAGACAGGACAGGGCAGGGGAGAACAAGGGGGGCATCTGGTTCTGTGATATCAACTCCCGGAACTGAGGACAGCGTGCTTTCTTGTACTTTGAAAAGCTTCTGAGCCAACATTCACCCGGTCGATTTCACAAAACTCCGCGCGCCCGCTTTTCGATCCGCGATGCCATTGCATCGCCGCTGAAAATCACACGCTCATGATGAGCATCGAAAAGGGTTTCGCACTTTCCCAAACGTCTGCCAGAGTTTTGGCGCTGGCCTTGCCGCCTTTGATCTTGGTTGCGATGCTATTGCCCGACTTCTTCATCTTGTTCAGAGTCATCTTGACGGAATCACTCTTCTTGAGAGCCGCTGAAAGTTGATCCTGGTTCACGAAGTAGATTGTCGTGCCCGGCGTGAGGTTGTCCGGATCATCGATCACGTCGTTTTGACGCCAGATCGACTTCCAGTTCCTGTGCTTGCCGTAGATCCGCTTTGAGATGGTCGCGAGGGTTTCACCGGCCTGAACGGTGGTGACGCCACGGCGAAGGCTCTCATAGGTCTGGGCAAACGACTTCGAGGAATCATCCAGGACGTAGTAGATCACATCGCCCGGATAAATCCTGCTCGGGTTGGCAACACCCGTGAGGTCGGCCAACTCCCGCCAGCGCTTCATGTCGCCATAGACGCGGGTCGCGATCTTGGACAGGGTATCACCCTGCTGGACCACATACGCCATCTTGGCACCCATTTCCGGTAGTCCGACCACGCTTGGAGCCGCCGGGGTTGCCGGAGCCGCTGCCGCCTGGCTGGCCGGTGCTGCTGCTTCCGCTGCCGGAGCGCCCGCATCCGCGACTGCTGCCGGGGCGTTTGCCGGAGCACTCGCCGCAGCATTGCCGCCACTGGCCGCCGGATTCGCGCCGTTCATCTCGGAGATGATCGACTGCAGATCGCCTTCGGTGGAGTTGCCACCAGCCGCTGGGTTGCCTGCTTTGGAGTCGGCACCTGGAGCCGCTTCCTCTGCAACAACAACATCGCCGCCGGAGCTATCCGCCTGGCCGTTGTTAAGGGCGGTGTTTGCCGCCGGGACATTTCCCTCTTCGGCCGTCGCAGCAGTTCCTGCGCCGTCCTCAGAGACGTTTTCTTCCACTGCCTCTGTGTCGCCTTCCTCAGAGCCGGTGCTACTGCAGCCGACAGCTCCGAAGTGAGCGACCAAAAACAGTGTCGCCATGACGAGATGGCGAGACCATTTGATCCTCATTTCTTCCTCCAAAAAAAGTTAAACTTCACACCCGGACAGTTCTTCGGAGTGAATCTCGCGCTGCTTTAATTCCCCGCCAGAGGATTAGCGCCTATAATCTTTATGAAATGAACAAAAGGTGAGGTTGCCCCATGGGGCCCGCGGATCAAATTCCCAGTAATTCATATGGTCATGTCACGGTTCTCCTTCGCGAGACCGTATCCGCGCTCGGGCTTGTTCCCGGGTCGTTGGTGGTTGACTGCACCCTAGGTGGGGGAGGGCACACCAAACTCCTGCTGGAGGCAGTAGGAAAATCCGGAAAAGTACTGGCATTTGATCGCGATCCCATGGCGATACAACACGCGGAAAGCGCCTTCTCCAGAGAGATCGCGTCCGGTCAACTTAGCCTCGTGCACAAGCCCTTCTCCGAGTTGGCCAGCCATGTAAGCACGGCTGGGCTCGCGGGCACCATTGACGGGATCATTGCCGACCTCGGTGTCAGTAGCCCGCAACTCGACATCGGTGAGCGCGGTTTTTCGTTCTTGAATGAAGGGCCGCTGGATATGCGCATGGATACCAGCCGCCCGGGGACTGCGGCCGACCTGGTCAACACCGCGGATGAAATGGAGCTTTCCAGGATATTTCGGGATTTCGGGGAGGAACCCATGGCGCGCCATTTTGCGAAGATGATTTGCCGTCAGCGCGCCGTCAAACCCTTCAGCACAACAGCAGAACTCGCGTCTTTTGTCGAAAAACACTCGCCCTACAGCTCGAAGAGTCGCAGACATCCGGCGACCAGGCTCTTCCAGGCACTGCGGATTGCCGTGAACGATGAGCTGGGGGAGCTCGATCGTTTTCTGGCCGGCGCGATCCCACTCCTGAAAAAAGGCGGACGACTCGCCGTCATCACGTTCCATTCGCTGGAGGACCGCGCAGTAAAGCACTTCTTCGCCGAGGCAACCGGAAAGTCAAAACGCCAGCAGCTGGGACGGCATGTTGCCCTGACCGAGACCGAAATTGATAGAATGGTTGCAGCCAAGGGCCAGGTGGTCGCCCCCTATCCAATCGAGCCCGGCGAGGCTGAGGTGGCAGCAAACCCGCGAGCCAGGAGTGCGCGACTACGGGTATTTGAGAAATTCTGAAAGGGATGTCCGGTATGCGACTTCGCATCGCAAGTTCAATGACCAATGTCCCCCTCTATGTCGTGGTCATGATCGCGCTCTCAGTTGCCTTCGTGCGCGTTCACTTGCGCGTCAAAACAACCCTGACCGGATATGAGATCGGCCGACTCAAGAACATGGAAGGCCGGCTCCTTGCCGAAAAAAGCGAGCTCAGTGTCGAACTGGCGAGACTCACCAGCAAAGACGCCCTCCAGGCAAAAGAGAATTCACGCGAGTCACAGCCCGCCAGCGGGGTACAACCTTGAACGAGCGTGATTTTCAAAGTTCGGCAGCATCGCGTTTTTGGCTTTTTCGCTGCGTTGCGCTCGCCGTCTTCGCCATCCTCGCGTTTCGCGCATCATACCTGCACCTTTTTGCTCCTTCGGGAAAAAACCTGCAGGCCCTGGCGGATCGCCAGTATCAGCTCCATGAAGACTTGAGTCCTTACCGGGGAGGCATTTTCGACCGCCGGGAAGAACCACTGGCCATCAGCATCAGGACGCCATCTTTGGCAGTGAATCCGAGGGTTTTCAATCCCGACCAGCGCCAGACGAGGACTATCGCCAAGATCCTCGGGACGACACAAAAGGATGTCCAGCAGATCTCATCAAAACGCGGGTACTTCGCCTGGTTGCAGCGCCAGGTTCATCATAAAGACGCGGCAAGGATAATGGCTCTGGGGATACCTGGAATCCACGAGATCACCGAGTCGGCGCGTTATTACCCGGCTGGACCGGCAGCGGCGCACTTGCTGGGTTACGTGGGCCTCGACAACAGGGGGCTTCATGGACTCGAACTGTTTTACGATCGGGAACTTCGAGGACAGTCCCAGAGAATCAAGGGCGCGAAGGATGCGCGAGGACGCAGGATATTCACCGGGGACGATCAGGCGGAGCCTGAACTCCCCGGGCATTCACTGCACTTGACACTAGACCGCGTGATCCAGGAGATCGCGGAGGAAGCCGTTCGCGCGGGCGCCGAGAGGGCCAAAGCCAAAGGCGCCTTCGCCCTGGTCTCTGACCCGCATACAGGAAAGATTCTTGCCGTCGCAAACCATCCGTCCTTTGATCCGAACGATTTCCGGCAAGTCCGGATCGATCAGACCAGGAATTCGGCCTTGCTTGATCAGTTCGAACCCGGGTCCATCATCAAACCCTTCGTCATTGCCGGCGCCCTGGAGCAAAAAAAAGTCAAAGCGGATGATGTCTTTGATTGCGAAAATGGCCTGTTCAATGTCGGAGGCGTGACCTTCCACGACGACCACCCCGCCGGACTGCTGACCGTCAGTGAGGCGCTGGTCCGATCAAGCAACATCTGCACGTACAAGGTTGCTGAAAAACTTGGCCGCAAGGCGTTTCACGAGAACTACCTGGCCTTTGGATTCAACGGGAACATCCCCGGAGCAGGCCGTGACTCATCCTCCGGACCGCCTGCGGCCGAAGGCAATGAACAGAACCTGCGGGCCCCACCATGGCCGTCTGGCCGGGTCAGCAACTACGAAAAATGGCTCCCCATCCGCTTCGCCAACATCGCCTTCGGCCAGGGCATGACAACGACCGGCCTTGAAATCGTCCAGGCCTACGGCGCCATTGCCAACGGGGGCAACTTGATGCGCCCGACGCTGATCGACCGGATCGAGTCCGCTGATGGCAACATCCTGGCATCATTCCATCCTGAAGTTGTCCGCCGGGTGATTTCCCCGGATGTCGCCAACACGATGCGCAAGATGCTCGCGAGTGTGGTCACGCACAAAAATGGCACAGGCAGCAAAGCCAAGACGGCCTCTTATACCGTCGCCGGTAAAACCGGTACGGCCCAAAAGGTTGACCCGGTGCGACGCACTTACTCACCGGACAAGAGGATCGCCTCCTTTGTCGGTTTCGCCCCTGTGGAGGACCCATATCTCGTCATACTCGTTGTTATAGACGAACCCAGGGAAAGGCCGGCGTATGGCGGGCTCTGGGCTGCGCCTGTTTTCTCGGAAATCGCGCAGAAGTCGCTGAAGTACTTGAATGTCGCCCCCGACCTGGAAGACAACAAACTCATGATTTCCGCGGGTGAGCCCGCGGTTGAGCCAGGCAGACTTTGAGATCACGACCGCAATGCTGAAGCACATCTCGACCAAAATCATCGCGGAGGCGCTCCAACACTCGGGCCTCCTTCAATGGAGCCATTTCGACGCGAAACAATCCCAAAAAGTTCACCTGACAACATCAAGCAAAGCGGCTTCCGCTGGCACATGCTTTGTCATGTTCAGGGGCACGAAGGTGGACAGCCACGATTTTGCGATGGACGCTCACACGAAAGGATGCGCGGTCTTTCTTGGAGACAACTCCGCAAGCCTCTCGCAGCTCCGTTCCTCCCTCGGGGCAGGAGTGTCGATTTTTTGTGTGACTGACGCTCGCGCATCCTGGTCCTTTCTTGAAGCCCTCGCCAACGGTAACCCGCAGACAAAATTTCCTATCGCGGGAATAACCGGGACGAACGGAAAAACGAGCACTGTATGGCTGATGCGAGGCCTTGTTGACCAGTGCGCCGACCCGATGGTCACCATCGGCACCCTGGGCATCTACTTCAAAGACCAATATTTACCGACTTCCCACACCAGTCCCGACCCTGACTTTCTATACCAGGCCCTCGCCAACGCGATTGACGCGGGCGCCGCAAGTTGCGGCATGGAAGTGTCCTCGCACAGTCTGGCACAGGACAAACTCTGGCCAGTCCGTTTCATCTTTGCCGGATTCACCAGTTTCTCCAGGGATCACCTGGACTTTCATGGCACTGAAGATAACTATTTCGCGGCCAAGATGCGGCTTTTCCAGGAACTTCTTGCTCCTGGCGCAAGGGTGGCTTTTCATCATTCTGTGGCGTCGCGCGCACGCACTGCTGGCATTGCCTCGAGTGATTGCTGGATTTATGGCCTTGAGATGCCCGCCGCGGAATCCATGCACCTGAATCGCGTGACTGGCTCAATCCTTGGCGAAACCGCGGCCGGTTCAGAAGTCGAGATTGTCATCCGTCCACCTGAGGGCGGAGAAACAAGATTCCGCGGTACGATTCCAGTGTTTGGAACCGTTTTTGTCGACAATTTCATGGCCGCGTTGATCGGCTGTCACCGCGTTACCGGTCAATGGGCGTCTCCTGCAAATTGGGCCCGGCTTCGGCCGGTGCCCGGGCGCATGGAGCCCGTTAAACCCGGAAAATTCGATCCTCTGGTTTTTGTCGACTACGCCCATACACCCGATGCCTTGGCGCAAGTGCTCGGTTTTGCCAGAAAGATGGCCACCGCCCGAGGGACGCGGCTCTGGTGCGTTTTCGGATGTGGCGGAGACCGCGACCGCGGCAAACGACCCATGATGGCCGCGGCTTGCGCCGGTCTCGCTGACGAGGTGATCGTGACCTCTGACAATCCCAGGTCGGAGAACCCCGAGTCGATCATCGACGAGATCATGAGAGGTTTCCCCGAGGACTTCCGGACGCGCCATGTCAGGCGGATCGCTGACCGGAGTCTGGCGATCGCCGAAGCAGTGAATCTGGCTGGTCCCGGGGATGTAATCCTGATCGCCGGCAAGGGGCATGAAACGTATCAGGAAATCGCTGGTAGCAAATTTCCTTTTGATGATCGCGATTCCGCAGCAGACGCGCTTAAATCCCGAAGGGGGGTCCTCCGATGATTCGCGTTCTTGTGATCGGCGGCGGAATCAGCGGTCTCGCGGCAGCGCGACTCGCCAAAAAGCGTGGTTTTGAGGTCAGGATTTCGGACCGTTCCGTCATTCCTGAAGAAACGAGGCATACGCTGACCTCAGCCGGTATCGAGGTGGCGGATGGCGGCCATCTTCCGTCGCATCTGGACCAGGTGACTCGAGTCATCCTTTCTCCAGGTGTCCGCGCCGATCATCTACTTTGCAAGCTGGCCGCCGAACGCGGAATCCCAATGGAGTCAGAAATCGATTTCGCACTGGACGGGTACTCTGGCCGGCTAGTTGCGGTGACCGGTACCAATGGCAAATCCACCACGGTTTCCATGACGGGCCACATCCTTGATCGATGTGGTATCGATGTTTCCGTCGGCGGAAATCTCGGTGACCCCCCCAGTGACATGATCGCCCGGGGCGATCTGAAGTCCAACCTGGTACTTGAGATCTCCTCGTATCAACTGGAACAAAGCTCGCCTCATCCGGCTGTCGCGGCCGCGATTACCAGCTTTTCCAACGACCACGTCGATCGCCACGGAACCTTGGAGGCCTATTTCGCGGCTAAATGGAAGGTTTTCGACTGGGTCATTCCGGGTGGCCTGTGCGTGATGACTGATGAAGTCGCGCGATTCGCCAATAGATTCGGAAAAATACGCCGTCAAGATGTCCGATGGGTTGTGGTTCCCGGGTTCGCGCATGACGCCCGGGCCGCGGAGTTTGTGCGAGAGGCCCGCGTCAGTGGCCGTCATAATGAAATCAATGTCGAAATTTCTGTCCAGCTGGCCGCCCAACTCACCGGAAACCTTGATTATCCGGTCTTGGCGCGGATGATCGAGGACTTCAGGGGACTTCCATTCCGGTGTCAACTCCTTGGAACGCTGGCGGGGCACTCCGTATTCAACGACAGCAAGTCGACCAATTGTGAATCAACCGTCGCCGCACTCGCGGGAATGAAATCCCCGGTCGTCCTCATGATGGGCGGTAAGGGCAAAGGCGAAAGTTACCTCCCTGTCCTCGCCTGGAAACAGCATGTGGCTGCCCTGGTCTGCTTTGGCGAGTCGGGACAATCGATTGCCGATGAGTTATCCTTGGATTTGCGGGCTGCGGGCATCGAAACAACGACCCGTCGCGGCATGCGCGAAGCTATAGATGACGCGGTTTCCCATGCCCGTCGGCTGGACTGCGGAATTCTTTTCTCACCCGGGTGCGCGAGTTTTGATGAATTCCGCAACTTTGAACACCGTGGACAAGATTTCAATGACGCAATCGCGGCATTCATCGAAGGGCCACCCCAGCGAGACGGGAACTGAATCCGGGTTTCTGCAAAGCGCCTCTCTCGCCATCGTCGTTTGCGCCGCCATGCTCACCGGCATTGGCTTGCTTGCCATCTATGCCTCATCGAGCATGAAGGGGGCCCAACAATTTGGGGACTCCCTGGCGTTTTTCCGCAAACAATTGATCGTGGCATTTGGTGGATTTGCCGGAATTCTTGTCGCCCAAAAGCTGCCGTGGCGCTGGTTCGAGGCCATGACCCTGCCGGCCTGGGCATTTTCCTTGGGTACACTCGCCCTGATTTTTGTGCCGGGCGCTTACTCTGTCGGTGGCGGCGCCGCCCGGTGGCTGCATCTTGGTGGGGTGAGCTTTCAGCCAGCAGAACTCGCCAAGCTCACGCTCATCATGTTCCTGGCGAGGAACCTTGGACGGCAGAACTGCGATCTACGCAAGTTCTGGAGCGGAGTCCTCCCCAACCTGGCGGCCTTCGGAGCGTTCGCGTTGTGCCTCATGAAGCAGCCCGATTTCGGGTCAACCGTTCTCATGGGATCGCTCACGGTTGTCATGCTGTTTATCGCGGGCCTGCCGTTCCGTTACCTTGCGATCATGGCGGCAACCAGTGTCGCGGGAATGGTTGCGGCTGTCTTGGCAGCGCCCTACCGCATGGCGCGCCTTTTGAGCTTTCTCGATCCCTGGGCCGAAGTGCGTGGAGGTGGCTTTCAGATAATCCAGAGCTATCTTGCTTTCAAAAATGGTGGGCTGCTGGGAACCGGGCTTGGCGAGTCCAGACAAAAGCTGTTCTTTCTACCCGAGGCGCATACTGACTTCATCCTGTCCGTGATCGGCGAGGAACTTGGCTTGGCCGGAATACTTCTCGTCTGCGGATTGTTCCTCTTCATGTCCCTGATTGGACTGGAAATCAGCCTGCGCCAACGGACCCGCTACCGGACACTGCTGGGCGTCGGTTGCACAGCCTTGATATTCGGACAGTCCGCCCTCAACATGGGCGTCACCATGGGACTCCTCCCGACCAAGGGCATGCCTCTTCCTTTTGTCAGCAGCGGCGCCAGCAGTCTTGTGGTTTTCCTTGCCGTGACTGGTATACTCGCCCGGCTTGCGCGGGAGTCTGCTTCTCCCGCCGAAACATCTGTTCCTGCCAAGGAGTCGCATCGAGTTCATGCCGGCAAACCCGCACACCAGATCACTTAAGAGACAAAGATTCCACTTCATAGGGATCGGCGGCAGCGGCATGTCAGGGTTGGCTGAATACGCAATGCACCTCGGTTGCGACGTCAGCGGTAGCGACACGGTAACGCAGGACACCACAAACCGCCTTGAGTCCCTCGGCGCAAGGATTTTCGCAGGGCATGCCCCTGGCCATATCGAGGGTGCCGATGAAATCGTTTTTTCTTCGGCTATCAAGGACGACAACCCTGAGCTTTTGGCGGCGAAATCGGCGCGCATGCCTTTGCTTCACAGGTCTCAACTTCTCGCCAACTTCATGAAGGGAAAGAATTCCATCACTGTGGCCGGCACCCACGGGAAGACGACGACCGCGGCTCTTGTCACCCATATCCTGACTTGTTGTGGCGTCGATCCGGTTGCCGTCATTGGCGGTGCAATGTTGCAGAACCAGTCGAGCATTCGCGCGGGATCTGGAAACTATTTTGTGGCCGAAGCCGATGAATCTGACGGTTCTTTCCTCAACTATGAACCCGTCCTCGCAGCCCTGACCAATATTGATCGTGACCATCTCGACTTTTACGGGTCATTCGACAATGTAAAGGCCGCCTTCAAGAAGTATCTCATGACATCGGATCCAGATGTCGGTGTTGTGTGCTGCTGGGATGACAACTCGATCCGCGAGGTGTCCGAGGGGATTGGCCGTCCCCGTTTGACTTATGGCACGCTGCTTGGCAGTGAAGTTCGCGCGATTGATATCCAGCAATCCGGGATGCACACCACTTTCACCGCCGTCGTCGAACGCGATCGCTTCCGCTGCAAACTACCATTGATGGGACGGCACAATGTTCTGAACGCCCTATGCGGACTTGCCGTCGTGCGCGCCCTGGGGCTCGATGTCAGGCAGGCCTCACAGTCCCTTGAGTCGTTCAAGGGAGTCTCGAGGCGCATGGAACTTCTGGCTGAAACCCATGACATCCGCGTATTTGATGACTATGCGCACAACCCTGGAAAAATTCAGGCGTGCATCAGCGCCGTCCGTTCGGCTTGGCCATCGCAGCAGATCACAGTGGTGCACCAGCCGCACCGGTTCTCGCGACTTGAAACAATGTATGACTTGATGGCGGGCAGCTTTCGCGGAGCCGACGACGTCATACTTCTCCCTGTGTACGCCGCGGGGGAATCCCCCACGCGCGAAACCAGCATGGAGTCCTTTGCGTCGGACCTCGCCTTGAGTTCTTCGACAAGAACACATGTTTTGGATGATAAAACCGCAGCTTGCCGCCTGGCTTTGCAACTTTCACGACATCCAGCGATAATTTTAACAATAGGCGCTGGAGATGTTTGGAAGGTCGGCCACATGCTGCGGGAGCAACTGGTTGGGTAAGAGCACAATTATCAGTGGGCAGAAGCCTGCCCGGCGCAAGCGCCGTCATGCGGAGGCAAGTCGGAAGAAAATCGCGTTCGCTGCCCTTCGCTTTTTCGGGGTGGTAGGCCTTGTCGCTTTTGCGTTGATGCTCCCCGGTTACGTTGTTTCCCGTATTCAGCACGGTTTCAAATGGCTAGTCTCATCCACCTCGATCCAGATTGAATTCCTTGGATCCGGCGGCAACCTGGCCGATTTCGACCGGGATGTCCTTCAAACAAAAATCTCCGAGGCCGCTTCCTCGGGAAAAAACCTGGACGAAATCGCCAAACTCGCCGGTGGGCTCGCGCCATTGTCCCGTGTTGAGGTGATCCGTTCATCGCCAGGGAAAATACTGGTCAGCTTCGAACGACGCGAGCCAGCGTTGCGGATTGACCGCGGATCCCAGAAACTTGTCGATAACGGCGGCTTCATTTACGGCACCTGTTGCACATTGCCAGCCCAGGAGAGCGAATCGCGATTGCCCTTGCTGATGGGAATTCCCGCAAGTCAGGGAGATCCGGGATTGACGCCGCGCGAAGAAGAGAGGCTTATTCATGAGGCGCTCTCGTTGAATCGCGGTCTTTCAGGTCGGGGAATTCGCGCATCCGCCATTCGCTATCAGGCTCATCGCGGTTTTTTTGCGGTGATGGATCCGGAGGGTATTGAGATCGCATTGGGTCTGGCGCCATTTGAGGACAAGCTCGGCCGCCTGACTGAGGTGCTTCAGAGGGTCGACCGGACCAAAGTAAGCCGGATTGAACTCGACTATCACGGAAAGGCCTTCATCAAGGAGCGCAAGCTGTGAGTAGCGGCCATCCACAGATTTTTGCCATTGACCTCGGCACGAGCAAGTTCTGCGTCGCCCGCCTGGCGGAATCCCATGACGCTGCCGGAGGTTTTTCCATCGAAAGCCTTGCTGTTCCGGCAAGGGGAACCAAACGCGGAATGGTCGTCGATTTTGCCGCCGCACTTGAGTGCCTGTCCGCGTTGATCGACGAGGCTGAAGGACGATGGAACTGCGATATCACAAACGGCGTAGCAGGTATTGCTGGCAGTCATCTTCGCAGCCACGTCGCCAAGGGCAGTGTCACCATCGCGCCGCAGGATGTCGTTTCAGCGGCGACGACGGCGCGTCTTGAAGAGCAGATGCAGTCCGCTTTCGCACAAAGCTCCGCGGCCGCCCAGCGTGATCTTCTTGATTGCATCGCAGTAAGCTATCAGATCGACCAGCGTGATCCCGTCGACGATCCCCACGGATTCAGTGGCTCCGTGCTGTCCGCTGATTTCCTGATGATTGATTCCGACAAGGCCTATCTGCGTGACGTAGTCCGTCTTGTCAACGCAGCCGGCGTCAAGGTGACCCGACTCGTCTCGGAGCCTCTGGCATCGGCATACGTCTGTGCCGGCGAGGACTTCCGCGATCTCGGCTGCTGTGTGGTTGATATTGGCGGGGGCACCAGCGATGGCCTCGTTTTCGCCAACGGAAATCCTGCGCTCGCGTTTTCCGTGCCCATGGCTGGATTCGCCATGACGTCAGACCTTTCCGTCGCGCTTAACCTGCCCGTTCGGGAGGCAGAAAGAATCAAGACCATCTACGGCTTGTCTGCGGCCCAGATGGACCAGATCATGGCGGAGGATATCCACGGCAACCAGAAGGCGATCCCTGGTCAAGTGGTGGCGAGCATCCTCGAGGCCCGGTGTCGGGAACTGACCGTGCACATTGCTCGCAACCTCGTACCTTTCAAAGGGCGCCTCGGAGGCGGAATTCTCCTCACCGGCGGTGGTAGTCAGTTGTTTGGAGTCGCCGAATTGATGGCATCCTCCATGCGGATTCCAGTCCGGGCGGTGAACCCGAAGTGGCAAAAATCCACGGGCGTCAATGGCCGCCAGGAAAAACTCGCTCCCAAGTTCGCGACCGCCCTTGGATTACTCGTCCTCGGCGTGCTTCCTGGCAACGGTACAAAAGTGGGCCTGTCCACCAACGAAGCCTCCCCTGGCATCAGCCTCTCTGGTGGCCTGATGAGCAAGTTAAGGGCATGGCTCCGTGAAATGAGCTGAAGAATACCTCGAATGCTCTTGGCGCCTGTATCCATGCCATTGATTTGACCGGGCAGATTGACAGTTTTCTTCCCGCCTTCCTATAATTCTTGAATAACGATGAAATCTTAAAAGTTTTCTTTGGATTCGAGGTGATTTCATGGGCTTTGACGCTGAAAAAATGAATCCGCCGGGTGCCAAGATCAAGGTTTTCGGAATCGGTGGTGGTGGTGGAAACGCCGTCAACACCATGATTCGCGCCAATCTCGAAGGTGTAGAGTTCATCACGGCGAACACCGACGTCCAGGCCCTTCGATTCAGCCTGGCGCAAAATAATATCCAGATTGGCAAGGAACTTACCAAGGGACTCGGTGCCGGCGCAGATCCTGACGTCGGTCGCGACGCAGCCCTTGAAGATCGTCGTGACATCGAAAGCGTCCTCAAGGATGCCGACATGGTTTTCATTACCGCAGGCATGGGCGGCGGAACCGGCACCGGTGGCGCAGCGATCATCGCCCAGATCGCCCGGGAACTTGGCGCGCTGACGGTCGCGGTGGTCACTAAACCCTTTCACTTCGAGGGTAAGCGCCGTCGCAAGCATTCGGAACTCGGAATCGCCCGTCTGCGTGAGTCCGTTGACACCCTGATCACCATTCCGAACCAGCGCCTGCTGCAGATCGCGACTCCGGACCTCAGCATGATCGACGCCTTCAAAATGGCGGACAATGTGCTGGTAAATGCAGTAAGGGGTATCAGCGACATCATCAACATCCCCGGCACGGTCAACGTCGATTTCGCCGACGTCAAGACCGTCATGTCAAACATGGGTCACTCCTTGATGGGCATCGGCCACGCCTCCGGACCCAATCGCGCGGCCGAGGCGGCTCGCATGGCAATTTCCTCTCCGCTTCTTGAGGACATCGACATCCAGGGCGCGACGGGCATCCTGATCAACATCACCGCCGGCTCTTCCATCACGCTCATGGAGGTCAACGAGGCCTGCTCGATCATCCAGGATTCCGCACATGAGGACGCCAACATCATCTTTGGCGCTGTCATCGACGAGAATCTTGGCGAAACAATTCGTGTGACAGTGATTGCGACCGGTTTCCCGGTCGACTCCTCGATAGAAGAAGCCAGCTCGCCGTCTGTCGTCCGCCCGGTTCAGACCAAAATTTTCTCCCCGGACTACGCTACAGGTGGTTTTTCGCCGACAGCAGCTACCATGCGTCAGGCTCCCGAAACCCAAAAAGTTGATCCGGTGCCTGAAACATCTCGAACCCAGCAGGCTATCAGCGAGGCGCAGGAACTGGCGAAATGGACCATCCAGCAAATCGAATCCGTGTCGCCCCGGGCGACCGAATCGGACGACTTCAAATTCGACCCGGAGGAGCATGTAGAAGAAGATCGGGACCTCGAGTCCGATATTTCCGTGTGGGATGAACTTGAAGATCCGGCTGAAGAGCCTCTCGCTGCCGCTACGGGGCAACGTGAAAATATCGTCGCGCCTGAACTTGTGAAGGAACTTGTGACGGGACTTGTAACGGAACAGGCCAATACCCTGGTCACGGCGGAGATGGAAAACGACAACATCGAGGTAACGCCGTCTGCTGATTTGAGCAGTGACACGGCGTCCTGGATCTTTGACAGCTCCTTTGATGGGGAACCTGTCCGCCAGGGTGCGACCCAGGAAGACGCTCCGATCGAATCCTTCTTTGAAGGCGCCAGCAGTCTCAATATAACAAGTGAAATCGACCGGAAAATCGACGAGGCCTTGGCGCTGGCGCAAAAGCTTCGCACGGCAGGCGCGACGGCACGCCCTAACCAGTCCCAGAATCAGCCTTCACCGTCCAACGAATCAAGCGGCAAGACAGGTGAAGAGGACCTGGACATGCCGGCATTCTTGCGCAGCGGAAATTCCGACATCGCGCTTGATTGACGCCTGATTGGCGGCTGATTGAGGTCCGCGAACAGGTTTGCCCGATGATTCTCGAGGCAACTTCCGCCAGCCCCTCACGCGGGGGCGGTGGTGGGAGTTGCCTCTCGCTTTTGCAGAGGCGGAGCGATCTGGAGCGACTCCGAAAAACTGGCTCTCTTTCCACTGTCGGCGCCGCCGGAGGAAGCCGCGCTTGCCAAAGTGGCGGTAGGCATTTGCGCCAGCGCGAGGAAATGGCGAAGACGATGAAACCGGTACTGCGCCTCGTTCTTGCCCTCCCGCTCAAACAGCGGAGTCAGGATATTGCCAATCCAGCCCTTGAGAGCAAGTTTCTGTCCGGCGAAAAACTTGTCGGCAGTCATCCGAAATATCTCATCAACCGGGTAGGACTCGCTGCCACACACCTCACCCACAATTGTTGACTCGTCCCGCAGATTTTCCGCCGCGCCGACAATTTCCCTTGCCATATCATCTACATGGATCGGACACAGGGGAACCGGCCAACGAGGAACCGGGTATAAAAGAGGCATTTTCATCGTGCGCAGGACGGCCCTCAAGAAACGGTCGTCCGGGTTCTCTGCCTCCGAAACGATCGAGGGACGAAGGATGATTTTTTCCTTGATCCTTGAATTGAGCAGCAGCAGCTCGGCGGCATATTTCTCACGAAGGAATGGCGTTTCCGCGTGCCGGCTCGCGCCCATTGCGCTAACGAAAACGATGCGCTGATTGCCAACCTTTTCCATGGCCGAGATCAAGTTGGCCATCATGGAGAGATTCTTTGACATCCTGTCCGGCAATAAAAGTTCGCGAACATCATCGCTACCCGTCTGCTGATGAGTCCGCAATGACCCCGCAAGCCCGCCTTCCCATGCGAGATGGATGACGGTGTGGACATTCCGCAGCGGCGCAAGAAGAAGTTCAGGGGAAGCCATGTCCGTGCAAACCGGAAAGACCTGCGGAAGGGCCTCCGGCAAACGGTGATAATACGTCGCGATGGTACTTGTGCTCCGGGCCGAGAACTGCCGGATAACGCGCTGGCCTATGAAACCTGAGCTTCCCGTTACCATCACGGTGGGCGATGGGCGATGCTTCGATCGGTCATGGTGATTGGCGGAGTTGCTGTTCATCCGTTGCGAGTTCATGGATGCACTCTCTCTGCTGGTTTTGCATTGGGGTCTAGAGAGAATTATACAGCTTCTTAAGCGCAATAGCCGAGTCATTCCATGTCGGTCTTTGCGAAACCCATCTGCCAAGACTTGCTGCCATCCCGGGGGCAGCCGCCGCAACGTCCAGGATTTCCGTCACCCACTGGGTAACCGTCGCGGAGGTCGAAACACCCCTGCCCGAGGCTGGACAAACTACTTCGTCAATGCCTGATCCGGCAGTATAAACAACTGGAATTCCAGAGGATTGCGCCTCAGCCGCCGGCAGACAAAACCCCTCCAAGAGGCTTGTTTGAACGTAGACATCGTGGCTCGCGTAAATCTGGTCCAGCGCGGAGGGGGAAGGAGAAACAACGACGCTCAAATACCCCTTACGACTTAGTTCCTCCGCCTGGCCCATCAACGCCCTGGGTAACCCTGGCGTAACGATGGTTCCATGGAGAGTTCCCTTTGCCGCTTCTAATACCGCGAAAAACAAGTCATGCCGTTTGTAAGTTTCACTTCTACCAACCGTGAGGATCCTCGTCACGGCGGGTCGCGCCGTCGCCGCCGGATCCGACATTATCCTCAATGGCGGAAAGCCATTCGGAATGACTGTAATCCGTCCCTCCGCTCCGGGATACCGATCCACGATCGTCTTGGCTGTCCATCCGGAGACCGCGACAATCGCGTCAGCCATATTGATTGCACGCGGCACCAGGAGTGACGACTGGATCCTGGATGCGAACGAAACGCCCTCAGGCGGAGCAAGAAGCGGAATCAAATCATGAACCGTCAGGACGAATTTGACACCGAGTTGACGAGCACCCCGATGCCAGAGAGGAAGATTGAAATTGCTGAGGCCATGGTAAACAGCCGGACCGCCACCATGAATCCGCGAAAATTCGCGGAAGCAAACTTCCGGAGCAATCAATTTGGAGCCGAAAACTGTACGAAACAAAGAGCCCCGTCCATCTCCGGAACCAAGGATCTTGACCTCGATTCCATTACTGGACAGGGCTTTTTGAAGTTCTCTTGCGTGAACGAAAATCCCACTGGGACCACGGACGATTCCGTAACTATCCCAGTAGATCTTCACTACTTGCCGGCAAAGGCGATTCGCGCATTGGCGCGGGCCAAAGCCAATTGGGCCCGGGCCATGTCGATCGCTGGATCCTTCGAACCGAGACGCTCCATCGCGCGCTCACGGGCCTTTTGAGCCCTTGCGGCATCGATCTCGACTTTTGATTCTGCCGCGTCCACCAGGACAATGACTTGATCGTCGACGACTTCCATATAGCCGCCATTGACCAGGAGCTTCATGGGCTGGATTGAAGCACCTTCAACCAAAAGCTCACCGAGGCCAAGTTCCGTGACCAGAGCGGCGTGGCCGGGAAGAATACCCAGGTAGCCGTCCCGACCCGGGACCTGCAGTTTGCTGGCCTTCACCTTCGCCAGCGATTTCGCCGGCGACACCAACTCCACGTTCATTTCAAGAGTCGAATTCATCGTTGATCACCAATTACTGCATCGACCGTGCTTTTTCGACCACTTCATCAATTCCGCCGACGTACAGGAACGCCTGTTCCGGAATATCGTCATGCTTGCCGTCGCAGATTTCCTTGAAGCCGCGGATCGTCTCATCGATCTTGACGTACTTGCCCTTGTTGCCAGTAAACTGCTCGGCCACCGTAAACGGCTGGCTGAAGAAGCGCTGGATCTTGCGGGCGCGAGAAACGATGAGCTTGTCCTCGTCAGAAAGCTCGTCCATGCCAAGGATCGCGATGATGTCTTGCAGGTCCTTGTAACGCTGAAGGATCAGCTGCACGCGGCGCGCGGTCGAGTAATGCTCATCGCCCACGATTTGCGGATCGAGGATTTTCGAGGAGCTCGCGAGCGGGTCAACGGCGGGATAAATACCAAGTTCAGCGATCTTGCGCTCAAGTACCGTCGAGGCGTCCAGGTGACCGAAGGTGGTCGCCGGAGCCGGGTCCGTATAGTCGTCGGCAGGAACGTAAATGGCCTGAACAGAGGTAATTGAACCGTTCTTGGTCGTCGTGATCCGCTCCTGCAATTCACCCATCTCAGATGCCAGAGTCGGCTGGTAGCCCACGGCCGACGGAATACGACCGAGAAGAGCTGACACTTCCGCGCCTGCCTGGGTGAAACGGAAGATGTTGTCGACGAACAAAAGGACGTCCTGGTTTTCCTCGTCACGGAAGTATTCTGCGACCGAGAGGGCCGTCAAGGCAACGCGTGCGCGCGCGCCGGGTGGCTCGTTCATCTGACCGTAGACCAAGGCGGTCTTTGAAAGAACGCCAGAGTCCTTCATCTCGTGGTAGAGGTCGTTACCTTCGCGGGTACGCTCACCTACACCGCCGAACACAGAATAACCACCGTGTTGGGTCGCGATGTTGTTGATCAACTCCATGATCAGAACGGTCTTGCCCACGCCGGCGCCGCCGAACAGGCCGATCTTCCCGCCCTTCATGTACGGAGCCATCAGGTCAACGACCTTGATGCCGGTCTCAAGCATCTCGACCTGCGTCGAGAGGTTGGTGAACTGCGGAGCGCCACGGTGGATCGGATAACGCTTGTCTGCCTTCACCGGGCCAGCTTCGTCAACCGGCTCGCCGATGACGTTCAAGATCCGGCCGAGGACTTCGCGACCGACTGGAACCGTGATCTGGTCACCCGTATCACGAACGTCGACCCCTCGCTTCAGGCCGTCGGTGCTGTCCATGGCGATGGTGCGGACGACGCCTTCACCGAGGTGCTGGGCAACTTCGAGGGTCAAGTTGTCTTGTTCGTTGTTGATCGACGGGTTGCTGAGCTTCAGCGCATTGTAAATTGGCGGAAGTCCGCCTTCCGGGAATTCAACGTCAACGACCGGGCCCATGACCTGGACGATTTTGCCGTGCTTGTTTTTCACTGTTGCCTTGTCCATTTATAAACTCCAACTCGCGTGGTCTAAAAAGTTTGAATCATCCAATGTCGTGACGTGCCGGCGATCAGATCGCCTCGGCGCCGCTCACAATTTCAATCAGTTCCTTCGTGATCGCTGCCTGACGCGCGCGGTTGTACTGCAACGTCAGTTTGCGAATGTATTCCTTCGCATTCTTCGTCGCAGAGTCCATCGCGGTCATGCGAGCGCCATGCTCTGAGGCTGCGCCTTCCAGAAGTGCCCGGAACAGCGTGTTGATCACGTGTTTGCGAAGCATCCCCTCGAGCACTGAGTGAGCGTCCGGCTCTATGATGAAGTTGAGCGTGTCGTGATCTTCATCACCAAACTCTGGCGTAACCACGGGCAAAAGCTGCTTCACAATCGGGGTTTGTGACAAAACACTCTTGAACTCAGGGAAGATCAGCACGATCCGGTCATACGCACCGGATGTGAAGAAAACCGTGAGCTCATCCGTAATTACTTTGGACGACTGGTAACCAGGGCGCTCAAGAACCTTTTCGCGCTCCATGATCGTCTTGAAACCAACCTTGCGACAGAACTGAGCCGCGCGCTTGCCGAGGGCCGCGAAATCAACCTCGCAACCCTGATCCTGATTCTCACGAACGAACCGGACCGCCGCCTTGAAAACGTTGGTATTCAAGCTGCCGCAAAGACCCCGGTCGCTCGACACGAGAACGGCAAGAATCTTTTTCGGCGACTCGGTGAACCTGAGGAGCTCCATGCTCTCCAGATTCTCTACGCCCGCCGCAAGCCTGCCCACGATCCGGTCAAACGCCGTTCCGTATGGCCTTGCCGCAAGCACCGCGTGGTTTGCGCGCGCGAACTTGGCCGCCGACACCAGCTTCATGGCATGCGTGATTTTCTGGGTGTTGCGGACACTTTGGATGCGCCGCTTTGTATCCTTCAGGCTAGGCATGCGCTCTGAATCCCTTGTCGAATTCTTCGATGCCGCGACGCAGGTCGGCTTCGACGTCCGCCAGCTTCGCGCGATTCTTGATCTTGTCGAGAACGTGCTGGTACTTGGCGCGCAAGTGTTGCAGGAGGCCAGACTCCCACGCCTTCATCTGGTTGACCGGTCTCTGGTCGAGGTACCCCTTGGTTGCAGCGAAAATGATCGCCACCTGGGATCCGACGTCGAGAGGCTCGTACTGGCCTTGCTTGAGGATCTCAACCAGGCGCTCGCCGCGCGCCAAAGTCTTCTGGGTAGCCGCGTCAAGGTCAGAACCGAACTGGGCGAAGGCCGCAAGCTCGCGATACTGAGCGAGTTCAAGACGAAGACTGCCGGCGACGGCTTTCATGGCCGGAACCTGCGCCGAACCGCCGACCCGTGACACCGAGAGGCCGGCGTTGATAGCCGGGCGGATACCACTGAAGAACAAGTCGGATTCAAGGAAGATCTGGCCGTCGGTGATGGAAATCACGTTGGTCGGGATGTAGGCCGAAATATCGCCGGCCTGGGTTTCGATGACTGGGAACGCGGTGATGGATCCCGCGCCCTTGGCGTCACTCAACTTGCATGCGCGCTCAAGCAAGCGGCTGTGCACGTAGAACACGTCTCCCGGGTAGGCTTCGCGGCCCGGCGGGCGACGAAGGAGCAGCGAAAGTTCGCGGTAGGCGTTAGCCTGCTTCGACAAGTCGTCGTAGAAAATGACGACGTGCTCGCCGCGGTCACGGAAATACTCACCCATCGTGCAGCCGGAGTATGGGGCAAGGAACTGCATCGGAGCCGGATCAAGCGCGGTTGCGGCCACAACGATGGTGTATTCCATGGCTCCAGCGCGCTTCAGACGGTCGACAACCTGAGCGACGGTCGAGGCCTTCTGGCCAATCGCGACGTAGATACAAACAACGCCTTGGCCTTTCTGGTTGATGATGGTGTCGATTGCAATCGCGGTCTTGCCAGTCTGGCGGTCGCCGATGATCAGCTCGCGCTGTCCACGACCAATCGGGGTCATGGCATCGATTGCCTTGACGCCGGTCTGCAGGGGCTCATGAACCGACTTGCGGTCAATGATGCCGGGGGCCTTTACTTCGACGACGCGGCGATCGTCGGACTGGATCGGGCCCAGGCCGTCGATCGGGTTACCGAGCGCATCAACCACCCGGCCCAACAGGGCGCGGCCAACCGGAACACTATTGATTTGCTTCAAGCGCTTAACAGTCTCGCCTTCCTCGATACCCTTGGTGGTACCGAAAATAGCGACACCGACGTTGTCCTCTTCAAGGTTGAGGACCACACCACGGGTGCCGTTGGCAAATTCAACGAGCTCGCCTGACATGGCGCCCTCGAGGCCATAGACACGGGCAATGCCGTCGCCGACGGTTAGAACCGTTCCAGTCTCCTGGAGCTCGACCGCCTGGCCGTAGTTCTTGATGCGCTCGCTGATGATTTTGCTGACTTCTTCAACTCTGATTTTCTGCAAGGTCACGGTCACCGCCTCCTGAACTATAGGGCTGCGCTCTTGCTGAGCGCTTCAAGTTTGGTTTTTACACTCATATCGATCATCCGGTTGCCCAGACGGACAACGAATCCGCCGAGAAGCTCCGGGTCCACTTGCTGGGAAGCATGGATCTTGGTGCCGAGGATTTTCTCAAGCGAGGCCGTCAGCTTCGATACTACGCCCGGATCAACAGCAACTGCCGTGACGACCTCCGCGTCCACAACGCCTGTAGCCTCGTTGATCAAGCGGGCAAATGCCTGAACGAAAACGGGATAAATCTGAACCCGGCCAGCGCCAATTAACGCGCCGATAAAAGCATGAAGCTCGGGGGCTGCTTTTGATGTTGTCAGCGCGGCGTCAAACAGTTTTTTCTTCAAGTCCTGAGGCATGACCGGGCTGTTGAGAACTTTGGCGGCCGGCTCGATATCAAAGAGGGCCCGCGCCACCACAAGTTGATCCAAAAACGCCTTGGCCTTCTTGGCGTCTTCACCCGTCAGCCGGTAAAGGGCTTTTGCGTACCGGTTCGCAATTCTTGTCGCGCTCATTCACAAATCTCCTGCTACTCGGGACACCAACTTAAACGCGGAGCTCAGCAAGGTTGCCAACTTTGCTTTGAATCATCGCGGCGTGGTCCGCTGGCTTGAGGTCGTGCTTGATTTTGTTGACGACCGCCTCACGAACCGATTCGACAATCTCTGTCTTCAGCGCGTTCTTTGCGCGCTCAACTTCCGCGTCAGCCATTCGGCGGGCTTCTTCAATCAGGTTTTTTGC
>RGVZ01000380.1 GCA_010029825.1 bacterium | reverse complement strand
GGACCCGCGCCTCTGGTCGCCATGCCCGCCTGCGGTGGGATGGAGATGCGCTCTGCGTGCTCGACGAGAGCAGCGACCGGCGTAGCTGGATCAACGGCCGCCGTCTCGATGGTTGGAGCCGCTGGCGCCCGGGCGACGAACTGCGGCTTGGCGTGGTGCGCCTCGAGCTGCTCGAAGCGCCTGCTCACGAGGGGCTGGAAGCCTTGCGCCTGCTGCCGAATCAAGAGCCCTTGACGCATGACCCGACGCTACCTGGGACAGCGCCCTTCGCGGCCATTTTGCCGCCGGTCGGGCAGCGCGCGCGGCGGCGCTTGTACGCCACCAGCACAGCGTCCCTCGCCGCCTTTGTGGCTGCTTGGGTTGCGCTGTTCTGGTGAAAGTGGAGCCTATCGGGTTCGAACCGATGACTTCCGCCTTGCAAAGGCGGCGCTCTCCCAACTGAGCTAAGGCCCCGATCGATCCCGTCGGGCGGGTAAGTGGACCAAGCAGGACTTGAACCTGCGACTTCACGCTTATCAAGCGTGCGCTCTAACCACCTGAGCTATTGGTCCGTAGGTAGAGGGAGCCGCTGCTAGACGATGACCTCGCAACGGTCAACCCCCTGACACCAGTTTCAACAAGAAGCGTCCGACTCGGGGCTGCTGCGAACTTGACCGATGCTCCGCTCCACAGCACAAGGCGCGCTGCGCGGCGCCGTTCGAACGGCGGTCGCAGGCAAGGAGGAGCGTGCGGATCATCGCTGGTGAACGAAAGGGGGCGACCCTCCATGCCCCGCGCGGCATGAACACACGCCCAACCTCGGGCAAGGTGCGTGAGTCGCTCTTCAACCAGCTCGCGCATGGCGGGCTCGAAGTGGGTTTTGAAGGCCTTCGCGTTCTCGACCTGTTCGCCGGCTCAGGCGCACTCGGGCTCGAGGCGCTCAGCCGCGGCGCGGCCTCCGTGGTGATGGTGGACGGCGATGGCGCAGCGCTCGCTGCCATGGAGCGAAACACCGCGGCGCTGCGATACCAGGACCGGGTCCGGATTGTCCGCGGCCGGCTACCGCAGGCGTTGAACCGGCTATCGGGCAGCTGCTTCGACCTCATTTTCTGCGACCCGCCCTACGGTACGTTCGACGCTGTTGCGCTTGTGACGGAGCTCACCGAGGCGCGGCTGGTTGCCCCGAGAGCGACGCTGGTCTGGGAGGATGGGGTGGACCATGCGCCAGCGCTCGCAGGCCTTGCGACCGCGGTTCACCATCGCGCGCACGGCGATACCGTGATGACCGTCTGGCGGCTTTCGGATGACGCACCGCATTGATTCTGCTAGGCTCCGCCGACCTCCTCGCGTCCCGGCAGACGAAATGCAGCGAATTGCGCTCTACCCCGGCAGTTTCGACCCGCTCACCAACGGGCATGTGAACATCATCGAGCGCGGACTCGCGCTTTGTGATGAGCTCGTCGTCGCCATCGTTCATAACCCGAACAAGGCGCCGATGTTCACGGTGGAGGAGCGGATGGAGATCCTGCGTGAGGTCTTCCCCGACGAGCGGCGGGTGCGGCTGACGACCTTCTCGGGGCTGTTGGTGAACTACGCGCGCGAGGTGCAGGCGAACTCGATTCTGCGTGGCCTCCGGGCCGTTGCCGACTTCGAATACGAATACCAGATGGCCAACATGAACCGCCGGGAATTCCTCCGGAACGTCAGCATCGCAACCGCGGCCGGCGCCACGGCCTGCACCTACGATCCGAAGACGCCGCAGGAGAGCATCCTCCCGGTGTTGGTAAGAACGGTGAAGGCTCCGTTGGCGTTACCGACAACGGTCACATTGGCGTTAGCGTTAATGTCCACGACCCATTCGCCAGCAGCCAGCCCAAGGTTGCCGCGAGTGAACTGCTGAGGAGTCGTGTATACCGTGGCCGTTGTGTTCCCGGCGGCGGTGCAACCCGAATTTGTTCCCCAGAAAAACACACCGGATTCCGATGCCAGGTTGGTGTCATCTTTTTCCACCAAGGCAAATGTTTCGGCTCCAGGAGCAATCGCAACGATCTTTTTGATGCGCTTCCGCGCACCAGAGGCGGCGTTCTGGCGAATTGCTGAATTGGTGTTAACCGTTCCGGTCGCCATGAATGCTGGAATACGAACCGGGCTATGGAGATTTGCGTTTGTTGTGTCGGTGGTTCCGGCTGTTCCGCTTGCGTTATCCCCCCAGACCCAGGCAAACCCGTGAGAGTCTACCGCAAAAGTCCTGGTTGACCCCGTTTGGGCATCTCTGGCGGAAGAATAGATATGGACAATGACCGGAGTATCGTTGGACCCAATCTGGGGGTAGTTGTGGGTGGGGAACACGACTTCGGTAAACCTTGCGCGGTTAGTCGTGTCTGCCGAGGTCGTTCCGGCAGGCCCGGAAGAAAGAAGCCCAAGCCCTAATTGACCGTTCGCGTTGTTGCCGGCCGCGTAAACTTTTCCAGCAGTGTCGATAACAAACGCAGTGTCGTTAAAATCAAAAACTTTGTAAGCCTTGGCGCCCCTCGGGAGTTGAACGTGGCGAGGGCCAACGGAAGAGGAAGCTTCAGCTGTTGCAGGGCTATCCCCGGTTGTCCCGGCGTACCCGGCGGCAAGAATGGTGGTCGGACCAGTAAAATACACTCGACCATCTTTTGAAATATAATGATGACCGTTGTCAGCCGCAAGATATTGACCGTATTTCGGGTAGGCAAAACGATCGATCTTGGTTGATTGGTCGGCAAGGCCTGAAGCCGTGTCCCAAGACGGATCAGCCCCAGCGCCGTTAGTGCGAAGAATGTAACCAGACGTGGTAGGGTTTAAAGCTGCGGGGCCAGTGGCGCCGCGATAAAGAATTTGCCCACGAGTATTGAGAACAGAAACATCGCTGCCTTGAGCAAGAACGTTCCAGTAAGTCGTGTTGGTCGGGAGATTGCCGGTTGAGGCAAGGATACAAATGTAGGACGAACCATTGTAAGATACAAC
>RGVZ01000379.1 GCA_010029825.1 bacterium | reverse complement strand
GCGTGCTCACGACCGAAGTCGAGGATACCGCCATCGCGGAGCTCGACCGGCAGGGAGATTGCGTGACCGAACGCGTTGTCACCGATGAAGATGGCGTCGTAACGGTCAGAGGCAAGGTTGGTGCCAGCTGAACCACCCGAGGCGTTACCAGTCAGCGTGGTCGGGGTGGTGTAGCCACCGCCAGGGAGGACAACCGGGTTTGCAACCGGGGTGTCAGCGGTCCAGCCGTTACCGGCACCGTTCGGCACCTTGCGGACCTGCGTAGTCTCGATGAACACGCAGTCGTAGAGGCGGCCAATCTCACCGAGCATGAAGTTACCCGGGGCGGCGTACTTCGTGACCTCGATGAACTCAGCGGTGTCGCGGAGACGACGGCTCTGGTGCGGGTGGACGAACGCAACGTAAGTCTCGCCCAGTCTCGGGATGTTCTTGGTCGCCAGCGCTTCAACAGCGTCCTTGACCGTGTTCGGGGTCAGGTAAGACTGGCCGGTCAGAGTAGCGTTCGAGGTGGCAGTAGTACCAGCCGCGTAAGCGTTGTAGCCAGGGTTGGTGCCGATGGCGCCACGGTACTCACCCCAAATCTGCGACGTTGCGTTGTACAGCGTGTCGCGAGACAGGTTGTCGAGGTAGATGGCCATGTTACGGCCCAGCAGACGCGAGGCCGAGGCCATCACGTCGTCAAACGAGGCGTTGAGCAGAAGCTCGGACACCGCCAGCGCGTAACCGTGCTCAGTCACCGTGATGGAGAACTGCTGCGCGGTCAGAGCGTTGGTGGACATGCGCACACCTTCGACCAGCGGAGTTGCCGTGCCGAGGTTGTTGTAACGCATGAAGTTAATCTGAAGACCCGGGGCAACGCCCAGCTCGGTCTTCTTGACGGCGAACTGCTCGAAACGCAGAATCGGCATCGCCTGGAACAGAATCTCCTTGGACCAGATGGTCTGGATAGACTGTGTAAGCTGAGAGTTGGTGCCGGAATATGCAGTCGGGGACGCCGCCAGCACACCGGTACCGGTGATACCACTAGCCACAATGACTCCTTAATTAAGGTTTTTGGTTTGGAGGGGATTACCCGAACAGTCCCTGTGAGCGGCCCCGAGCTTTTTCACTCAGAAGCTGCTGGCGGTACTTCACATATTCGTTCATCGGCATAGCGGCAATTTCCTCCGCTGTGAACTGTCTGTTGCCCGTATTGATGTCCAGAGGTCCGGCTTGGGGGGCGGTTACCCGCGTCCCCGTCATGTCTCGTCGAGCGCTTTGCATTGCCTGCTGCGCCGACTCCAGAATGCGGGAGGAACGCTCCTGCAATCCGGCGATACTTGCGTCAATCTCTTCGATTGTGTTGCCCTGAATCAAATCAACAAGCTCCGGGATGATGTTGTCCCGCACCTGGTCGATTCGAGTCTGGCGGTAATTTTGCACTTCTGCAAAAGTTTTCTCGCGCTCCAGAAGAGCAAAGGCTCGTTCGCGTTCCTGGCGCTCACGCTCCAACTGCTCATTCCACTCAGTCTCTTTAGCCTTCAGAAGCTCTCGGAGTTCCATTTCCTCTTCTTGCTTCCGCTTGGCTTCCTCCGCCTTCTTAGATTCCTGGGCGGCTTGTTCGGCTGCTGCTTGAGCATCCTTGTCCGCCTGAACCCGCTTGAGGGCGTCTAGCTCTTCCTTCAGTTTGTCAATCTGCGGGTAGAGCTTGTCCTTCTCCTGAGCGCGAACTCGGGCCAAATCAGCATCCGTGTAGAACTGGGTGCCGGTGGTGTTAGTGGAGAAGGTGTTAGAGGTTGTAGCAGTAGAAGCGTCAACGCCAGCTACAACCGGAGTCGCACCTGCCTCGGCTGCGAAAGCCTCGGCATTTGCAGAAGTGTTCGTCATGCTTATCCTCACTTATTTTGGGGTCTTTTTCCGATTTTGGGCGTTAGCCCGTGACACATATGACCGACGTAGTTTTCTTACTGTTTCTATTTTGCCGTATGATTGATAAAAAATCTGTTTAAAATCTTTTATCTTTCATACTCTTGCGGAACTTTTCTCTGCGCGAGTTGAGTTCCGTAAGCCTTTGTGACGAGAGCGGTTCTTAACTGCTGCTCGCTTTGTTGCATGGCAGGGGACATGGGGTCCTCGACGCCCATCATCGGAGGAAGCGGTGCCCCGCCTGCCGGAGCGGCTCCAGGAGCGCCAGGAGCTCCGCCTTCAGCCGGGGGTTGCCCGCCCATCATCATGCCCGCAGAAGTCATCTGCGACAGCATCATAATTTCATTTTCAATCATGGTTTGGACAAGCTTGACCGCGCCATCGGATTTAGCGTCATCAATAATTTCAACGCGAATTTCTTCAAGCTTCTCATCCGGGAAGTCCTCGCCCAAAGCTCTAAGAGCACCCGTTTTAGACTCCAGACCCAAGGACATCTTTGTTTGAATCTCATTCAAGACAATTAATTTATCCAGCGGCAACGGCGGCGGGAAGTGGACGTAAGAGCGGTATGTAATCGGGTCTGCAGGATTCAGAACATCTACCTGACCCGGCTTTAAAACCATGTCAACCTGCGGGTTCCAAGAAAGGGCCTCAGGCTCTTTAAGAACGAGAGTCTTTAAAATAAGCTCGTTAATTCTTTGAATGCCGTAGGAATATTGAATAATCTTCTGGTGATATTTGTTCATCAACGGCTGGAACTGAATAGACAGCGCAACGCCTGAGGTATTTGAAATAGGCTGAGCTTGACCAAGCGCTGATTCCGGCACGCCTGTCAATTCGTGCATAGCCCGCTTCATAACCTGCAGGAACTCCATGGCTCCTTGCAATCCCTGCGAACCGCCCTCAAGGTTTTCAACCTTGGCATCTTTGGGAAGGCCACCCCAAACTTTATTGGCGCCCTTTTCTAATTGGTTTGCTTTTGCTCCGATAATAACCGTAACCGGAGCGGCGTGATAGTTGACAATATCAGCAATGTCCGTAGAGACTTCATTATATGTGCGATTA
>RGVZ01000378.1 GCA_010029825.1 bacterium | reverse complement strand
ATGGGCCTCCGCCACGGGCACTGATGAGATGCTCTCAAACATTGAGATGGTCCCGCCTGTCGTGATCTTTGTGGTTGATCTGTCATCTGACATGGACACACCATGTGATGGATCGACATCCGGTGACTCGTGCCTCTCTGATGTTAAGCAGGCAATCCAGAGCGTCACACGGCACTTCGACAACGCACAATATGGCGTGGTGGGAACAGCGTCTGTGGCAGGGTCAGATGCATATTATCCTATTGCTCCGGTTGGATCATCATATCCCGAGATTGCGGCAGCACTGACAAGTGTCACGTCTCACGGGACCACGAGGAACCTGGCTGAGGTCCTGGAGGATCTGGGTGAAAGCTACCTGAAGCAGTCGACAACAGCTGATGAGGTGGACAACGACGGAGACGGGATGACCGGTGACTGGTCTGAGACGCCGATCGGTTACTCCTGCACCGAGGTTCACCTTGTTGTCCTGACGAAGGATCGACCCACCGATGACGACCAGGTGAGCTTCAGCTACGCGATGGCATCGTCAGCCTCAACCGCTGAGGTGGCCTGCACGGCAGGTGGGTCGGGATCACCAGATGCACAGTGCTTCTACGACAACGTGGTGGCACACCTCTATAATTCCGATCTCAGCAGCCTCGTCCACACTGTGGGCCTCAACGTGGCAGCTGGGTCGATTGGTGAGAACCTATTCGTCAACGCCTCGTCAAACACGGCAGGCGACGGCACCTACGACAACGTCGACACAGGCGACGAGATCCTGGGTTCCATCCTCAATGTGGTCGCGGAGATCTCAGCAGGCACCTACACGCGGTCATCACCGGTCCTCTCAGCAGACGGATCTCATCTCATCTACACGTTCTTTGAGCTGACTGGCATCAACCCCCTGGCACAGGGGCACGTCCGAGATTACAGGCTCGACATCGACCCGGCATCCCCAACCTACGGAGAAGTCCTGTACGAGGGGCCGAGTGCCTATGGCGGAGCAGTCTGGGATGCAGGAGATCTTCTGGTCAGTCGCCCTGTCGAGGCATCTGAGGACAACCCAGAAGATCGGGACGGCGTAGGCAAGCGTGACATCTACACCTGGGAGGACGGTGCAGCGAGCCTGGGTGGTCTAGCTGCTGACCGTGCATCGGGACGTTTGGGTTTTGACTACGAGTTCGCGAGGACAGTGGGCGCCTCAGCATCGGTTGGGACATCTCCCTGCGCTGCTAACTCATCCTACGATCTGGACGGTGACTGCATCGTCGACGGTGATGACCTTCAGAGCATGATCGACTTCGCTCGAGGGCTGCCGACTGCGCAGTTCCGGTTCATCGATCTCACGCTGGCCGAGGCATATCCCGCCGCAGGTTCAAGAGGCAGCTGGAAGCTGGGTGACTCGCCCTACTCTATCCCGGTCGTGGTGACTAGTCGCAATGACATGTACGCAGTCGACCCAACCTACCGTGCCTTCCTCACTGATCTGGAAGGTCGGCAGGTTCCCGGGATTGTGTTGATCGCAGCGAATGATGGCATGCTGCACGCGTTCCGGCTGGAGGATGATACCTCAACTCCAACTGATGACGAGGCCGGCGAGGAACTCTGGGCGTGGATCCCCGGCTACCTCCTGCTCCGCGACAAGGACGAGGAGTGGGCGGGCAGCCTCATCGACCTCATGTGGTACGGACGCACCTTCCTGTTCGACGGCAGTCCCGTCGTGGAGGATGTGTGGATCGATGAAGATGCGGATGGTCGAAAGTCACCTGACGGTCCGGTCACCCTCGCGCTGGACATCACAGATCCGACATCACCCGAGTTCCTCTGGGAACAGACGAACACCGTCGACACCACAGCGATGGGCATGACCACCGGTCGTCCCACAGTCTTCAACGTCTACGATGCGACGATCCCATCCCGAGCCCGGGACCAGTGGGTGGCAATGTGGGGAGGCGGACGTGCTGTGGGTTACACCGGTGACAGTGGCAATGACTACTGGCGGAGCACCGAGGCGAACCTCTACATGTGGAATGTGGGTGACGACTGGCGTGGCACGGAAAGCGCAGGTTACAGCCGGGAAGGTGACAACGTCGGGACGGAGTTCCCTGACCTAGCGACCACGCCGGGCGCTGTCAACTACGGAGGTGGAGCTGACCGACTGGAATATGCCTACATCTCCTCAGCCCTTGCAGTGGTGGATGTGGACGGCGACGGCGACGGAGATGTCGCCTACTTCCCCGTGACGACGGCATATCGGCCCACCGATGAAGGCGGGCTGGGCCCAACCGATGCGGAGAGCCCGGGTTCCTCGTGGATCTACAAGGCGATCATCAACACACGTGACCCGGACGATCTGACCTGGTGCAAGTTCTACGATCCGATGACGGGCACAGACGGGACGAACGGTGTCGCTGCGAGGCCCGAGGTGTTCTACTCAGCAACGACTTCCTGGCTCCGTGATGGAGGCCTGGGCGTCTACTGGGGAACAGGCACACCCTACGACCGCAGCTCAGGGAGGGCAGGTTACTTCTTCGCGTTGAAGGATGCCGAACCCCTCGTCTCGCTGCAGGAGAAGGGTTGACAGCTGACCCATCTGTCTACGCCGGCGTCATCTACTTCAGCACCTACACGCCCGATGCTGACAGGTGCGAGATGGGAGTGGGACGCGTGTACGGCATCCGCTTCGATGACTGCAGCCCAGGCCTCGATACTGACGGTGACGGAGAGGCGACATCAGCTGACACACCCTACATGGAGCAGACGGGCTATGTCTCCGGTGTGGCGATCACAGCGTACGGAACTGTGCTCTACGGAACTGCGACACCAGACGATGGTTCTGTGGTTGAGACGCTCCGAGTTGCAACAGACCCGTTCATGGGAACAGCTACTGTGGCATGGATGGAGATCTATTAGACAGCGCAGCTTGAACAACACATAAAATCTAATATAATAGAGAAACAGGAGCAATACTTTGATCGACAATAAAAA
>RGVZ01000377.1 GCA_010029825.1 bacterium | reverse complement strand
CCAGCCCTTCGGATCATGCTCGGTCACCCATTCGGGCTTCCACTCTCCTAAACTCGCAAGCCGTGGGCCTTCTTTTTCGTACAGTGATTTGTACACGCCCAGCGCATGTAACTGGCCCGGCGTATAGTCTGGCTGGAAGTCTGGTAACTCAGCGCTCAGCTTTTCGCGTTCTTTCTCGTCCTTGTAGCGCGAGCCTTCTTCCTTGAGGATCTGCCGGAAGATCTCGTTCAGGCGTTCTTTATCCGCGGTGAGATGTTCCAGTACCTCGTCGCCCGTACGCTCACGCTGATAGCCCATGAGCTTGCCCAAGAAGCTCGGGTCTTGGCTGGCACTTAGATATCTTTGGACTTTGACGTTCTTGAGTTCTTCCGGGAGACCGACGTGCGAGTCAAAGCGCAGACCACGGCCACGGGCTTGCTGGCTGCGCGACTCATGCCAGTGCGGGTCTAAGAGCTGGATCAGACTCGTGCCCTTGGTCGACAAGCCTTCGGCGCCAGCAGGGCCGATCAAGAGCGCCCGCAGCTTGCCTTGGTTATATGCGTCCACGGCAGCTTGGCGCGCCTTTGGGCTGACGCCGCCGTGGAAAAACGCATGCGGGATCTTGGCTTTCTCTAGGCCGGCTGCGTAGGGCGCCAGACCAGAGTCAATGAAGTTCGAGTAAATGATGGCCTTCTTGCGCTTGTCTTCGGCGAGTGTCTGCTGGAGGTTTTTAAACGCTGTCTGGAGCTTCGCGCTCTGGGTAAACGCCTTGGCCGGGTCTTTGTCGGCCCGGAACGGCTGCGTGGACAGACTCACTTGGCGCAGGCCAGTTAAGAAACTGTTTAACTTCGCCAGCTCGTCCTTGGACAGCGGAAACTCTTGGTCGAGTTTCCAAAGAAAGCCCGGCGGAATCTTCGTCCGAATAGCTTTTTGGATCTTCTGCTGCTCGGCGCTCAACGGGACGCGCACGACTTCTTCATTCACGTTCACGCCGTCAGGAGTCTTGCTGGGCTGGTAATCGACTTTGCCGCGCAGCAAGTTGCGCAGTTCTTTCTCGTTCTTGACGACTGGCTTGACGCCCGGCTTCGCACCACGCAGCCAGCCCAGTAAGCCCGGCCGCACGGTCTTATAGTCGATGTAGCGTTTTTCGAACTCTTCCGGTGTGATCGACTTGTTGTGCAGCATTGATAACAAGTTCGCCAAGTCCGTCGGTGAGTTCGTGATCGGCGAGCCTGTTAATAACAGCAGGCGCTTGGCCTGTGCAGCAGCTTCAGCAGCTCCGGCAGAACTCGCGCTGCCCGGATTGCGGAGCCTGTGCGCCTCGTCCATGATGAGTGTCTTAGGCGGCGTCTGGAACTTTTTGCCCAGCGCTAGCCCCGTGTAGCTCATGATCTCCGGGTTCGAGTTGCGCGTAAACTTCTTGATCTCTTTGTCGAAGTTGCCCCTGAGACTGGCCGGAACCACCACGCCGTAGTCTTCGCCGTTTTGTTCCTTGGCGGCTTCGGCGGCGGCCAGCGACGAGAGAGATTTCCCAGAACCCAGCCCGTGATACACAAGCAGGCGGGGATCTTCCGTCGAGATCCGGTCGGCAATGCGTTGCTGGTGTTCTTGGAGTTGAATATCGGGAAGCAGTTCGGCACTCTTTTGACGCAGCCGCTGAATTAACTTATCAATATCTTGTCCGGGTTTGTATTTCACCGTGTCGGGCAGTTTGCCGTACTCTCGCAGCGTATCTTTGTGGAAGTTATGCACGAGCGTGGTCATGTGCCGTTTTTCTTCCTCGACCTCGGGCGTCCACTGCTTATCGGGATTCTTCTCGTACCGGCGTCGCTGCCGTTCCAGCCGCTGCTGATATGCCTGCCGCATCGAGGGATTAACGTGAATGCGAGTAAATTTTTGAAGCAGCTCTGGCGGCAGATATGCGAGCTGCGTGCCTTCAATAACGGCCGGCGCCTTCGTTTCTTCCAGCGTCTTGAGCGCCGTATCCCGCATCAGCTGGCGAAACTCGTCGTGCTTGGGCGAGCCGAGCGGAAGATGATTATCTTTGTCATTATTTGCAAGAAACGCTGTGAACGCCGGCTGATGATCCACCTGCGCTACTGGGCGCTGCAGCTTTTCAGCGAGTGCTTTGGCCAGCGTAGATTTACCGGCGCCGCTGTGCCCGCTCACAAGAATATGGCCGGGCGGCGGGTCGTCGTCGAGAATGCTGTTCATAAACCGCGTGACCTATTTTGACTCATTTATATCTAAATGGGTCGCCGGCTCTGGACCCGTGGTAGCCTGCGCGGCAAGCGCTAGCTCGTACTGCTTGATCTGCGATTCTACCCAATCCTTGTACAAACTCACACGGGTAAACGCGCTCTCGTCGCCATACGTGCCGTCCGGTTTCTTGTCGGCGGCCATGAGGAACGAATTAATTCCCGCTAATTTGTTACCAATGAACATGCCGCCGCCCGAATCACCCGGCGTGATCATGAATTCCAAAGGAAAGCGCGCGGACCCTGTCGACGGCGTGCAAATTAACACCGTGTGCGTCATGGCGTCTATTTTATTGTGCCCGGCGCGTCGTTTGTGATCGCCGCGCTTGATATCAAAACCCGTGGAGAACGTGCCCGGAAAGCCAAAGCCGGCGAACGTAATCGCTTTTCCCAGCTCGTCGTCGTGTTTGTACAGCTCGGGATAAAACTCCGCCTTGAAGTCTTTGCTGGAATATCCCACAGCTACGTCGTGCATGCCAAACTTGCCGTCCTCAAAGTCCTTGTGCACGACGACATGCGACAGGGGATACTCTGTGTTGTCGTCGCGCAGGATCGTGGCCCCGGATGTCCCCTTGAGCACATGCCCGGCCGTGAGAATCCAGTTGGGCCTGATGATCACCGCGGAGCCATACTGGTCGTGCTCTTTCAGCGGGCACTCGGGGTTATCGCACGGCGCTTTCGCTCGGATGCGCACCACGTTGGCAAACTGTCGGCCAAACTCGACATATTTATCG
>RGVZ01000376.1 GCA_010029825.1 bacterium | reverse complement strand
GAAAGGGTCGTGACGATAACCTTGTTTCTCGTGAAGTCGGTCAAGTTAACGGCACTCGCGCCGTCATAGAGGATGTTCAGGTCCATGACCGTTGCCGAGCCGGCCGTCAGGCTGGCGGGCGGGATGATGGTGACACCCGGCGGCGTCGTATCGACGAGACTGGCAGGCGTACTGAGCTCCGCCGACGGAATCACGCACCGGACCCGAACTGGCCAGCCAGACACGGCATCGGCAGTTGTTGAGACGTACAAAGATGTTCGACGCGTCCACATGGAAATGCGGTCCCCACCCTGCCATGAGGCGCTGGTTGATGTCGCCGTTATCGAGCCGGGCAAGGCCGGTACGCCAGTGCCTGCTGTCCCCCAGACCGGAGTTCCTTCAGTTGTTCTCGGCAATGGGTCCCAAGGCGGGGCTGTGAAAGTAGCCGAGGTTTCAAATAACGCCGGCAAGCGCATGCCTTTGTCGGCGCAGGTCTTGACGTTGCCCTCGTAAAACGAATTCTGAGCGGGATTGCCGGCGATGCCAACGCTGTTGGCGCTGTTCCACTGCTCGATCCAGTCCTCGCTCTCAACACCGGAGCCCTTAGCGACATTGAGGCGCTGCTTCGGATTACCCGCGTCGTAGTAGAGGCAGCGGTTATCAGTGAACATTTCATCGGGACCGGCATAAACGTTAGTCGGACACGCGCGGCCACCGATGTTCGCGACGTTGGTGAAGTCGGTCGCGGTAAATGCCGTGCCGCGACGGTTCAGGGTCCGCTGCCAGTCCGCGGCAGATTGCCAAAGGCCCGTCGCGGACAGGATTTTCGTGCCGCCTCTCTGGCGCCAGACCGAGAACGAGTTGCCGGTAGGGACCAACTCGATTTCCGTCTTGTTTGGCAGCATGGCCCGTCCACCGGCCATCGCGCCCGCGTGATCGTAACATCCGGCGCCAGTCATGCCGCAAGTCGGCACGGCCGGTGCCACAGCAGAGGCGCTCGCGGTGAAGGGGCCAGTCCCAGCAGCATTGACCGCGGCGACGCGGAACCGGTACTGGGTGCCACTTGACAGTCCGGTGACCGCGGCCGCGGCCGCCGGTGATGTGCCATCCGGGAAAGTGGTCCAGTTGTTCCCGTCTGTTGAGTACTGCACGATGTAATCGGTGATCACCGGCTTGTTTTCGTCCGCCGGCGCGGTCCAGCGCACAGCCGCCGATTGAAACCCGGGGACGACCGCGACGGAGGTTACCGCGCCAGGCAAGACCGATGGCGGCGGGGCGGAGGGAATCACGCACCGGACGAAATAGTTGGAATCATGTACACCAGTAGATTGGCCAGACCACATCCAAAAGTAGTAGGTAGCACCCGCATTGGGAGTCGCGGTCCAGGTAAATCCCGACGGATGGGATGGCACGCCGATTCCGTCAAGGGTAATATTTGGCTCGCCTGGCATCGTATCGGCGAAGGATGGCACAGTCGTCTCATACATGGTCGGCAGACGCATCCCCTTGTCGGCGCAGGTTTTGATGTTGCCTTCATACCAGGAACGATTCGTGGGATTCCCGGCAGGACCCAGGGAGGCCTCGCTGTCCCAGCCAGTCAAATAATCTTCGCTCTCAACGCCCGACTGGAAAATACCTGATGCAAGAAGCTCCGCCGGGTTGCCGGCGTCGTAATAGAGGCACTGGCCCGAGGCGACCATATTGGCATGATCCAGGAAGACGCGAGTGGGACAAACGCGACCCGCGATGTTGGCGATGGTGGTGAAGTCAGTCGCGCTGAATCCGTTGCCTTTTCGCACGAGGGTTTTTTGCCAGTCGGCGTCGCTGGACCACAGGCCTGTCGCGCGCAGGATCCTGGTGCCATTTTTCTCGCGCCAGACGGAGAAGTTGTTGCCGGTGGCAACCAGTTCTATTTCCTTGCCTCCCGGCAACAGGGCGCGTCCGCCGGCAAGGGTGCCTTCGTCATCGTAGCAGCCACGCCCGATGGTGCCGCAGGTCGGGACAGACGGGGTGGTCGAGACCCCGGTCGCCGCGTAATTGCCGGTACCGCCGGCCGTGACCGCCGCGACGCGGAATTTGTAGGCCGTGCCGTTGACGAGTCCCTTGACATAAGCCGAAGTCTTCGTCGATACGCCGTCGTTGTAGGTGGTCCATGTGGTGCCGCCGTCCGACGAGTACTGGACGGCGTAATCCGTGATGCTTGCCGTTCCCGTCTGGACTGTCCAGGTCACCGCCGCGGCTCCGTCACCGGGCGTCGCAGAGACATAGGCGGTGGCCGCCGACGTGCCCGCCGAGGGTATGACACACCTGACGGCGCGTTCACCCCGTATCGCATCGTACCAATTGGACCCACTGTAGCTGAAAGTCATCTCAGGGTTGGGACCATATGGCCAAATAATCGCGCTCGCCGTGTGGGTCACGCACGACAGGCATGGGGTGACTGTCACGGAAGGCACGAAAGTGCCTCCGACTAAAGGTGCAGCGTCTGATGGAATACGGGATCCCATACCGAACCGAATCAATGATCCCGCCGCGCCGGTCTCATAAGCTACTGGCAGGCGCATGCCCTTATCCGCGCAGGTCTTGATGTTTCCTTCGAACCATGACGGACCGGTGGGATCGGCCGCCGGACCGAGGCTACTGGAACTCGTGTAATTCTGAATCCAATCCTCCCCTTCAATCCCGGTGCTTTTCGCAGCGGTCAAGAATTGCTCAGGATTTCCCGCGTCGTAGTAAAGGCAGGTGCCAGTGGCCGTCATGTTGGAGTGGTTCAAGAAGACATTCGCCGGGCAAGCCCTTCCCGCGATACTGGCCAGGTTGGTGAAATTAGTGGAGGCATTGAAACCAGTGCCTTTGCGCGTCAAAGTCTTTTGCCAATCAGTGTCACTCGACCAAAAGCCGCTGGGCTGCAAGATGCGCGTGCCGCCCAGTTCGCGCCAGACTTTGAAACCGTTCGCGGCAGTGACCAGTTCGATTTCCGTGCCGCCGTTCAGGGTCGCGCGAC
>RGVZ01000375.1 GCA_010029825.1 bacterium | reverse complement strand
ACGACGTCGAGTCCTTCGAGGGGAATACGATCTCGGTAACCCTCAACTGAGTTTTGAATCGCGCACGGGCCGGGTTAGACTTTGAGGATGAACTCCTCATCGTCCACCCGGCCCGGTTCTTTTTGGGCAAAATTCGAGTCTTGGCTCCATCGCCACACGGGCGGTTGGTGTTTCGGCTGGGTTTACCTGCTGGCCATCGTCGCCTACCTGCCCACGGCCGCCTCCACGGTGCAGGAAGCCGACGCCGGCCAATTCCTGAGCCTCGGCGCGACCTGCCTGAACTCGGGCTGGCCAATCGCGCATCCGCCCGGTTATCCCGTCGAGACCGCGATTTCGTGTGGCGCGGCGTGGCTGTCACAGTTGGCGCCTGTCGTGCCGGCGAGCCTCTGGCTGGCTTGGGCATCGGCGATTTGCGCGGCCCTCGCGGCGGGGCTCGCGTTCTCGGCGATGACGCGCATTGGACTCGCGTCGCCGGCGCAATCCCTGCTGACCGTGGCCGTTGTCTTTCTGGCACGGGATTCGTGGCGTGTCGCGACCACACAGGAGGCCCATGCACTGGGCATGCTGACGTTGACGGGGGCACTCCTGCTGCCGGTCCTCGCCCGCCACCAAGGAAATCACAAACTCGCGAAAATCATGTGGGCCCTTGCCGGGGCATCCTTTGGACTTGGTTTCGCCAATCATCACACCACGGCGATTGCCCTTCCGGGAGCCCTTTGGTGCCTGTGGCAAGCCGGCCGGGAAGCCCGTCATGAGGAAGGTTCCGGAAAACCCATCAGGCGAGGGCTCACGGCGAACGCCGTTTTCTTCGCGGCAGGATCGTTGGCCGGCGCCCTGCCGGTGCTCGTCGTCGTTTACCGGACCCTCTACCCGCAGGATTTCATGGCTACGACGGCTGCCGCCCCAGTGCCGGCCTTCGACTGGGTCTCGGCTTCGTCAAGCCCGCTGCGTTATTTGCTGCGTGCGGATTTCGGGACGTTTTCCCTGGCGCCGGGCAAAGTGGCTGATGCCAGGACAGCCCTTGGCGGCCTGCGGGCATTCGCGCGTGATTTGCCGGCCAATACCGGTTGGTTCTGGATTGTGGCGACCTTGCACGGCGCCTTCATGATCCGGCGACGCAAAAGTTGCGCCGTCCCTTTCGCGGCTGCGGCCGTCACGGCCGTTGTTTTCCTGGGACTGATGCGGGTCGATCCGGATTCGGAGACGATTGATGTCGTCCGCCGTTTTCACCCGTTCATATTGATCACGATGATGCCATTGATGGCGGCGGGTATCGCGGACCTCGCGCAACGCGTGCGTCACCGCGTACTCACCGGAATCATGACGGCCCTCGTTGCCGCGCAGGTTTTCATGACTCTCCCCGTGGCGCGTCGCGATCATCACACGTTCCCGGAAGAGCACTTCAAATCGGCACTCGAGATGTTGCCCCCGGGATCACTGGTCATCGCCGCGTCGGACCAGGAGATCTTCGGACTCTCTTACGCTCAGGTGACTCTCGGCATCCGGCCGGATGTGCGCGTCTTGAACCTTCTGGAATGGGGCGCACCCGAAAAACGCGCGCGGGTCCTCGCGCGGGTCGGGATCGATCCTGCGTCCATGATCAACTTGAACCGCGGTGAATTGATCGGGATGATCGCCACGCGGGAGCCCGCCTGGATCATCGACGCGCCGATGCCACCGCGCCCGGCGTATCTGGCAAAGAGCCCCTGCGTGGGACCATTCCTGGTTCTCGACCTGCGGGCGAAGCCGGAAATCCGCGAGAATCGCCCGGTACGGCCACAAACCACCAGCAGGCCCTGGTTCATGACCGACCAGAGCCTGCTCGAGAAATATGAATCCTGCGTCAACTGACCGTTGCACCCAGAAATCAATCAGAACTCAGGCGGAAATCAGTCAGAAATCGATTCTGACGCCCGGAATCGCCAGACGTTGCCCGTCGCGTAAAGTGACCTTCGCGGGGAAAGTTGTCCATCCATCGTAAGACGCCGGATAGAACATGCTGTCAAAAGCGCGTGGGTCGATTTCCGTCGCGTTCTGCGCGCCGCTGGTGACCTTGAAATACCCTTGGCGGCGATAGGCGTTCGACGTCCAGTACTCGACAGCGGCGACCTGGCGCAGGACGTCCGGCGTTGCGATGATCGACAGGTAGAATCCGTGGTCTTGATTGCGTCCGTATAAATCCATGGGACGAGCGACCATGCGGAAGTCTTTCGCCGAGATGCCCGGTTTCACGGGATCAACGGATGGCACAGGCGGAGCGATGTCCGATGGCGCATCAAGGGACGAGACCTCTACGCCGTCCTTGAACACGCCCACTTCGTTCACCTTCCAGACGTAGCAATAGGTCATCTCGCAGTAGTCGAATGCGACATAGGCATATCCCTTGTCGCCGTAATCGCTGCCCCAGGAATTCTTGATGATGTAGTAACCGCCCCCCGGAACGCGCTGGTCGATGATGGCGCCGACAATGGCGATCGCGTGGCCCGCGCCGCCCATCGCGCGACCGGCGCGCACGATGCCACCATCGGCGGGATCCATGAGGGATCGGTTGACGCCCATGGCGATGACAACCGGAAATCCCTGGCGAAGGGTGTCAATGACGGCAAGGTGACCGGTTTCAAGTTCCGCGTAGCTTCGGATGCGGGCGGTTTTGGCGGGGGCTGGGTCAGAGACGGGAGAAGCGCGGTTATAGGGCCAGACGTCTTCCGGGATGAGGGCGTATTTGCGCGCGGCAGCGAGCGAAGAATCAGCGCTGTATTCACGGTAGTTGCGCCAGTGGGCGCGCTCGGACAAGTTCAGCGGTTGTTTGAAAGAGTGAAGGGCGAGGTTCTCGACGGCCGCGACGGCGGCGAAGGCCGTGCACAGGCCTTCGGAACCTTGATCGCGGATGCCCGCGTCGAAGGCGCGCAAGTCGATCACTTCGCGCCGCGCGTCGTTTTCACCGAGCTGCAAGCTGTCGGCGGTGCCGAGGCCCTTCATGAACTGAAGGCGGC
>RGVZ01000374.1 GCA_010029825.1 bacterium | reverse complement strand
GATTCTTGCGACCTTGGATATACCGGCAGTCTCCCTCGGTGCCGGCATTGACCAATGAACGCGTCAACGTCGCGATTGAAGACCAGTCTGGAAGGGTCTGGTTTCTTTCATTTGTCGGTGGACCGGGCGTGGGAACGGTCAAGATGCTGGACGGGGTCGGTGTGGGTTCTGTAGTCCAGCCCGGGCAGGAAATCGCGCAATTCTTGATGGGTTCAACCTGCTGCATGGTTTCACCGGTGGCTCCCGTCCAGAAGGTCGGAGCCACGGTGGTCATGGGCACTTCACTTCTGGCAAGGCCGGGCTTTCCCATTTCCGGGAACAACACGGACGGTGATTCCCGCTTCTGAGAAAGAAACTTGTCCAGGTCGAACGCATAAATCGATTAAAATCAAGTGAATACGGAATGTTACAGTTTTGGACGGCGACCTCATCCCGGTGGCATGTCTGATGCAGTTCTACCCGTCACAGGCCCGGTGGTCGGGCCAAAGTAGATGACAACAGATCCATCTACATTTCGATCAGAGGGAGGATCATCATGAAGTCCATCATTACCCGTAGTCTACTCGTCGCGTCGCTGGCTTCCACGGTTGCCATGCCGGCTTTCGCCAAAGGCCTCAAGGGTGTTTGCGAAGGCGCTGACGGCAAAGTCATCGAGAACGTCAAGACTGAGAAGGAATGCAAGGCGCAAGGCGGCAAGGTCGTCCACAAGAAGAAAGCCGAACACGCCAAGAAGCAGGAGGCTGCCAAGCCAGCTGAGGTCAAGCAAGAGTCCACTGGCCAGGAAGTCGCTCCGAAGACCGAAGAACACAAGTAACCAGACGGCTCAGGCAGGTAGCCCGATCGTCACCATTGCCCCCGGCCCGGAAGGGTTGGGGGCAATTTCTATTTCACCGCCGTGCGCGACTATGATTTTGCGGACCGTGCTGAGTCCAAGTCCAGTGCCACTGGTCTTTGTCGTATAAAACAAGTCAAACAAACGTGACGGGTCGACGTTGGCGATACCACGCCCCTCGTCGATCATCCGGATCGTGATTGAGTCTTCGTCGCGATCGAGGAAGGTATTCACCTTCAGCGCCTTTCCGCGGTCACCAGCGACGTCTCCCATCGCGTCGAGGCTGTTCTGCAGCAGGTTGACCAGACTTTGCTTGAATTTGTCGCGATCAACGCGCGCGGTGAAATCCCCCGGCCCGACGTGGGATTCAAGCTCCACGCCGATTTTTTCCGCGAGCGGCCGGTACAACTCGATCACCGACCCAACAAGATCCACAAGATTGACGGGTTGCAAATCGAGCGTCAATGGGCGCGCGTAGTCCAGGACGTTGCCTACGAGTTTTTCGAGGCGCTGGATTTCGCCGCGCATGGAGGCGAGGCTGGCAAGGGCCGCGGGCGCGCCGGCAACCTGGGATGAAGCCTTCGCAATGAGCAGGGACAGCGCGTTGAGTGGATTGCGGATCTCGTGGGCCAGCGTCGACGCCATGGTCCCGATCGCGGCGAGGCGCTCGGATTCAATCCGCAGCTTTTCGCTGGTGGCGAGGCGTTCTGTCAGGCGGCGGCGCGCGTCAGCAAGGCGGGCGCGCATGGACTCCAGTTCACGGGCGAGGATTGCCGTCTCGATCGATCCGGGAGCGGCCTCGACGGGTGTATTGAGATCTCCCGCGGAGATGTTCTTCGCGCTGCTCGTCAGCATCTCGATCGGACGCGAGACGCGCGCCGCGATCCTGCGGCTGAGCCAGAGCGTCCCGGCAAGCAGCGCGAGTCCCGCGCCGACAAGGACCGTGACGACATTGAACAGGGAGTCGCGGATCTCGCGAAATGGTGTCTCAATGACGAGGTACCAGTTGAATTCCTTGAGTGGCATCACCGTGCCGAGCACTTCGGTTCGTTTGTTGTTTTCGTAGCGGCTGACCCAGAAACTTTCCTTGTTCGCCCTCTGGGCAGTGGAGGGCTTGATGTGGCTGGGGGTCAGCAGTGTCGAGCCGCTCTTGCCGGGGGTGACGAACCGGAGCCTGTGGTCAATCAGGAATGCCTCTGATGATTCCGAGATACCGAGCTTCTGGTCCATCAGCTCGTAAAGATGGGCGAGGTTTATCTGCCCCGCGAGGACACCGAGAGATTTTCCGTTGTCACGGACGGGAATCGAGATCAGCTGGACTTTTCGCGCGTCCGGCGTCGTACTGATCTCGCTGAAGTGAAAAGTCCGGAGGCCTTTCTGGAAGAAGTCCTCCTTGACGGCTTCATGACCCACGAATGCCGGGTCAGTGCTGGCAATACACCGGCCATTCGCGTCATAGAGACTGATGTTTGACAGTTCGCGCGAGGGGCTGACCCTGCGGTTGAGTTGGGCGGTGGTCCCCCGCAGTGCCGTTTCATTGGCCGGTTCGCGCAAGAGCCCCTTGATGTCGCTGTCGTTGGCGGCAGAACGAAGGCTGGATTCCCCCCGGTGAAACTGACGCGTGACGAGTTGCGAGAGGCCGATTGACGCGACGCGGAGTTCGTTGGCCTCGTTCTCAAGAATGCTGGTGTAGGCGTAGCGCACAGCCACGACCCCGAGCACCAGGAAGAGCCCGGCGATCAGCGCCGAGAAATTGACGAAGATGTTGCGGGCCAAGGACCTCGGGGGCGCATGGCTCACTGGTGTCTCCCGCGGTGCGGATCACGGGTTTCGTCCGTCTCAATTCCGAGCTCGTCCAGTTTCCGGTAAAGGCTGGATAATCCCACACCCAGTTTGCGCGCGGCTTCTTTCTTGTCCCCGTCGCAAAGACCCAGCGTTTTCCGGATGTGGGCGCGGGTGAATTCCTTGACGGCGTGATCGAGCTCGAGCGAGTTCGTGTCACGTCCCGGCAAGCAAGTTTCGGGAAGGTCGCCAGGCTCGATCCCGGGTGAACGGCTGAGGATCAGGGCGCGCTCGAGGACATTGGCAAGTTCGCGCACGTTCCCGGGCCAGGAATAAGCGACCAGGGCCGAGAGCGCGGCGTCACTGACTTTCTTTTTTGGTTTTC
>RGVZ01000373.1 GCA_010029825.1 bacterium | reverse complement strand
AGGCCGAGTGCCTGAAGGGCCGGGGGGTGGGGCGAGCTTGCCAAAAGAGATCAGCCGGCGCGGCCGTTGCCTTTGATGAGGGCGATGGCCGGCGACCGACAGAACTGCCAAATGGTGCGTGTCGCGGGCAACCGCGACACGACGCCGGGATCATGTGAACCCGGTGGGGCCGCCGAGCCCCGCCGGGTTTTTTCATGCGCGCAGGGCGATCTCGCGTTGGTCGAGTATGAATAGCGAGTTTTTTGATCCTCCAATGGGGTGTATAGTGCCTCTCTCGGAGGAGTTCTTTATCGTGCTTCATTCGTTGGCCAACGACGGCTTCGGGCCACTGTATCCCGAGCGAGCAGCTCAAGGGCTCCGTCAGCCTGGGCCAGTATGGGTTTGGGGCCCGCTGTTCTTGTGCCTGAGTGCCCTGGCGGATCCCGGTTCTGGGCAGGAGTTGCCCGTCGATTTGATGCACCTTCGTCAGCGCGCGGAAGAGCACTATTTCGACGGCGAATACGATGACGCCAAGCGCGTGCTTCAGGAAGCTGAAGAGTGGCTCGACAGCCCGCTCAATAAGCGGGATCTGATCAAGCTTAATTTCGACCACTCGATGCTCGATGTGTTTTTCAGTGGCTTTCGAGCAGAAGTGCTCTACGCGTTAGGTGATCTTCAGAAGGCGCAAGGCGCTCTGAGGCACGCGGAGCACACGTTGAAAAATCGCCGGAAACGATTGGCAGCTGCAAGGATGGTGCCGCCGTTGATGCTGCAATACGAGGCATTCATTGAGTTCGTTCGAGGTGATCTCCTGCAGCCGGTGCCGGATTTTGGCTTGTCCAAAGACCCGAATGTTCCTTTGGAGGTGCAGCAGTTGTTTCTCGCGAAGAAGCCGGCAGAATCGCTTGCAGCCTACGGTCGCGCGGAGAGTATCTTGGGCAATCCGTTTGCGAACGATGGCGGAGGATTCTTTCAACGTCTCGAAGGACGTCTGCTGACCAGCCTAGCCCGTTGCAAGCTTCTGAAAGTCGGAAAGCCTTCGGAAACCGATGTCACTGACTGTGAAGCTCTTTTGAATCGGGCGGAGGCGGCGTTCCAGAAAAGCGCGTTTTGGCAGCAAGTGATCAATCAGGCTAACCTCGCCCGCCTGCCCCTGACCTTCAAGGCGGTAAACCAGCAAGCCCAAAATCCCGAGCAGCGTCTCGGTCTCAAGCGGCAGTTCGCCCAAACGATCAACGATTGGGCTGAAATCGAACTCCTGCGGGCGGAACTGACCGCTTATCAGGAGCAGGGCGACACTTCTGATCCGGAGGCTATACAGACGGCCGAGCGAGGATATGACGGCGTGGTGGGGTTCATGAAGGCGCAGTTTGGCGATGATCATGCGAGCGCGCAGAGGGTCCAGCTCTCGAGGGCGCGGTGGTTCGTTGCTCTGGCTCGCGCTCCGGAAGTAAAGGCGGAAACGAGAATCTCTTACCTGGAAGACTGCCTTTCCGATTTGGGCAAAATCTCGAAGTTGTCCTCGGGCGACATAGCTCAGGCGCAGGCGTTGGAATTGGCTGCGGCTAGTTTGATGCTCGCTGCCAACAAGGAGGTCGGCCACCTCTCGTCTGAAGATGTGGCGAAACTCACGGCACGCGTTGATGAGTTGAAGAAGTCGCTCGCCGCACGAATGCAACGCTAGTCATGCCATGCAGAGACCAGTCGCGAATTTTCGAGGCTGTGGCAGAGGTTCCAGACGGTGGCGGCACGAAGGCAGTGTTTCGTTCGGGGTGGCTGCCGCTGTTGGCATGGATGTGCTTGTGCGTGGCTGCGGGCGCGGAGGAGAGACAGCCGTACCAATATCGCGAGCCAAAGCAGTTCTGGATGCACCAGTTCGTCTTCCAGAAGCGAGGCATTGTGGTCGAAGACGACGATTACATCGTGAGAAAGCGGTACTGGGTGCTTGATACCGCGGTGAAGGGGCAAGTCGTACAGTTGGCTTTTATGACGTGCAGTTAGTCCGCCCACCTGGTGATCGGTAGCGGAAAGCCGCTCAGGGGGCGGGCGGCCCGCGTTTTGGTCACGATCTTCCACTCGGGACTGATGTCGTGTCAGCCCGACTTGATGGTGTGGCGGGCTCGCAGTGTGGCCTGCCGGCCCCAGCCCCGGTCGGTTCTCAGTCGCGACTACAAGTCAGGCCCGTCGCTTCGCCTGATCCGCGATCGAGACGCTCTTAAAAACGACGTTTCTGCTGGTTTGGAGTTGCACCCTTTTTGGGGGGAGTTATGCTGCAGCAAAATCGGAGTCTGTGAGCTGATGCGGGTTTGGAGAGTCGGTTGCCGTCTGGTGGTTGATGCCCAGTGGCATCGGCAAGGCATCCTTTCGTTCTCAATCCATCGCGAGATCTTCTGGCCATGCGGCAAGTCCAGCACTGGGGCGTGACCGGGTGGTCAACGGAATGGGCGAGCCTGGGGCTCGAGAGTGGGGAGAATGAAGCGGACATCGGCGGCATTGGGTCCGGTTTCTCTCGTGTCGTTGAGCCGGGTGTCGTCTACCTGAAGCCGCCAGTGGTGGGGGATTGGCGAAGTTGGACCGAGAGTCCCGGCAGTCGGCAACGGCGACTGCAGATGGCCTGGCCCGAGGACGAGCAGCCAGAGGCCTTGACCGTCGTTGATCTCCACGAGCGGTTGGCTCCTCGGCGTGCGAACCTCCAGCCGGACGATGACCAGTTGCGGCAACTGGATGAATCCATCCTCGAGGCGGTTCGTCAGGTTGATCGCCTGCATCGGGCGGGAGGTACTCTGGGATTTGTCCAGCCCGACTCCGTGATGTTCTGTCGGTTCCGAGATGGCGCGCTGCAGGTCGTTTTTCCGGACGTGGGCTTCGCGTGGGACGACGCCAGGGGGTTGCGGGAACCTAAATGGATCGCCGAGCCCCAGCTTGACTGTCTTTTTGAAGAGGGTGCCCGCCGGCAGAACGTGGCGAGCCTGACTGCGTTTCGCGAGGCGATGGAAGTCGCGAGCAGACAGACTGGGAAG
>RGVZ01000372.1 GCA_010029825.1 bacterium | reverse complement strand
CGGCATCGGGGAATTTCTTCTTCCCCGCGGCACGCCGGCGACCGAGGAGCGGGTTGACTTTGCCGTGGCTAAGCGCTCGTACCTGGCACACGAGTTGTACAGTTATATCTCAAACCCCAAGGCGGCCAAAGAGGCCGGCTGGAATGTTGAGGAAGTTCGCAAGGCTTTGGCTGAGTCAAACCGGGGACAGCGACCCACCGACCAGACCTGGGAGGAACTGGAAGTCGAGTTCAAGAACAACGACCTTTATTACTCCTACGCCCGCGCCCAGGAGATCCGGGTCAACCACTATTATGTCCGGGAGTTTGACGGCACCATCAGCCACTACATCGGGCTGCGCGACGGGTCTAACACGGATTTCCTTTACAAAAAGATCAGCCGCTTCAAAAACGCGACTGAGGCTTTCACAATTTTTACCTTTGGTATCGGCAACGGCACGTACCATTCCATCCGGGGCCTAGGTCACAAAATATTCCCGCACATCCAGGTGAGCAACCGGCTGCGATGCTCGGTGGTTGACGGCTCCATGATGCAGACCAGTTTGGTGCTTCAGCCCAAAACGGCCGAAGACGTCAGCCGCCTGTCCTTAGCCTTTGCCGGCCCGATTTCTTTCTTACCTCCCAATTTGGATGTCGTTGCCACCCAGTTCCCCAACTACAACCAAAGCGTGTTGCCGGTGATGCAGGATTTGTCCATGACGCGCCAGTCCAACACCGGGAGTTATCGCACCCGCCAGATGACGGATGGCAGCAAGGAGCGCACGGCGACTGAGGTGCAGGCCCAGCTGGCCAACGAAGCGGTATTAAGCACTGCCTCCATTAATCTTTTTTACGTTCCATGGGCCAAGCTTTTGCGCGAGTCGTTCCGCCGGCTACAGAAGGACACCTGGCAAAAAGTTACGGTTCCAGCGGGGCCCGTATTTTGGCCTTCAACGAATTTTTGCAGTTGCTCCCGCGCTTCGACGAGGTGGGCCAGCAAAACCTGATCCGCGACCGCGTGGCCGCCCGTGTCGGCTATGATCAGGTAGACCGCTATTTGCCCGCCAGCAAGCTCAAGGAACGTCTTCCGACTGACGCTAAGATCGCTGAGTTGGAGAACGCCCAGTTCCAGGATGGACGCCCGATCAATGTCATGCCGACCGAAAATCATTCGGTACATCTGCGGGTCCACCTGGCCGATGCTCGCACGATGTTGGAAGCAACGGCTCAGGGAGTTGCTCGATCCGACATGGCCTTGGCGTACCTTACGCTCAACTACCAACATTCTATCGTTCATCTTCAGGCCATTGCCTCCGACCCGATGCGCAAGGTCGAGATCGGGCAGTACAACGAGATGCTCAATCTTATGCGCGAGGCCATCGTCGCCCTGCAGAACCAGATGCGGGCCCAAGCCGAAAATATGCGCAAGGCCCAGGAAGCGGGCAACGTTCCGGGAGGCGTGGATGCCGCGGCCGCCACCAAGCTGCAGGAACACCAGGTGGCGATGCAGATGAAGATGGAGGAGGCCAAGCTGGAACAACAAATCAAACTGGCCGAGCATCAGCAACGGATGGCGTTAAAGGACGCCGAGACGGCCAGCAAAATCCGCAATTCATAAAATGCTTGCCATACGGGCAAACTACTGTCAGTAATCTTTAAATGATGACCATCGAAGACTGGAAGAAGCGGGACGATTTACAGGCAGAACTAAAACATATTTTGACTTTGCCGGCATTCCGGGGGGCTTTGGAGGCGTTGACCGATTTTGCCTCACCCAAGCCCACGGCCACTCCTCAAGGCGTGGATCTGGCTTTGTGGGGAGCATTGATGAATGCACGGCGGGAAGGGTTTTTTGATTGCCTCAGAAATTTTCAGGCGCTGACCGAAATGGCGGCAAAGCCGGCGGAGTTGCCGGCACCCTGGACGGAGAACAAGGAGATTAAAGAATGAGCGATGAGACGGCGGCACCGGAACCCAAAGCCGAGTCCGTTCAGGAAGCTCCCAAGGCTGAAGCCCTGAAAACCGAGGCCAAATCCGAATCCGTCAAGGAAGCCCCGGCCAAGACCTTGGAGAACAGGATTGAGATTCCCGATGATGTCATCGACCAGCTGACCAAGGCCGGCGAGCCTGAAAAGAAAACCGAGGCCGACCCCGAACTTCCCAAAGACGCCCCCAAGGCGGCGCAGACCGCGTTTGCCAAGGTGACCGCCGAGCTGCGTGAGACCCGCGCCAGGCTTAAGGAGCTGGAAAGCAAGATCGGCAAGGAGGAGCAGGATGTGGAGGACAAGGGCGAGGAAAGCTCCCCGGAGCTGGAACGCCTGAGATCCGAGCTTGATGAAATTCGCGCCCAGCGCGACGAGTATGAGACCGAGCTTTCCGTGGCCCGGGTGCAGGCGACCAAGCAGTACAAGGTGGCGATTCAAAAGCCGATTGAGCAGGCGGCCGCCGGCATCGACGAGATTGCCAAGGCTTACGAGATTGACGGAGATTCCCTGGTGCGCGCGGCTAGCATTGGGGACGCGGCCAAACGACGGGCGGTAGTAAAGGATTTGGTGGCCAATCTGGATCCGGTTGACGCGGTGGATCTTCGCCGCCGGGTGGAGGACCTAAATCAACTTTACGGCAAGCGCGACATTATTCTGCAAAACGCCGAGAGGGCGATGGAAGAAATTTCCAAACGAGAAACGGCACAGGCCGAGCAGTTTCAAAAACAACAGCAAGCGCAAGTTGCCAAAGAGGCTGAGGTAACGAAGCTCGCTTACGACGAGATTTGGAACCGGTTTACCAGCGAGGTTCCGGTGCTTCGCAAGACCGGCAACCCCGACTGGGACTCCCGCATTGACAATCTGCGCACCCAAGCGATGAATGTGGAAACTACCGACCTGGACGCTCAAACCCGCGCTGCCTTGACGTACCAGGCCGTGGCAATGCCTCTTTTAGTCGATTTGTTTCAGGGCTATATCCGCAAAAGCCAGACAGAAATTGCCGGGTTGAAAAAGTCGTTAGGCGAGATGCGCGGAGCT
>RGVZ01000371.1 GCA_010029825.1 bacterium | reverse complement strand
TCCCAAAAAGCGAAACGGCTAAACGACTTCTTCAGGGTTTGGCTCGTAAACAGACCTCGGAGGTGGCGTTGTGGTCCCACATTTCAAACATGCTACAGGTTGCGCGGATTGCTAGGGCTTTTTTGTGACGTTTTGGTGACAGAATGTGGGTACTTATTTTTACGTAAAAACATATCCGGCATACACTTGTGAAACAAAAGTACGTTTATTAGTAAAGCTAAATAAGCACATTTACCTCAAAGCACCTACTATCCCTCTTTGGGGCTAAGACGATTTCACTGGAAAGCGGGAAGTGGAAAAAACAGCCAAGCCCCTGCCTTAGGTAGGGCGGGTAGTCCCCTGCCCGCCTCGTTGCATCTTAGAAACTTCGAAATTCAACGAGGCGTTCTCGGAGAGACCGCCCTACCTCATCCCCTCAGCCTCCCCTATCTCCTATCTTCTCGTTGCAGTCTACGGTTGCACCGTCGATCATGGTAGTCGAAGCCGGCGTGCCGTAGTTTGCCAAGTTGGTTACCACCTCGCCGAACACCGACAGCTTCGGATCATCCACGCGCACGATCGCCGTCAGCACAAGGTTTCCGCCGCTCACCGTCAAGGCCGGCTTCACGCCATCCGTCGCAGAGAGGCTGCTCGCGCCGCCGATCGCATACTTGCCCACGTTCGTGGCGTCCAACGTCGCCCCGCCGCTCCAGCCCGCAAATGTGCTACCTGCCACCGAAACATCGTTAAAGTAAACTGGATTCAGCGTGCTGGCCGCCAGATTGTTTAGCGCCACGGAAAGGGTCCGGTTGCCAAGGGATTCATAGGTGGTCCCGCTGATGAACTTGTACTCCACGACACTGAGCGGTCCATCCACCAGAAATTCCCCGGCGTAAATTCCGTTGCCTTGGGCCGTCAGATCAGTCGCGGTCCAGTTGTTGAAGGTTCCCGCCACCTTCACCGTGCCAGTGCTGGAATTAAAATTCCCCAACTGCTGCTGGATGGACATATCCACCCGGAAGGTGATTTTCCGGGACTCGGTGAGGTTGCTGAAAAAGTTTGTGCCGGTGTTGAGCGGAACGGAATGTGCGGTCAACAGGGCCTGCCGGTCCGAGCTCGCCTCATACCCCGTCGCATTCGTGCCGCTCATGAAGAACTTGTAATTGTTGGTGGCCCCCTCCGCACCTTCGACTTGAAAGGTGCCGGAATAAAGGGTGCTCGTCCCCACGCGGCTGAGGGTGGAGGCCCCGCCGGCAAAGTTGTTGAAGGTGGCTCTTACTTCCACCCCGTTGGTGGCCGGATCAAAGGCTCCCTTGAAAATTTGCACACCCATATCCACGGCGAAGGTGACGTCGCGGAGCACCGCGGCGTTCACCGTCAGCACCCCGTTGCCGTTCGTCGTGCCGTCCCAAGGACCTGAGCCGCTGCCATCCGATTTGATCCCGCCATAGAAATAGGCAGCGGAGCCAATCTGCCAGCGGTAAGCGTAGTAGTAGGTGCCGGGGGTCAACGAACTCCCGCTGATCGTTCCCACATACTCGTCGTTGGCGTTGCTCTGAGAGTTGAAGCTGGCGGCGGTCCAGGCCGAGGCATCCCACGTCGCCGGATCCGTATTGGCTGCATTGACGCCTACCCAAGCCTGAATACCAGGGGCGGCCCCCGCCGCGGCGGTGGCACCATCGACAAAAATCTGCCCGTACACGGGTCCGGAGCCGATCGTGCTCAAGGTCATCGTGGGGGGCCAGTTCATGGCACGCCAACCCGGAGGCTCATCTCCAACCACGATCACCCTTTGAAGGATGGCTTGGTTCCCGCCATTGTCCGTGACGAGATATTCAATTTGCCACGTGCTGGATTCGCTGCTGCTGAAAGCAACCACCCCCGGACTGGTTCCCGTCAACTTGCGAACGGTTATTTGCGGAGTCAACCCGGTGGCAACGTCATCGCTCACCACGACGTCAGCGGCGCTGACGTTAGGGGCGGCGCCGCCGAGGGCGACCCAAGTCAGAACGGGAATTCCCGGAGCCAAACTGATCGTGGGAGGAACCGTGTCCCGCACCGGATCAATGCCGGCGGCATAAGCTTGCGCCGCCGTGGTGCTGCTTCCGGCGACATACGCCGTTGCCGGATTCAGGTTGGTCATGGGAGGGGTCAGATATCCGCCATAGTAGTCCTCCCACTCGTCCGGCAACCCGTCACTGTCCAAGTCAACCGCCGACAGGGGGGAGAGCGTGTAGGCTAGCGTAAGGTCGTTGAAAGTGATCTTGTAATAACCGGGCAAGATGAAGGTGTTGGCCGCGGAAATATTGGTGGGTGAACCCAAATCGGCAATACCATTAGCTGGATTGGTATCGCCCCAGCTGGTGGCCCAACCGCCGGCGGCGAACTTAAAAGCAGGGTTGCTAGGAGCGGACGCAAAATAAACGATCAGACGCCAGGAAAAGTTACCGAATAGTTGCATGGTGTTGGCAAGGCTCCCGGCCGCGTCCCAGTTGCTAAAGGTACCGGGCACGGTGATTTTAGGATGCGCAAACGCAAAGCCAGTTCCGCCGGCCAGGGGGTTGGTACCGGCCGCCTGCTCTTGGGCATTGGTGAGGCCGTCGGCGTCCGGATCCGCGTCGGCCCCGTTCGGATTGGAGACCACTGCCAAGCCGGTGTTATTTACGTAACTGACCACGGTGCCGTTATCCTTAGGATCGAGACGATATTGGAGTTCCCAATTATCCCGCAAACCGTCCCCATCGGTGTCACTCGTCAGCGGATTTAAGGTATTCCCATTAAAGTAGGTGTGGGTGGCATAGGAAGCGAGAACCTCTTCATCGTCAAAGAGCCCGTCCCCGTCCGTATCGGCGTTGAGCGGATCGGTGTTGGCCGTAAACTCATCGTTGTTGGTCAGAAAATCCCCGTTGCCGTTGTTGAAGTCGGCATTTTCCGATCCCGATCCCGCCGCCAGACCATATTGCGCCGCCCAGTCCGCATAAGTGGAAGGAGCCGCAGCCCGCGCGAAGGAGTAGGCCCGGGT
>RGVZ01000038.1 GCA_010029825.1 bacterium | reverse complement strand
CCAGATTGTCGATGACGACTGGATGGCATCCGGCCTCGACGAGTTGGCGGACCACATGGCTGCCGATATATCCACATCCCCCCGTCACAAGAACGGCGGCTCGCGTTGAGTCCTGGGATTTGATGGTCATGGGAGAACCCCCTGCCTGCGGGCATCGAAAATCAAACAAAATTTGATATGACGCCTGAAATTACCACCTCCATGTCCCCGTAATCCATCAGGATCTGCCGAGGACTGCGGTTCTGCGCCGCAAAAGCCGATAAGGCGGTCTCACAAGGGGGCCGAAGTGAAATTTTCAAGCGAGAGAAACACTGTCATCCTGTTTGCGACGGGGCTGCAAGTCGTTGTGCTGGGCTGCCGTCCGGCCAGTCATTTCACGCAATCCGAACGCGGTGACGTTGTGATCCATGAAGCGACCAATGCCAGCCAGAAGGGCGGGGACCTCGCCGCTGAAACCAAGGATGATGCAACCAAAGGCGGTTCCGGTCGTGACGCCGATGTATCCGCACAGACCGGCACAAAGGCCTCCAGCCCCGCATGTGGACTCCTGGACCCGGCCAAAAGCAATCCGGTCGTTATCCCCGGCGGACCGGCGGGCCTTGCGATCCCGATCAGCAAATATGTCAAGACTCCCGGCATGATCAAATATTCCAGCCCCAGCGTTGCCACGTTCAAGTTCTCAGCCTTCAGGCGCGCGGGCACGGAGTGGACGCTGGAATGGCCCTCGGGTTACACCAATTATTACATCCACAACTTCGAGGCCACCGTCACAGGAGCCGACACGGAGAAGTGCGTCATCACTGCCCGACAGGTCTCCGCTCCTGAGCAGCGCACGATGCACGGATGCTTTGACCCTGCGACAAAAGTCCGCATGGCAGACAGCAAGGACCGGAGGATCGACTCGCTGCGAATCGGCGATCTCGTCCTGAACCCCGTCACAGGCAAGGCAGCCCCCGTGGTGCGGATTACCAAGGGCCCGGAGGCCGGCAAAGGCCTGCACCTGATTGGTTTCATCGGGGCTGGCTCAGCAACGACTGTGAAGGTGACTGGCAAGCATCCATTCATGACGGAACACGGGCTGCGGACAGCCTCTCAACTGGCCAAAGGCGACCGCGTTTTGACGGCGGAGGGAACGTTCCGTAAACTCGATATTGCGAGTGCCTTGCCGGAGAAAACTGGCCAGGTCGTGGTAAACATCGTTGTCGGTTCGCCCGGTTTTGAGGCCCGCGACCACATGGTCCTGGCGGACGGCGTAGTCAGCGGCGACCTGATGTTGCAGGAACGACTCGAGAATTTGACCGCGATCAGCCTCAACAAAACCGATGCGCTCGATAAAAAGGTAAAATGAAGAAAAGAAATCACGGAGCGATTTCATTCCTGATCCCCGGAACTTTGGCCGCGGCCTTCCTTGCCGCGGCATGCCTGCCTAAAAAGGACAAGACCGACGACAAGCGGTCCGGGGCGAAAGACTGCTCTGCGGATCCTGGCGCCTGCGAACAACTGTTCACAATGTCCTGCCTTGACGCCATCGCCGGATCCGTGTCGACACTTGATCTCTCAAAGGGTTTCTCGCAGCGGGAGACTGTCAATTTCGACAGCGCGGATCAGGAAACCGACCAGGTCATCACGGCAGGAACCTCAAATCCTGCGGAAAAACTGCGCTTTCGACGCGTTGACAGCCTCAAGGCCGTCTCAGGGCATTTCCTGCGCGAGATTGTCGACACGGACAAGGTTTTGTCGCAGAACGTCACCATGGGGAACACCCCCGTTGCTGTCTTGAGGACGGGCAAGGTCAACCTTGAGTCTGGTGACTTGTTGATGGTCCGGGGCGGCATCGCGATCGAGACGCGGCGCGAAAGCAGTGCTGCGTGTGGCGGACTTGTGGCAACGCCGCAACTGCGCACCGGCAGTGGCCTCGCGCCTCTGGCAGGGGAGGCCACCAGACTCGACGCGCCAGCTATACGCGGAACAATGATGATGTCGAGCCTGGCACGCGTGGCCACGACGGGAGAAGTGACGTTCGAGGTCGCGATCAGTGGAAACAAGCCAACCTGCGCCGCCACGGTCCTCGAACCAGCGACGATGACGGTGATGATTTTCTCTCCAATATCGCGCCTTGCGGCCTGGAAGACCACGGCGCGTTTCCTCGATCGCGTCATCGACTCAAACCAGGGCGTCAACGCCGCCACGAAGCGAATCGCGACTGCACCATCAGGCCCGCCGATAGAAACTCTTGCCAGTCTGGACTGGGTTCACGGTGACGAGGACACGGCGCTCGTCCTGGCGTCCGCTGCCACAACAGCGGAGGACCGGTTGGCAGAGACTACGAGCTGGATTCAGATTTCACGGGCACCCACCGCGATCAGTTCCCACTTGAACGCCGTATCGCTCACGGCCGGTCAGGGCGCAATCACGCAAAATATTTTCGACTGGGCGACGACTGTCGGACAATCCGGCACGACGACGTTTTATTTGGTCGCCATGGGAACGGGCGAGAATTCGAAACCACTTTCAATCGCGAAACCATCCATCAGGATCGCGCATTTCCGACGCGCGTTCCCGCGAGTGGGCGTCATGACGACCGAAAATTCCGCGAACGGCTCCGGAACCTCAAAAGCGGGTCGTGCCGTTGAACTGTTTGAGGTACGGGCGCGACTGCCCGGGACTGAATTGCCGCCGCCGGAGGATAACCTGCCGTGCCGCCTTTTCCGCGCGGGGCCTGCAACCGTACCAGGCCTGCCTGATGGAGTGGTGTTGCCCACACCAGCTCATCATCACTTCAATACCAGGTGGCAAGACGGCAAAATCCAATTTCCCGCGGTCTTGTACGAGAATATCTACCACGAGGCTCCGGTATGGGTCTTTACCAGGCCCCCGGACGGGCGCGCGTCAAACTATGCGGAGAGATTTTATGAGATCTCCGTGGCGAATCCGGCGTCAGCCAATTGCAGCTTCACCGCCCGGAGAAAATAAGAGCGACCCGCGATCTCAACGGGCCGCGCTGGGGCTGATCAAACCTTCAGGCGGCGCTACGCTTTCCCACGGCGGCCGCGACGGATCCGGCGGCAGGCTCACTGGCGCGGAGTTCCTTGCGCAAGATCTTGCCGACGTTTGATTTCGGCAACTCGTTGCGGAACTCAAAGTGCTTGGGGCACTTGTACCCGGTCAGGTTCGCCTTGGCGAAAGCCTTGAGCTCCTCGATCGTCAGCGATGGATCCTTCTTCACGACAAAGAGTTTTACAACCTCGCCGGAATGGTCGTCAGCGACGCCGATGGCAGCGCACTCGGCGATCTTCGGGTTCCCGATCATCACATCCTCGATCTCATTCGGGTAAACGTTGAACCCCGAGACAAGGATCATGTCTTTCTTGCGGTCGACAATCTTCACGTACCCGTCTGCCGTCATGAAACCAAGATCGCCGGACTTGAAGAAACCATCCGGGGTCATGACTTTTGCCGTCTCGTCCGGGCGGTTCCAGTAACCGCGCATGACTTGCGGGCCGCGGATGCAGATCTCCCCGACTTCGCCGTACTTGCAGTCCTCGTTTTCGTCGTTGCGGATCGCGATCTCGGTCGATGAAATCGGCAGGCCGATGTACCCGTTGAACTCGCGGTTGGTCATGGGATTCACACAGGCCGCTGGCGCGGTTTCCGTCAACCCGTATGCCTCGATCACGGCACATTTCGTGACTTCTGCCCACCGTTCGGCGACAGCGCGCTGGACGGCCATGCCACCGCCCAGGGTCAGGCGCAAAGCGCTGAAGTCCACTTTGCGGAATTCCTCATCGTTCAACAATAAATTGAACAGCGTATTGAGCCCGGTCAACGCCGTGAACTTCCATCTTTTGAGTTCTTTCACAAACGCCCGGACATCGCGGGGATTCGTGATCAGGACATTCAACCCGCCAAGGGAAGAGAAAATCAGGAAATTCGCCGTCAGGGAGAAGATGTGATAGAGCGGCAGCGGGGTGATGATGATCTCCTCACCCGGGCGCAACTGGCCCTTGATCCAGGCAAAGGCCTGCATCATGTTGGCCACGATGTTGCCGTGGGTCAGTTCCGCGCCCTTTGACACGCCCGTTGTACCGCCAGTGTACTGCAGGAATGCCAGGTCCTTGTGCGTCAGTTTCGGGACTTTCAGGCGGTTCATGTTGCCCTTGGAGAGGGCCGCCTTGAAGGTTGTCGTGCCAGCGAGGTTCCACTCGGGCACCATCTTCTTCACTTTCTTCACCACAAAATTGACGATCAGGGACTTCGGAAACCCGAGCATGTCACCGATTTGCGTCGTGATGACATGTTTGACCGAGGTGTTGGCGATGACCTTCTCAAGGGTAGCCATCGCGTTCTCGAAGACAACGATCGCCTTCGCCCCGGAATCGCGCAACTGGTGCTCGAGTTCGCGCGGCGTGTACAGCGGATTGCAGTTGACCGCGACGCATCCGGCGTACAAGACACCCACCAGGGCCACCGGATACTGGAGGATATTGGGCATCATGATGGCGACGCGATCACCACGTTGCAACTTCAATTCATTTTGCAAGTAGTCGGCGAACTTCAGTCCCTGCTCACGCAAGTCCCCGTAGGAGATGGTCGCGCCCATGTTTGTGAAGGCCGGCAGCGACTCGTAACTTTTGAACGACTCCTCAAAAATCTGAAGGATCGAGCTGTAACGATTGGGATCAATCGTTTCCGGGACGCCAGCTTCGTAATGCTTCAGCCAAGGCTTGTTCATCTGCGAACTCTCCCCAATTTGGACTGTCGGCACCAATGCCGAAGCTGCCAATCAAAACTTCGTCGGTGAACTATCCGTAAAGTTTACCAAAAATCACATCGACGTCATAACCAACGGTTTTGACTCGCCATTCTGATCCCCCGCGTCATCCTGAGCCGAAGGCGAAGGATCCTCTCTTTCCCGTGAGGACGGGATCCTTCCCCTTCGCTTCGCTCAGGGTCAGGATGACGTTGCGGACGCACGGTCAGGATGACGTTGCCCCCTCCGATTCAGGATGACGCAAAAAGAAAAAGGCGCGGGATCGGACCGCGCCTCTCTCACCCGGCCACCATCCATGGCAGCCGGAATTTCCCGCAAGGGATGTCTTACAGGGTACAACCCGTGGTCCCGTTGGCAAGCCAGGCCGCCATGGTCTCTGCCGGCGTCTTGCCATCATAGGTGCCCCAGCTACCGTACGTCCCAACCGTCGTGCCCTGAACCAAAACGTTGCCGCTGGTGTCCTTGATGTCAGACCAGAAGGCGCCTGTCGAAGGGGCGTACTGATAGGCAACCGACGTCGCAAAAGCGGTGTCACCGTGATGGCTCGATGTCGAAGCATCTGCCGTCGCCGGGAACTGATACACAACGGGCGTAACCAGGAATCCCGGCGTTTTCGCACGAAGGGTCGCGCTGTCTTGAATTTTCAGATAACCGCCCATGAAAACATTGCCAAGGATCTGGGTATCACTGACGGGGACGACCTTGTCCTTTTCGCCGTGCATGATCAGCATCTTGCCGGAAACGTTGGTAGTGGCTGCGGAACCGAGCGTGAAATCCTCCCACTTGCGCAAGGCTGAGTGCATGAGGCCGGAGTTCAAAGGAACGTCACGCTTCGCGATCAACTTCGCGGCGGCGTCTGTGTCAATCGTACCGTTTCGGTAGTCCGCCATGATCGCGTCGAGTTGAGGAATCCCCGGCAGGCCGTACATCTTGGAACTCTTGATATTACCTTTAACCAGGAATTCGGCGATGATGCGACCAAGCCCCATCGTGGATCCCGCTGGGCCGAAATTATGGATCGAGCAACTTGGAAGGGTCGTCGCGGTCAAGAGCGCCAATCCGGCAGACGCACCTGAATAGGATTCACCTGTATTGGTGCCGATGTACTGCAGTGCTGCAGCGCTCCCAGGGGCTCCACCGCCAGCACTCGCGTACGCAGCCAGCGTGGCTGTCAACGCAGCACCCGCGCGTGCGATCGCAAGGTCGGCCACAAGAGCGCCACGTGAACTTCCCGCAAGGAAAGTCAGGGGGGCTGAACTGAACGTGCCGCTACCGCCGGTGGACTTCCACTTGCCGTTGATCTTGCTATGTAGCGAGGATCCGAATGAACCAGAAAGCAGTGCAGCCTTGACGAGACAGCTCTGGACGCCCATCAGGTCGTCCACATCGTTATCCCAGGGAATACTGGTTCCAACGGCAGCCTCAACCACGTCATCCGTGCCGGCACAAGCCGTCTTGTCGGACGTCGAGGAAGTTGCCGTCTTGCAGAGAGGCTCACCCGGAAATGTCGGGGCAACAATGATTTTCGATGCTTGAAGGGCGCCGAACGTCTTGTAGATTTCACTATATGTTAGACCGCGGTCGCCCCCGTGGCCGTATGCGACCATCTGGCAGTTGTTCGAACAGCTGTTGCCAACTACGAGAAGCGCTGTACGCGCGGTCTCTTCAGAAGTCGAAGCACTCGCGCGCAACTTGTACTTCATCTTGTAAACTTTGGCGTCAACCGCCGTTGTTCCGTCCGTGCTAACAGCCGTAGCAGGATCGTAGTCCACAACGCTCTCGACACTCGCACAGCGCGTCGCATACAGGGCCTTGGTGTGTTCGGCGACCAACAAGGCGGTCATTTCGTCCGTACCTAGTTTTGAGGACGGTGTAGTCAGGGCCGAACCCTTTATACCGAGGGCAGTCTGCATGTTCTCCCAGCGCAACTGACCCGCCTTCAAATCGTCGTCATCAATATCATCCGTCGTCAGGTCTTGAGCTGCCTTCGGAATTGCGGTCGTTTCGACTTTGCCGCATGCGCCCATTCCGGCTGCAAGGGCGACGCCCATCGCACCGGCAATCGCGACTTTCTTGTTAATCTTCATGTTTCAGTTCCTCGTTAGAGTGTGTTCGTTTTCAACTGGTAACTGCGTGAAACCTGCTGATCAGAACTTGTAGTACAACTCGGTGATGAACGTATTGCGAAGAGGCGCCACCGACTTGTTGCTACCCATGATCGGCATGTCGAGATCATACGTCAGGCGAACCGGAATGCGGTTTTCCAGTTGAAATCCGTCCCAGTTCACACCGAGGCCCAGCTGATGGATGCTGCTGCGCTCGCCAACTCCACGGAAACCGTTGGATTGGATGAGTTCGCTGTCTTGAACGCGAACGGCCGTGTCGAAGTCGTAGGAGTATCGGACTTTGCCGCCGAACGCCTTCAGGTCACTGCTGAACTGCGCAAAGCTGGTCTTGACGTCGATGAAGCCACTGTTGCGGGCGCCTGGACGTTCGAATTCTTCGTTGTTGGCGAACCCGTCGCCAGTGGTCTCGGCATCGTTGAATTGGGTGTTGTCCAGGATCTTGGAACGCTTGATCTTGCCCTTGCCGACCGCGTAGTCAACCGTGTGCTGCCAACCTGCGATGTAATTGTCGTTGATCTTGTAGTCAAAGCTGGAACGCAGTCCGATTTCCATGATCCCGCGTCCGGTTGCACGCTGGGACAGGGTAACATCTTCATACTTGCCGGTTGGCAAGTGAACAACGAGACCCACAGCGTGGCCCATCGTACCTTCGTTCAGCCAGCGATACTTGAGGCCCATGTCGATGTCGCCCATGCCGGTTTCACCGGACTTCGGAACAGCCGCGTTCAGAATCAAGGAGTTCAAACCTTGCTTCACCGGAACGCCGGCCTTGATCGTTGCTTTCTCGCCAGAACTCAACGTCACTTCCTGATCAGACGGGAAGGCCCAGCCGCTTTCGATCAGGGCGTCGCAGCCCGCACCGGCCGCACACAGACCTTGCCCGGACAACACTGCTCCGGTAGATTCGTATGCCGCGCGCTTTGAAACGAAGTAGCCGCGCTGGTTCTTGTACTTGTCGCCGTCGACGCCAAGTTCGCTCTTGACGACGTAGGGCATCAGAAATCCGAAGGACAATTTGTCCGTGATCCCGTATTCCAAGGCAAGGCCGCTGGCCATCACGTTGGCAGTAACGCCCCCTTCAATTTTCTTCCCATCGATATCGTATGCTGCGCCGGAATTGGTGGCCGAGATAACGGGGATCCGCGCACGCAAAACTTTCTCGGGCAGGGTCCCTGACTCCGGCGCCATGGCGTAAGGAGCGGGACGCTCACTGGTTTGAGCAGGAGCTTGTTGAGCCAGTGCCTGTGCAGAGAATGCCGCGCCGGCGATGCCGGAGATGCAAACTGCCGCGCCAAGCTGCTTCCACGCAGAAGGACGTTTGCCAAAATTGGTCATGATGATCCTCGCAACAACAGTAGTGGGAATAGACTATGAAAGATCGTAGCAGGATCGGAAATTGATTTACAATATCCGGCGTCTGGCGATTGCGAACGACGGAAATCCATGTGGCAAAAAAGACACAATCGAGCGCGATTTTGCGCAACCTACCAAAGGCTCCTTGGTCAATCGACAATTCCGGTGGGAGGCCCCGCTCATTTCATTCCCGGATCGAGAAACTGTTTTCGTGACAGATAGGTTCCGTACGCCCCGAAATCCCCGAGGACCTTACCGGCCTCGTATGGTTCCAGATCCGCAGGTTGTACGGAGGTACGGTCCATCGCCAGATCAGGAACGCGGGAATAACTGCGCGCGAACGGGGTCTCGTTCTCCACAAACCGGATGATGACGCGGTATCCACCGCTGATCCATTTACCCCAGTACAGGACGGACATGCCACGGGCAGTCGCCGCGTCGGCAAGTTCCTTGTCGCCCGGCGGAATGATCGCGATGTTGGTGAATCCTTCCTTGTCTGCCGAGGTTTCCGCGTCAGCGACACAGCCAACCGTGTTGGTCTCACGGCGGCCACCGAGGCACACGGACCAGTAACGGACATCCGTTCGCGTGTCGACGAAACGGCTTTTCGAGGTGCTGTTGAAGAATGACGGCGCGCGAAAACGGATCGTCACCACATCTCCCAGCGCGCGATTGACGTTGGTAAAACCAAAGGCCACATGCGGATCAGGGAACGGACCTGGTATCCCTGAATGACGCGCGTAAAAAGGGAAAGGCTTGCCATCGCGCGCCTTTTGGTCCCTGGCAATGGCATCATCGATCGCTTGCTGTTTCGAATCAACGTCCAGCCTCGGACGGCGCCAGGCTGACGCGCATGCTGGAACAGGCGTTCCATCGTCGACATGATAAGCATGCACGCGTGGCAGCCCGACACCGCCAGTCGCGTCCAGGGAATGCCCCGCGGCATCATCGTCGGGACGGTAGACGCGCAGGATCAAGGTTACGTAATCGACATCTTTCGGGAACGTGAGCTTGTTCGGCATCAGATCCGCAAAGTAGCCAGCCGGCGCCACGCGCACAACAAAGCGCCTGTCAGGGGTATCGCGCTCGACTTTTTTTACGAACGGATTTACGGACTCCACGTAGGGTCTGATCTCTGAGTCGCGCAGGCTGGACAATAGACGGCCCGAATCGGAGTCATAGAGAGCGAAACTCATGAATCGCGCCATCGGAAAATCACCGGCCAGCTCAAATCGTAATGGCCTGCCGTCATGCCGCGTGGCTACGGGCAGCAAAAAATAAGTGGCGCTGGTCTCGGGGAACGCGGGAATCCACCTGGAATCCCTGCCGGTAACCGGGACGGACCACCGGCCCGTGCATTCGTGCGCGTCGGGCATGGACGGCTCGTTCCATTTGGATCTCAGCGCCAACAAACTGGCGAGAATCGCGGCCGGGCGGACCAGGTAAACCGCAACCGGGGCCATGAGCGCCAGCGAAAGAATCGCGGCAAGGCCGAATCCATACATTCTTGCTTTGATTCCGTTCAACAAGGATCCGCTCAACACGGGTCTCCTCACGTCTGTTTGGTTTTTGCCTTCACAGACCGCGAAAGAGCCGCGAGTTGGTTGAACTCCGCGGAGAGTTTGTGGGCCGGCTTGTAAAAGACGAGCGGGACACGTGCCGCGTGACTCTCGCGCATCACGACTGACGGCGACAGGTAAGGCTTGAGCAGGGGAATCCCGTGTTGGCTGATGGCATCAATCGCGGCCTTGTGATGATTCGCCTGGGCCTGGAAATGGTTGATCACGATCCCCTCGATACTCAGGTCGGGGCGGTGGTCCATGGCGACTTCCTGGACAATGTCGGAAACGTGTTGCACAGCCGCCGCGCTGAAAGCGTCGCAATCAAACGGAACCAAAACGCGGTCCGAGGCCATGAGGGCGCTCATGCTGTAAAAATTGAGGGCGGGAGGAGTGTCAATAAAGACGGCGTCGAACTTTTGGTTATCGATCAAATCATCCAGAGCCTGCGACAGCTTGAAAACCTTGTACCGCGCCTCGAGTTTCGGCTGCAACTCGGCAAGGCGCGCGTCCGCGGGAATCACCCACAGGTTCTTGAAGTCAGACTGGTAAAGGCAGTCACTGAGTGGCTGGCCAAATATCTTGAGGGTGCTCAGCGTCGACTCGAAGAAGTCGGTGATCGTCCGGCCTCCGATGGCGCCCTCGCACAACAGGTAATGACTTGTGTTGCCCTGGGCATCGAGGTCCACGACCAGGGTCTTCAGGCCAGCGGCGGCAAAAGCCGCCGCGAGGTTGCAAGTGATCGACGTCTTGCCGACCCCGCCTTTTTGGTTGAACACGACACGACGGACGCATTTCGACTTGCTGGCCATCGAATGAGGCTCCCTGTTGGTTTCAAAAAGCGTACAATGTCGGCAACGCCCCGTAAAGGAGACCGAAAAATGATTTCCGCGAAAGCCTGGGCCGCGAAGACGGCGACATCACCACTGGCCCCATTCTCGTTCTCACGCCGCGACGTTGGCCCTCATGACGTGCTGATTGAGATCGCATATTGCGGCGTATGCCACTCGGACATCCACCAGGCGCGGGACGAGTGGGGAGGATCGATCTTTCCAATGGTCCCGGGACACGAGATCGTGGGCAAGGTCACCAAAGTTGGCTCTTCGGTCCACAAGTTCAAGGTCGGCGACCTTGCCGGCGTCGGCTGCATGGTCGACTCATGTCGCACATGCGCCAGTTGCGGCGAGGGACTGGAGCAATACTGCGAGGGCCACGCGGTGGTCACATACAACGGGCTTGAGAAAGACCTGAAGACCCCGACTTATGGCGGGTATTCGAATTGCATCGTGGTGGACGAAAAATACACGCTGAAAATACCGGCAAATTTGGATCTGGCGGCGTCGGCGCCCCTTCTTTGCGCTGGCGTCACGACATGGTCGCCCCTGGTTCACTGGAAGGCAGGTCCAGGGATGAAGGTTGGCGTCATCGGCCTTGGTGGGCTTGGCCATATGGCGGTGAAACTCGCGGCATCGATGGGTGCCGAGGTTACCGTGTTCAGCACCTCGAAGGCGAAAGAGGCGGATGCGCGTCGTCTTGGGGCCAAGTCATTTGTGGAAACTTCTTCCGCCGGCGCCATGGAAGCCAACGCGCGGATCATGGACCTGATGATCAACACGGTTTCCGCGCCTCACGACATGGACGCGTACCTGAACCTGCTCAAGCGCGACGGGACGATGGTCCTGGTCGGCGTCTCGCCGGAGAGGATTCCCGTGTCCGCGTTCAGCGTGATCGGCAAGCGCCGGCGTCTCGCCGGGTCGTTGATCGGCGGCATCAAAGAGACGCAGGAGATGCTGGATTATTGCGGCAAGCATGGAATCGTATCCGACATAGAACTGATCCCGGTCAAGGACATCAACGATGCCTATGAGCGCATGATCGCGGGCAAGGTTCGTTACCGTTTCGTGATCGACATGAAGACGCTGTGAAGGGGGAGGTGGGGGAGAGGATTCTTCGCCCTTCGGGCTCAGAATGACGAGGCTGCGGCCTCAGAATGACGAGGCTGCGCCTCAGAATGACGGGAGATCATGCAGCTGACGATTTTGCCGCCATGAGCCGGATATGGCGCGGGTCGATCACCATGATCACGTTGCCGTCGGAATCCAGCGCGCCACCGATAACTTCAGGGCGATTGGCGAGACTGCCCCCCAACGGGCGCAGGGACAAGTCGCGATGTTCGATCAAACGGTCAACCACGAGCCCGAAACGGTTGCTACCTGAGGCCACGACCACTGCGTAGCGCCCGTCGCCAGATTTCGAAACTGGCTTGCCCACGACGGCCGTCAGCGGGACCAATGGCAGGCTCGTTGACCTGAGGTTCAGGAATTCCTGGCCGGCGATCTGTTGCACAAGAGCGGGATCAATCCGCATGGTTTCGATGATTCCGTGAACTGGCAGGGCGTAATTTTCCTCACCAGCCTTGACCACGATTCCCGACATGGCACGCAGCGAGGCCGGAACCTCACAGGCAATCGCTGGTCGTTCCCCCCGGACGATGAACACAGATCCCTTGACTAGCGCGAAAGTCCGGGCGAGCGCGTCAACTTTCACACCGTCGAGGGATTTCAAGCCCGCGCAGCGCAAGGTCGCGCGAACGAGTCCGGCCGTCAATCGAGCCGACACCTCAATCACCGGGCTTTTTTCTCCCTGGGCCACAGCCCCCTCTGCAACGACACGGACCGCGCTCGCGAACGAGTTGGCTGCCACATCAATCTGGGCCTGATCCAGATTGAATGCCTCAAACGAAGTACGCACAGCGTAATGGGCTGGATGCTCCGCCACGTGGCCCGCGACAATCCTCTGCAGCGCCCTCGCAAGTTCTGACGATGCCCGCTGTTGCAACCCGGCCGCAACCCGCCTGATGCCATTCACGTCCTGCGAAAGGCGCGCTGCGACGGCGGACAATTCGCGCGCCCCGGACTCCTGCCGGTCATTCGCTGAGAGCCCCTTTACCATCGCGCGCAATCTCAGTTGATCCAGCTCCAATAGGTCCGCGTACTCGACAAGGGTGTCCAACAACTCCCCTGGTACCTGGGCCAGCCCGGGATCAGCAGGGGCGACCACTGGTTTTCCGGACGGAGCCTTGTTTTCCATCCATTCGCGCAGCATCGGGAAAAGTTCAAGCGTGTTGATGATCAGATGGCGCGTGGCCTCGTCGCAGTGACGATCATCCGCGGGCAATGCCGCAAGCGCGGCAAGACGCCGCTGCAAGGCTGGCAAGACCTCGTGCGCCAGGCTCTCAAACGCCGTCGATGTCACCGGATCCATCGTCATCTCGAATGATCGACCTCTCTCACGAGGCTTTTTTTGGCATGTTTGCGCTCACAAACATGAAATAGGCGTCTTCCAGCGCGTCGAAATCCAGTTTCTTTTTGCATTGTTCGCAAATCATCACAGGAGCCTCGTGCGACAAGATCTCCCTCGCGTGATCCTTCGTGACGATCAGACGGCTGGTCTCGCCGTGCTCGTCACACGCGTATGGCGCGTAAAACGATTCGACAACGCCATTGCCCAGCGAGTCCGGGACCATGTTGATCTGGTCAACCATCGTCACGGAACAACGTTTGAAACACAGGCTGCCAAGAGCGCTCAAATCACGAACGAGGTAGACCCATTCCCTGATGCCAACCGAGTTGAAATTGTTGACATTCTCGAGGACAAAGTTGATGTGCTTCGCGGCCACCCGGGGGACTTCCTTGTGGCGGAAATTCTCGTCCACATCGCCGTCAAACGTGTAGGTAACAACATCGGCCAACTGATGGATCGTGATCTTCAGGGCGCCGAAATTGACGGTGTTGTGTGTCGCCTGACTCATGTGGTCATGCCTCCGGAGGGGAAATGTCCCCACGAACCTGATTGTTCTTCCGGGATTTCGGCAATTTACCGGATGGCTTGAGGATCCATGGCGGCCATCAGGGAGACCAGGACCCCGATTCTAGAGGCCTTTTCAACGCTTTTTGGATTTACGCGCAAAGGTTCATCACCGGGCGCGTGCCACACGGAAAGGTCATTGAAATCGATGATGTTCAGCGCCGGAATCCCCTTTGCGAGAAACGGAACGTGATCATCCTCGACCGGCAGGAAATCCGGAGTCAACAGCGACGACGGATATCCAAGCGCGTCAACCGCCGATTCCATCAACTTCATCATGGACGAAGTCGAATGCGCGTCGCGCGTGATCCGCAATTCTGGCGAACCAATCATGTCAAGAAGGACAAGGCCCGCCAAATCCCGGGAAAACGACTGACTTGCGGCGTGACGACTGCCCCAGGTGTTGTCGACAATCTTCTTCGGGAAGGACGTCTCACCGTCACTCCATCCGGGCAACGTGGACTCCTCGCCATCAAACCACGCGAGTCCAATCGCGCATCTCATCTCAGGCGGAAACGGGACCGACTTCAAATGACGCAGGATTTGCAAAAGCGCGGCAGAGGATGAGCCACTGTCATTGGCGCCAGTGTAGGTGATTCCCTCAACGTTCTTGGTGTCGTAATGGGACGCGATCAAGACGACGCATTTCTTGCCCGTTTGATCGCCGGTCTCGAACCGGTCTGGCCATGCGTAGACGTTGCGCCCGGTGACCACACGAGTCAAAGGCGCAGGCCCCGTCAGGGCGGCGGGATTCGGGACTTCTGCCTTGAATTCCTGAACCTCGGCGCGCGCACCCGATTCCTCGACGCGACGCTTCAAGTATGAGGTAACTTCCGATTGACGCGCAGACCCCATCGGGTGCGGCGACGACGCCATCCAGTTCAAATCCGCCGTAAACGTCGCCACATCGACGGACATGGACGACGCGATGGCCTTTGCGTCCTCCCGAATCGCACCACTTGAGTGGGGCACACCGGGACAACGCCACGCCGTCACGGCGAGAAACGCGGGAGTCAACAATGCGAGGGCCAGCAGCTGCTCACGCATGCGGCAGCTTGCCCCACCAGTAGGTCGCGTTCGCGCCGAGTTCTTCCTCGATACGCAGCAGCTGGTTGTATTTGCAGATGCGGTCTGTGCGCGAAGCCGAACCCGTCTTGATCTGGCCGCAATTGGTCGCGACCGCCAGGTCCGCGATGGTCGTGTCTTCGGTCTCACCGGAACGGTGCGAGATGATCGACCCGTAACCATTGGCGCGCGCCATGTCCACGGCCTCAAGGGTTTCCGTCAATGTCCCGATCTGGTTGAGCTTGACGAGGATCGCGTTGGCGGCATGGCGCTGGATCCCGTCGCGCAAGCGCCTCGGGTTCGTCACGAACAAGTCGTCCCCGACAATCTGCACGCGCGATCTGATCTGTTTTGTCATCGCGACAAAACCATCCCAGTCGTTTTCCTCGAGGCCGTCTTCAATGCTGACGATCGGGTAGGATTCAGCAAGGCCAGCGAGGTAGGCAATCATGCCGTCGCGGTCGAGTTTCTTGCCTTCGCCGGCGAGGTCGTATTTTCCAGACTTGAAAAAACTGGACGCCGCGACGTCGAGGGCCAGGGCGACTTCCTTGCCCGCCTCGTAACCAGCCCCTTCGATGGCCTGCATGATGACATCCAGGGCCTCGCGGTTTGAGTTCAAATCTGGCGCGAAACCGCCCTCATCACCCACGCCCGTGTTAAGGCCCTTGGCTTTCAGGACTTTGCGCAGCGAATGGAAAATCTCCGTCCCGCAACGCAGAGCCTCACGGAACGAGGTCATGCCAACCGGGACGACCATGAATTCCTGGATGTCGACGTTGTTGTCGGCGTGGGCACCGCCGTTGAGGATGTTCATGAGGGGTACCGGCATGCGCACCGCGCGGGCGCCGCCGATGTAGCGGTAAAGGGGCAGGCTGGACATTTCCGCGGCGGCCTTGGCACATGCCAGCGAGACACCGAGGATGGCGTTCGCGCCGAGTCCGGATTTGTTTTCTGTGCCGTCTGCCGCGATCAGCGCCGCGTCGATCTCTGCCTGGCCACTGACATCCATGCCGATCAATTTCGGGGCGATGACGTCCTGGACGTTACGGACGGCCTTCTGAACGCCCTTGCCGAGGTACCGGGACTTGTCCCCGTCGCGAAGCTCGCAAGCTTCGTATTCGCCGGTCGACGCGCCCGATGGTACCGCCGCGCGGCCAAAGAATCCACTCTCGGTTCCGATCTCGACTTCAACAGTAGGATTGCCGCGGGAATCCAGGATTTCACGGGCGTGGACATGGGAAATGGCGCTCATGACGTGACGGGCCTCCGAAAAGGGATTTGATGCAGCAATTTATATAAAAACGGCCCCTTGCCTGCCACACATTTTCGCCATTATATTCGCGGTTCGTTGACCAGCTTTAACCCGGACATAAAGGCGCATATTTCATGCTGAACACCGGTTTCCAAAATGAGTCCTGGAAGAACTTCTTGCCCGAAGTCTACAACTGGCTTGGCAAAATCGAATTCACCACCGGCCAGAATCCGGTCCCGGGCGCGCACCATGTCGTCGCCGTATCCGCGAACGATGACGCCAGCGACAACTGGGACATCGACGCCCCGAACCTCAGCGCGGACTTCAAGAGCAAGCTGGTCGCGGCCGGCAAGGCTCTCGGCTGGAAAGCCAGCGCTGGCTGCATGCATGTCGTCGTCGACGGCCACGCCGTGTTGATGGTTGTGCCCGTCAAGACCAGGACCAGTGACAAGCAGCGCGCCCGTGCCCTCGGCATCGACGCGGCCAAGGCCCTGAAGGACATGCGCTGCGAAACGATTGCCATTTGCGCGCCTCGCAACTTCAACGTCCTCGATATCTTTGAGGGCGTGACGTACTCGCTGTACACGGCGTCTGGCTTCAAAGGCAAAAAGAAGGACACGAAAAACAGCGAAGCGAAATATAACGACGCGAAATATAACGACGCGAAACATAACGACGCGAACGGCGGAAAACTGCCGGGCAAAATCGCTTTCATCGGCGCGACGCCGAACGCCAACGACATCGAGACCACGCGCCACCTGTGTCGCTCGATTGCTTTCACCCGCATGCTGCAAGACGCGCCCGCCAACTGGCTTGACCCTGTGCGTTTCGGGGACATCGCGAAAGATGTCGCGAAAGAATCGGGGATCAAGTGTTCCGTCCGCACCAAAGAAGAGTTGGTCGCGATGGGAATGGGATCTTTCGTCAGCGTGTCAAACGGCAGCGATATCGAGCCGCGCCTGATCACGCTGGAAATCGACGGAACGGACAATAGCCGTTGCGTCGCGCTGATCGGCAAGGGGCTCACATTTGACTCCGGCGGCATCAGCATCAAGCCCTCGGGCGGCATGGAAGAAATGAAGTACGACATGTCCGGCGGCGCGGCCGTACTGGGCAGCGCGATGTTCCTGGGTTTCAAGAAGCCCCCCACGAAAGTCGTGTGCATCATCGGCGCGACGGAAAACATGCCGTCCGGCAAGGCAACCAAGCCAGGCGACATCGTCGTGGCGATGAATGGCAAGACCATCGAGATCCAGAACACGGATGCCGAAGGGCGCCTTGTCCTCGCGGACTTGTTGCACTATGCGTCCACCACGTTCCAGCCGGAACTCATGATCGACATCGCGACCCTGACGGGCGCGGTGCTGATGGCTCTCGGCACTGCGGGTGCAGGCCTCATGACCAACGACCAGGACGCGGCCGACTTTGTTCTCGGCGCCTCCAAGGCAGCCGGCGAACCCATGTGGCAGCTCCCGATGTGGCCGGAACTCGAAAAGGAAACAAAGGGCGAATACGCCGACTTGAACAATATCGCCAAACCGAACGTGAAGGCTGGCACGATCATGGGCGCCATGTTCCTCAAGCACTTTGTTGGCGATCGCAAGTGGGTCCATCTGGACATCGCGGGAACAGGCTGGAACACAAAGGCGACCGGATTCCCGGCCAGCGGTGGTTCCGCTTACGGACTGCGCACCATGGTGGAAAGCTGCCTGCGCCTCAACCGCTGATCAAGTCGTCATCCAACGGGCGGCATCCAGGGCGTGATACGTCAGGATGCCGTCCGCCCCTGCCCGCCTGAACGCCAGCAAAGATTCCAACACGCAAGATTTTTCGTCGATGAAGCCCGCGTGCGCGGCGGCCTTCACCATGGCGTATTCGCCACTGACGTTGTAGGCGAGGACAGGAACATCGAAAGTTTCTTTTACGCGCCGGATGATGTCGAGGTAGGGGAGGCCCGGTTTCACCATGACCATGTCAGCGCCTTCGGAGATATCGAGTGCGACTTCACGAAGGGCCTCGTCCGAGTTGGCCGGGTCCATCTGATAGGTTTTCTTGTCGGCCTTGCCGAGGGCAGCAGCCGAACCCACCGCGTCGCGAAACGGCGAGTAAAATGCAGAGGCGTATTTCGCAGCGTACGAAAGGATCATCGTGTTGCTGTGTCCACGTTCCTCAAGGGCACGACGGATGAGGCCAACGCGGCCATCCATCATGTCGGAGGGGGCAACGATGTCGGCGCCGGCCTCGGCCTGAACGAGTGCCTGGCGTGCGAGGGCGTCGACTGTGATGTCGTTGAGGATATAACCCGAATCGTCAACGATGCCGTCTTGCCCATGACTCGTGTAGGGGTCGAGGGCAACATCGGTGATCAGGCCCAGGTCTGGAAATTCCTTTTTCAAACGAGCGACGGCGCGCGGGACAAGGCCTTTGGAATTGAATGCCTCGCGACCGTCGACCGATTTCAGGGCCGGATCGATCACCGGGAAAATCGCGACAGCGGAAATTCCAAGTTCAACGGCGCCGGTCAGATGGCGGGTCAGGTTGTCGAGGCTCCAGCGCCGGATGCCGGGCATCGACGCGATGTCGGTTTCGCCGGCGGGCGTCTCGACGACGAATACGGGATAAATCAGGTCTTTGATGTCGAGGGATGTTTCACGCACGAGATCACGGATGAACGGCGCGCGGCGAAGCCGGCGCAGTCGGGTCTGTGGAAAAACTTGAAGTTTGCCAGTCATGCGATGCCGCCTTTCGAGTCCTTGTTTTCACAATTCCGCGGATTGATCTATAGTTTACCGATGTCATGAGGCACGTTTGATGCAATCTGCTGATTTTCCAGTGATTCTTGGGATCGACCCGGGTTCGCGCGTCGTTGGTTTTGCCGTCCTGCGCGGCAAAGTCGCCCGCCCCCGGATGCCGCGCGACTTCGAGGTCGTCGACGCCGGCGTCATCAAGGCCAAGGCGGACTTGACCCTGCCCGAACGCCTGGGATTGATCCACGAGGCCGTCCACGGACTCGCGGGAGAACTGGCCCCGACGCACTGCGCCATCGAGAAAGCCTTTCACGGTATCAACGCCGCCTCCGCCATCAAACTTGGCGAGGCTCGCGGCGCCATCCTGGCCGCCGTCCGGCGTCACGGCCTGTCGATCTTTGAGATCACCCCCGCGGAAGTGAAACGTACGATCGCCTGCACGGGATCGGCGTCCAAGGAAGACGTTTGCCGCGCGGTCACAGCCCTTTTGGGATTCGACAAGGGTAAACTGCCATTCGACGCGACGGACGCCGTCGCCATCGCCCTCGCCTGCGGCCTGAACATCTCTTTCAACGATTCCTTCAACCACCCCGGCGCACGAACTTGAACCCAAAACGCAAGACCCTCGTCGTGTCCGCGTTCTTGCTGATGCTCGCGTCGGCATTCACTGACAATCTCCGCGCCAGCCTGATCCCTCTCCTCCACAACGAGCTCGGGATGAGTTTCGCCCACACCGGCGGCTTGCTGCTGACCGTCGCTGGCGTTGCCGGAGCCCTCTTCAACACGCAACTTCTGCGCATCGAAGATCATCAAGGAATCCGGGGGATCGTTTTCTTCGCGGCGTCCTTGATGCTTCTGACCGCCGTCCTGGCCATCCAGGTCAGCGGCGCCGCAACCCTCGCCTTGATGTCGATCCCCCTTGGTGGCGCCATCACTTCCCTCGGTACCGTCTCAAACCTGCTCATGGTCATGGGGTCCGAAACCGGCGAGACACCAGACAGGGCCCACGACACCTCCACCACGACGCTCGACGCGCGTTCAGCGCGTCGCGCCAAGATGCTCGCGGGACTTCACTTGATGTACGGGGCCGGAGCCCTCACCGCCCCCGCCATCGCCGGTCTCGCCTTCGCGAAAAACCTGGCCTGGCCCTGGATTTTCAGCGTTCCGTTGACCCTCATCGCCATGCCAGCCATCTGGAGCCTGCGCCTCGGCCCTGGAAAACAAACCTCGGCCACGCGACTGAAAAACGGAGAAACATCTGCGCGCTTGCCACTTTGGCGCGGCATGTCGCCCGCCGAATGGTTCGTCGTCGCGATCTTCCTGGCCTATGTGACCGGCGAGGTTCTTGCTTCCATGTGGATGCCATCATTCCTGATGGATCACTTCAAACTTGATTTTGAGCACGCGAACAAAACTTCGGCAGGATTTTTCCTGACCTTCTCGGTCGCCCGCCTTCTGGTGGTCATCTTCATGCGCGAGAGGTTTCACAAACCTCTCGTCTATTTTCCACTGATCCTCGGGGCGTGCCTCATGATCACAGGAATTGTGCTGTCCCAGCCTGGCAAATCGTCCAGTGGCCTCGTATTCCTCTTCCCTCTCGCCGGTATCATCGGACCTTTCTTCCCGATGATGCTGGCCCGTGTCAGCACGCTTTATCACGAGTCATGGCAACGCCTGACCGTCGTCATCCTGACCACGATGCAAGTCGCCCTGGCTCTCTCTCACGTGATCCTTGGCGCTGTATTTGATGAACTTGGCGCGCAACGCGCCTACTTGATTCCACCGGCATTGCTGATCATCGCCGGATGCGGATCCTTCGCGTTCCTCAAGCGAAGTCGCGCTTCTTCCGGCTGACGCCCTGGCAGGCAAGGCGCGTCTCGTCGCGCTCGAACGCGACTTCCGCCTCGCTGAACATCTCGCGACCTTTTTTGCGCAGGTCTTGCGCCACGCCACCGAGATACCTGTCCAGCGCCCGGCGGGTCGTGAATAGATACTCGCAGTTGACCTCGACGTCAGAAATCCTGAATGCCCTGAATTCAGCGCAGCCCGTGACGCGCAGCAAATCCGCGCCGTGCTCGTAACGCATCCAGCGCAGGAAATTCTCTGCCGTGTCACCATCCACGCACGTTGCCTTGACACGGTAACGCCAAGGCCCGTCCTTTGCCGCCTGCATCCGCGACACCAGGTCGAACAAATCCGACACAACAAGGTCAGGATTGCTGAGTTCCGCGTCGCGCGCCGACCCGGCCCCCGGGCGCGGGACAAAACAGGTATGGATGCCGCGCTGGCGACAAGGATCCAGGTCATAGAAACTGAACGCGCTGACATGAAGCCACTGCGATAATTCGAACCCGAGTTCCCTGGTCACGTGATTCAGGGCCGCGTCCCAAGCGCGCGCGTCAGGCTTCCAGGCCCGCAGTTGCTCCGCCGCCAGGCAAACGTCCCAGTGCAGACCAAGGCCACGTTGCGCGTCTTGCTGATGGGTCATGTCTGAATTGGAGACGCAACCCAACTGGGCCAGAAGGCGCAAATCATGCAGCGCGTTGGCATCCGCGAAAGCGGGCGCCGTACCGAAACCATCCGCGAAACGGTCCAGCTGCGCGGCCGGCATCCCCGGATTCAACTCGTAAGCGACCGCCTTCAACATCGAAGCGTACGAAAGCTGGGCCGATCCCTTGTCGGCCTGATGCGCCTCGCTCAGGCGCGCGAAATGCAGGAATTTGGACGGGAAGTATCCCTCAACGTAAGAACGCCAGTCGAGCAGTGTGCCGAAGACGTCGAACGTGACAAGACGGATGTTGTTCAGGTCAAGGGGCATAAGAGAGGATCCTTCGCTCCGCTCAGGATGACAGTGCTCCGCTCAGGATGACAAAAGTCCCTCGTGCCGCAAGAGAGCCTCCGGCTCAGGCTTGCGACCGCGGAACTCGACAAAGAGTTCCATCGGATGGCGGCTGCCTCCCTGGGCCAGGATGACCTTTCGGAACTTCATCCCGACATTGGCGACCGTCGCCTCGTTTTCAAGCCCGGCCTCCTCGAACGCCGCGAAGGCGTCGGCGCTCAGCACCTCTGCCCACTTGTAACTGTAGTACCCGGCCGAATATCCCCCGGCGAAAATGTGGCTGAACGAGCACAGGAACTTGTTCTCAGGATGCGGCGCCATGACTCCGGCCCGCGTCATGTGCCGGTTCTGGACGTCAAAGGCAGTCTCCTTGCCAGCCGGGTCAAACTCCTCGTGCAATTCAAGGTCGGTGAACGCGAATTGCAACTGGCGGATGATCATCGATCCGGAACGGTAGGTCCGCGCCGCGAGGATCTTCTGTATGTAATGGCCGGGCAGAGTCTCGCCCGTCTGGTAATGGCGCGCCAGAGACTTCAACGTCGGGACATGGAACAGCCAGTTCTCCATGAACTGGCTCGGCAACTCGACCGCGTCCCACTCGACATTGTTGATGCCCGCCGCCTCGATGTGCGGCACTTCGGTCAACATATGATGCAGGCCGTGCCCGAATTCATGGAACAGCGTCCGCACCTGGTCGAACGTCATGAGGCCCGGTGTATCCCCGACCGGTGGCGTCCCGTTGCACACAAGATGCGCGACCGGGATTTGCAGGCCCGCCGGGGATTGCCACCGGTCCAGGCATCCTGCCATCCATGCCCCGCCTTTTTTGTTTTGCGGGCGCGAGTATGGATCCAGGTAGAACGACGCGATGTGCTTGCCGCCCTCGTCGAGAACCTTGAAAAACCGGACGTCCTCATGCCACACCGGCGCCTCGCCCTCAGCGCGGCGCACGTCGATCCGGAACGCCTTCTTGACCAGGGCGAACAGCCCGTCGAGAACCCGCTCAAGAGGGAAGTAGGGCCGCAGTTCCTCTTCGGAATACTGGTATTTGGCCTCCTTCACCCGTTCCGCCCAGAACGCGATGTCCCAGTGGGACAACGCCTCCGTCGAGGCGCCATCGGCGCGTTTGCCATCCAGCGCAGGATGCGCCTTGCGGAAGGCCTTCAGATCCTCAAGGTCACGCCGCGCCGCGGGCAGGGCGGCGTTCAGAAGTTTTTCCAGAAGGCCTCTGACTTCCGCGACCGACGGCGCCATCTTGCTCGAAAGGCTGAGCGCCGCGTAAGTGTTGAACCCGAGCAGTCGCGCTTTCTCCCGGCGCAAAACCAAGATCTGGTTGATCAATGGACTGTTGTCCCTCTCGCCAGACGAGGCCCGCTTGATGCTCGCCATGTAAATTTTTTCGCGCAGGTCCGGTCGCTTGCTGAATTCCATGAACGGGATGAAACTCGGGCCATCGAGCGTGATCGCCCATGGTCCGTCCTTCACGTTTGGTTGCGTCTTGTTGCGCCGGGCGTATTCATGCGCCGCAAGTTCCAGCAAATGCTCCGGAAGGCCATCGACATCCGCCTTCGAACTCATGTTCAGCGCGAAATCCTTGGTCGCGTCGAGGAGCTGGTTCGAGAACTTCGTTGCCAGCTGCGAAAGTTCCTTCTCGACTTCATTGAACCTCTCGCGCGACGCGCCCGTCAGCGCCACTCCCGTATGTTCCGCCGCGAGAAGGCGCTTTTCGATGATCCGCCGCTGGGCCGCCGACAACTTGCCCCATGCCCCCGCGTCGGACTGCCACGATTTCAAACCGCGGTATACCGTCTCGTTCTGGCCGAGCTTCAAATCGAGGTCCACCATCAGGGGCAGGGCCTCGTCATACGCCTTTCGCAGGTCAGGGGAATTCAAGACACCAAAAAGGTGCGTCACGGGCGACCAGACGGCGTGAATCGTCGCGGCAACCTCTTCGAGCGGCACCATGACCTCGTCCCAGGCCTTGACGCCGGGCGCCCCGAGTGCTGCCTCGACCGCCGCCATGCGCCCGTTGGTCCCGGACACCAGCCACTGCACGGCTGGCATCACGTGTTCCGGCGAAATTAGCGGATACTCGGGCAATTTCCCGGGCCCGGACGTTGCCGCGGCGATCAGGGGGTTCGCGTGATTTTGTTGGCTTGAATTCGCTTTTGAGTGACCCATGGGACCTCCGCTGTGCATCAGCTGGAAAGGCGTTCGTTACTCGAAGGTTACGCTGCCGCGCCGGACTCGGCAAATCTTCCTGCCTAAGATTCAGGCAATTTTACCGACCATTATGGCAAAGGTATTGATACCCGGTAAAATAAATCGTGGCCACCAAAGCAACCGGCCCGAGGGAGTTGAGACCATGACCAAACCGGACAAGAAAACATCCAGCTTCATGCGCTCCCTTTGCATGGGAAAGATTGAAGAGGACCTGATCGTGCCGTTCCCGGCAATGAAAAAGGAAGAGGGCGAGTCGCTGCGGACCATCTTTGACTCTCTCAACGGCTGGCTCAAGACCAAGGACAAGGATTTCCGCGAATGGGATGTGAAAGGCGAGATGCCCAGGTCCTTCGTTGACGAGATGAAGGAATTTGGCCTGTTCAGCCTGATCGTGCCCGAGGAGTTCGGTGGCCTTGGCCTTTCCGCGACGGGCTACTCGCGCGCCCTGCAACAACTGACCATGTACGACGGATCCCTTGCCCTGACCGCAGGCGCCCACAGTTCCATCGGAATGAAGGGCCTCGTCCTTTTTGGCAACGACGAGCAAAAGAAAAGGTTCCTGCCAAAACTCGCGACGGGCGAAATGATCGCTGCGTTCTGCCTGACCGAGTCCGGGGCCGGATCCGACGCCGCGGCGATCAGGACCAAGGCAGAACGCAAGGACGGCAAATGGGTGATCAACGGCGAGAAAATCTGGATCACCAATGGCGGGATCGCGGACTTCTTCACTGTCTTCGCGGCGACCGACACGCCCGAAGGCAAGATCACGGCGTTCATCGTCACGAAGGACATGAAAGGCGTGCGCTCGGGCACCCACGAGGACAAGATGGGGATTCGCGCCAGCAGCACCACCACCATTTACCTCGAGAACGTCGAGGTTCCGGACGAGAACGTTCTTGGCGAAGTCGGCAAGGGTTTCAAGGTTGCCATGAAGATCCTGAACAATGGACGCACAGGACTTGGCGGCGGCTGCATCGGTGGAATGAAGAAGGCGATTGCCGCCTGCACGAAACAGGCAAAGCAACGCAAGCAGTTTGGCCGCGCGATCGCGGAATTTGGCCTGATCAAGCAAAAGATCGGGAACATGGTTGTTGATTGCTATACGGCCGAGGCGGTCGTCGCGATGGTCGCCGGGAACATTGACGACGGGTTCGAGGACTACGCGGTCGAGGCCGCGATCAGCAAAGTCTTCGCGACCGAGGCCTTGTGGCGCACTGTCGACGAAGCCCTGCAGATCGCGGGCGGCAACGGATTCATGCGCGAGTTCATGTACGAGCGTGCCATGCGCGATTCCCGCATCAACCGGATCTTTGAGGGAACCAACGACATCCTGCGCCAACCGGATCTTTGAGGGAACCAACGACATCCTGCGCCTTTTCATCGCCCTGACGGCCATGAACGATGTGGGCAGCCAGTTGAAGGACGTCGCCAGTTCACTGGGCAACGTCTTCAGCGATCCGATCAAGGGATTCGGCGTGATTTCCGAGTATGCCGGAAAACGCATCACGACCGCGACCGGAATTGGCCAGGACAAATTCGGCAAGATCCATCCGTCTCTCAAGTCGCACACAGAGACCTACGAGCGCCTGACCGGCGATCTCGCCAGCGCGGCTGACAGGATCTTGCGCAAGCACGGCAAGGGTATCATCGAGAAGCAGTTCGCGACACGCCGCCTGGCCGACATCATGATCGACATGTACGTCCTGGCATGCACGATCAGCCGCGTCAGCTCGGCCATCGCGGAAAAAGGCGAGAAGGGGACCATCCACGAACGCCAGATCCTCGACGCGTTCATATGGCAGGTCAAACGCCGCGTGGGCGAGAACCTCAGCCGCATCGACGACAACGACGACGAGGCGATCAAGGCCCTCGCCGATCATGCGGTTGAACTCGAATCCTTCGCGTGGGATAACTTGCCCAAAGCCTGAAAATTCCCAAGACGAGGCGCTTGATGAAGACCGCTTTGCCGAAGGACGCCTCTGGCGTCCTTCTTGTTTTTGGCAACCAGTTGTTCCCGCTGAAGCACTTGCCACCCAAGGACCGGGTCACTCTCTTCATGGCCGAGGACCCGGAACTCTGCACTTACTACCGCTTTCACAAGCACAAGATCATCCTGTTCCTCGCCGCGATGCGCTCCTGGGCTGATGATGCCCGCGCCGCCGGCTACCGGGTCCAATACGTCAAGATCACGGACGCCACTGGTCGCAAAAAAACATTCGAGGAAAAACTTGCCCGTTTCCTCAAGGACCATCCGGAATCAGGACTTGTCCACTTCGAGATCGAGGACAAGTTCATGGAGAAACGGATCCATGAACTCGCCGCAAAGTCCGGATGGCGTCATGAAGTCCTGAAGAGTCCGATGTTCCTCACCGGACGCGATGAATTCCAGGCGTACTTGAAACGCAACAAGAAGCCGTTCATGAAGACCTTCTATGAACAGCGCCGCAGGGAATCAGGAATTCTCGTCACGAAAAATGGCGAACCCGTCGGTGGCAAATGGAGTTTTGACACCGAAAATCGTGAGCGCCTCGATCCTGACATCAAAATACCGGCCCTTCCGAAGATCAAACCTAACGCTCACATCAAGGAAGTCAGCGCCGCCGTGGACGAGCTGTTCGCGGACCACCCGGGCACTTCGGCGGACTTTTGGCTGCCAGTTACAACCAGGCAGGCCGACGCGTGGCTGGACGATTTTCTGGAAAACCGTCTCGAGCATTTCGGGCGTTTCGAGGATTCGATCACATCGCGCCATTTCAGCCTCTTTCACTCCGTATTGTCGCCGGTGATGAACCTGGGCCTGCTGACGCCCGAGGACATCGTCCGACGGACGCTTGAATTCGCCAAAGCCAACAAGACCCCGATGAACAGCCTCGAGGGTTTCATCCGGCAAGTGATCGGATGGCGGGAGTTCATCCGCGGCATCTACCAGAACTTCAGTGACCGGGAAGACACGACCAATTTTTTCAAGCACACGCGCCGCCTCGGCCCGGAGTGGTACTCGGCCACAACCGGGATCCCGCCCCTGGACGACGCGCTCGGTAAATCCATCAAGCACGGCTGGGCCCATCACATCGAGCGACTCATGATCATCAGCTGCCTGATGCTCCTCTGTGAAGTTCATCCACAGGATGTCCACCGCTGGTTCATGGAAATGTACGTCGACTCCTCGGACTGGGTCATGGGGCCCAACGTCTACGGCATGGGGCAGTTCAGCGATGGGGGAATTTTCGCGACGAAACCGTATATTTGCGGATCGAATTACATCCTCAAAATGAGCGACTGGAAAAAGGGCCCTTGGTGCGAGACCTGGGATGGTCTTTACTGGAAATTCGTGTCTGAAAAATTCCAGTACCTGCAGAAGAATCCACGCCTTTCGATGATGGTCGCGACGTGGAACAAGAAGACGCCCGCGCAGAAAAAGGCGCTTTTGGCTTCGGCAGACAAGTTCATCGACAAGGTGACCCGGGCGAGGTAACGGCCGCGACCCCCTCGCGCCAGGGCACGCAC
>RGVZ01000370.1 GCA_010029825.1 bacterium | reverse complement strand
AACGTCCTCAAAACCGCTTGGAACGCTTTCATCTCATAAGTATCGCTTGTGCGAGGATCATTGACCTTTACATAAGGCCCTGGAGCCTGCAAACCGGCCCTTGCCAACAAGCCCGCGACCGCGGAAGTGCCACTGCTCCACGGGCCACACACCAAGACGAGGGAAATGCGCGTGCCCGGGCCCTCCGCCTCGGATGGGGCGCCGTCAGGGGTAACCGCCGCTCGATCTGTCGGGGTAATCTTCGCGGCTCCGATAGCCACCGGTTTCTGGAAATTCATGTGGCAAGGGCGCAGTCCATCCAATGCGCGCTTTAGTGCAGTCTCATAGGCTCGCTCGAGTTCACGGGTGCGCAATCGGGCATCAAACAAGGCTGATTTCGGGGCCTTGTCCCGGACCCACTCGCGGGTACGCGCCAGTTCGGCCGGGTTGTTCAGCAAATGAACCGCGAATCGGATGTAGTCGTCCACATCTTTACGCACCAAGACCTCAAGGCCGGCAGCGCGGAGCAGGCCCCCGCTCACCCGTCCGGCAAAATTTCCGCCTTCCATGGCGACCACAGGCACCCCCGCGAACAGGGCGTCAGTCGTTGAGGTATGCCCGCCATACGGCCATGGATCGACGATCAGGTCGCACGCCTGCAGGCGCGCCAGATGCTCCGCCTGCTTGGCGAAAGGCGCGGCGATGATCCGGTTGAGCGGAACCCCTGCCGCCTTGGTGGCGGCCGCCAGTTGTTTGCGTGCAACCTCGCCGGGGTTGAGGATCCAGAGGATCGAGTTAGGCACGCGACGAAGAATCGCCATCCACGCCGACCAGACCTCTCCGCTAACCTTGTTGATGGCATTGAACATGCCGATTACGAGGCGATCCTCTGGCAGTTTCAGGCTCGCGCGCGATGGAATGGCTGGCAGTTCATAACTTGCGTGATCGTTGATCTGGTATGTCTTGCTCAGGCGAATCACGTGTTCGGGATACAGCTTCTCCGCACTCTCGGGGACGGTGTACTCATCTCCCACCACGTAATCCACGACCCGACCGCCCACACTGCCAGGCCATCCCAGATAGTCGATCTGTACCGGGGCCGGACCGTGGGCCAAGATGCCCATCCGGTGCGCACGCGTCGGGCCGTTCAACTCGACGAGAACATCGATCCCGTGCTGGCGGATCAAGCTCGCTGCCTCGGCATCTGAAAGCCTTGCAACGCTAAACACATGGTCAAAGTGGGACTCGACCTCTTTCCTCATGGAGGATCCGTCATCCCAGCCACTGCAATACATGTACAACTCGAAACGGGTGCGGTCGTGATTGCGGAACAAACCGTTGGCCAGTCGCGAAGTCGGGTGTTCCCGAAAGTCACTGGACAGGTAGCCCACCTTGATCTTTCGACCGTCCAGCGGCGCGGCTTTGGAGCGCTCGGTGCCCGGCGGAATTCTCAGCACCTGCTTGGACCAGAACTGCGTGAGGCGAATATTGGTCGCGAGATCGCCGCACCACAGTACATTCTGCCGGGGTGTCTCGGCGGGCGACGCGAAATCACCTTTCTCGTAAGAGTCTCTCAGCTGGGCAGTGAGTTGGTCGACGAGCGGGAAATCCGCGCTGCGCTGGGCAATGTAGAGCAAGGCGGCACATGAATCGATTGGGCGGTTTGCTCGCTCATAGGCTCCGGCAGCGGCTTGGTGTGCTCGAGGAGCATCCTCAAGTCGCACCAAAAGATTGGCCGCAGCAATAATCTGCCTATCTGTCGCTACCGAGCTTGAGAGGACCTGCTCACAGCAGCGGAGCGCTGCGCGCTGATCCCCAAGGCGGTCGTGCAAAACTGCGGCAAGCAGCAAGGAACCGACGTGTTCTGCCTGGTCTTGGAGCACCGCCCCGACAACCTGCAGGGATTCCGCGGGGTGTCCGCCAGAGAGTGCCGATGCAAATCTATGGAGCACATCCGCGAATGGCGGCTTCCGCTTTCGACCAAACTTCTGGCGAAGAAAAGCGACGGATTTATCCACTCCTTGGGATTGAACCATCTCCAAGGCCACCCGAATGTCTTTGGCAAGCGGGTCCGTCGTTTGGGCCACCGGCTTTCTTGGGGGAGACGTACGTCCCACCTTAGTCAGACGGCTACTCGACTTCTTGCCCAATTGCATCAACCCCGCTACGCGACATGGGAAGTGACCGCCGAGGGCGAATCAGGGCGCTGCAGCCCATCGCCCGCAGGCGATGGGCTGCACACTCCACAGGCTCTCAGTCGCGACGTCAATCTCAGGCAATGATGTCGCCTGCGGCGATCCCAGAGGGACCGAACCCCACTAACTTGATGACAGCATCCGCATATGCGCCGGTTTCACTGGGGCCATTGTCGTTGTTGATAAAGAGATACCCACCGACATCCGAACCACTCGAGACATATTGGAACACGTACTGCAGATTGGCATTCGAGTCGAACACGCCATCAGCTCGTGCCTGAGCCTCCGCAAAGCCGCCACATGCGCGACGAGCCTCCGCGTAATTTCCTGTCGAATCGACAGCTATATCAACGGCGTCAAAGCCGAGTTTCAGCTGATCATTACCCGACTCAAAGTCAAAGATGATGTCGTAGTCGACCAGTTGATCGGCGCCATTGACGTGACCGGTATCGGTCGCAGTGTCGAATACGAACACATCAGCACCGTCACCACCCATCAGGGTGTCGCCCCCCTCCCCGCCAGAAATGGTGTCGCTGCCGGAGCCGCCAACGATGCTGTCATCTCCGGATCCACTCGTAATGCTGTCGTCGCCTGAGCCTCCATCGATGGTGACGTTGGCGTCGCCAGTAATCAAGATCGTGTCGTTGCCACCACGCGCATTCAGCGTCTCAACATCACTCAGCGTCAGCGTGTCGCCCGCACTCGAACCCGTCACCGTGTCAACGCCAGAACCACCCTGCACAAACGTCGACGTCGCCGCCTGGAACGTAATCGCGTCGCTCTGGTTGCCCAGGTTCGCGATGTCCAGCAGACCATCCGTCACCGTGATGTC
>RGVZ01000369.1 GCA_010029825.1 bacterium | reverse complement strand
GCGGATACACTTCCACGGCGTTCCAATCGGGAATGCGAGAAATGACGTCACGCATGTAGAGGACGCCAGTCGAAATGGCCTCGGCATTGTCGTCCGTGTCGAGTTCTTCATTAATAATGGGAACATCATACGGAGAGGCCGACCGCAGTCGAATCGTGCCTCGACTACGGGGCCGCGTGTTTTCAATCAAGAAGGATGCGTACGTCTTGTTCTTGTAGTCGTAGTCGTAGAACCACTCCTTGGTGTTGAAGTTGTTAGACGGAATCGTGTAGAAGCCAATGTGGAGCGTGTGATTGTCGCTGACGGAAATGTCCATGCCACTGCTGCTAAAGGGCACCGCGACGGGTCCTTTCTGCGCCGTTTTGTACTGCCCGTACGTGGGCGAATCGAACGTCAGTGGGAAAAAGACTTGCCACCGATGCCGAATGTTTTCCAACTGATAGTTGTTCCACATTTCCGGGTGGTCCATGACGTTTTCGCCCACTTGCGGATTGTCCACGAGCGTCGCAATGCCCAGCGTTTCCAGCGCAGCACTGTCGCCGATGCCCGACAAGAGGAGAAGTTGCGGACTGTTGATGGCGCCCGCGCACAAGAGGACCTCTCGGGACGCGCGCAGTTGTCGCGTCACGTAAGGCGGTGGCGGCGCGCTGGCGTGCTCCGTGTTCGCTTGGTAAAGCGTTCTCCCCGCCGCCATTTCGATGCCCGTGCACACCGTGTCTTGAAAGAGGAGACGCAAGACGAGGTGATCGGGGATAACGGTGAGCCGCGGGTTGCTCTTGTCCAGCAAACTGATGGAGGAACTCATGCGCTCGGCCGAGTCCCGCGAAATCATAAAGTTCCAGAACCCAACTGCATCCGGACACTCAAGCACGTCGTTCCGGTAGGAAACACCCAACTCCTCCGTCAGGACACGCATGACCTCGAGTTCCATCAACTCGGGTTCCGTCTTGGTCAAGCGCAACCATGTGGTTTCAATCTTTTCAAAGTATTGCTTCACGTTTTCATACCGCCAGGAGGGGTCCTGCGTCAGCGCGGCCCACGTGTCGTAGACTTCGGGTCGACCGCGAACGGCCACCATGGCGTGGTGATTGGCACTTCCGCCGATGCACGCGCCCCGCACATAGTCGTACACTTTGGGCTCGTCACCAGACACGGAAGGGAAGGACCACTCGTTCCAGGGAGGATCGTACGGTGGGTGGTACACGACGTCTCCCCACAGCGTGCCAAACTCACTAGGCGTGCGAACGCGGTAGTTGCTGTTGTAGTCGCCACCGGAATCAATGAGCGCGACCGTGTGGCCGCTCTCGACCAGTCGCTGCGCCATGACGCAGCCGGCAGCACCCGCGCCCACTACGATATAATCAAACTCGTTCATCTGCCGTGCGTGCGTAACGATAAATGGATTGGCGTTTCTTGATCATCATGTCGCATATTTGGATCGACTTTTTCCCTTACGACGCAGTGCCCGAGCGAGAAAGGCCACACAGCCCGCCGACATGATGATTCCCTGGATGTGCCGCATCTGTCGCTTCATGGTGCCCATTACCGTTTCCCCCCATCTACCCGCACGTGTACCGGCGCCCTGGCGCTGGGAGATTGGGCGCTACTGCCGCATCTTTCCGTTTCGACGCCTCGCGGACGTGCACACGCGACTCTGCCGCGGCGTCGCCTTTCAGCACATTCGACAACGCAAGAAAGTGTGAAGGAATTAAGCCGTCACGCCGGCCTCGTGATCGTAGGTGCCGTAGGGACGGCAAAACGTGCCGCCGCCGGTCTGGGCCCACACGGAAGCGGGCATGGGCGAGCCGCGTGGCGGCATTTGCCAGTCGATGGGATCGACTTGACCGTTGGGTAGTTTGGGCGAGCCGTAGGGCTTGGCCGGACCCGCGCCGACGGCGCTGCAAAAGGTGCTGTCGCCGGGCTGGAACCAGAGGTTGGCGTCGGTGCCATTGTTGTAAGTCTCGCACGACTTTGTCCACATCATGCGCACGACATGGATGACGACAACGACGAACAGCACAATGTTGACGACGTGCAAGATGGTGTGCGTCGTTTTCGCGGTCATCATGATCAATCGAATCGAATGAGTCCACGGAACGTCTCTTTCCTCCGCGCACACAAAAAAATTGAGCAGAGGTGACGACGTCAAGATGCGGTAAAATGTCGCTCCTCGTAAACGACGATCATGACCAGAGCTTTTACCGCATCCACGACATGGAAGCGCGCGACGCCTTCCTCGCCAACATGAAACGCTGGCGAAAATCGTGTCGCGTCACCGTGTCCGTCGCATCCTTGGTGTGGGTGTCGCAACTCGTTCTCGTCTTTTGGTATCGATCCCTCGGCATGTCGATGCAGGTGCTTTTTTCCGTCGTGTTTACCTTTTCCGTCATTCAATTCATGCTCGTCTTGCACGTGGTCAGCGCGTTCCCCTGGATCTACGGCTGATGTACAGCCGATTTGATCTATGTGCGGGCCAGAGCGATCCAGGTCGCATTGGCTTGGGTGGACGGCGGCTGCATCGTGTAGTGACACTGCTGACGCGTTGTCGTCACGACGCCGGTGGCGGATCCGACGCCGTTGGCTTCTTGCGCGCACAGAAAGACGCACGGAATGTTGTAGAACGCTGGTGAGAAGTTCATTTGTCCACCCGCGGCAAAGTTGCCTGCTTGGACCGTGTAGCCGTACGGCTGTGTCTGACCCATGGCGGGCGAAATGGCCAGGTACATGAAACCGTTGGGTGCAGAAGTGCCTTTTGCTGAGCCGGAAGAGTAGTCGTATGCTTGGAAACTGGCCGTGGCACCGGTCGTGCTGATCATGGATAGCGTGCTCGCACAAGCGACATTGCCGCTGGGCATGTTGGTGGCCGTCACAAACACGTTTGGATTGGTGGGAAACGTAAAGTTGAAGGAAAAAGTCGTTCCAGCTGATGTGGCAGGAACGAATCCAAAGTCCACCAAATAGGTCGGCGTCACGGCGGTCGACACTGTGCCGGCGGCCAGCCAAAAAACGTAATTGAGGTTGTTACCGGC
>RGVZ01000368.1 GCA_010029825.1 bacterium | reverse complement strand
CGACCGCAACGGATCCGATTCTACCGGATAAACAAGCCGAGGCAGAGGCCGTAAAAAGCCCCGAGGCTTCCGTTGCGGAAGATTCTAATGCAGAGGAAGTTAAGCCTGAAGATTCGAAGGATTTGGAAATTCCAGAACCTTCGGCTGGCGTGCTTCCCGAGCGCATAAGGGTAGGATCCTGGACTGAGGAGGAGCGAAAGGCCCTTCAAATCCGGGCTCGAAACCCAGACCTCTCGTTAGCGCAGGCGATGGAAATGGTCAAAAAAGGCCAATCCGAGCCGGAATCCAAGCTCGCGGATCCAGCCACCATTGAGGCCAAGATTACGGAAAGAGGCAAGGCCAAGGCCGACGCCATCCGCGCTCTTGAGTTCGACAAGGCTGCAGATCTTGAGCTCGAGATCCAGAGCCTAAGCACCGAGCTTCGCCGGTCCGAGAGACGGGCCGCCGAGGAAAGTGTCAAGGCGCAGGCTGAATACAGCCAGCGGGTCAACGAAGCCAAGTCAAAGGCGGTAAAGTTTTACCCCGATGCTTCGGACAAGAACAGCCCTCTGGTTGCAAAGATGAACGAGATTTATGAGTCCCTCAAGGACACCCAGAATCCGCTCATCTCGGATCCTGACCTGCCGTGGAGGCTTACCCAGATGGCCGCCAACGCCATCGGAATGGCCCCCAACTCCAGCCGGCCGGCCCCTTCATCTAGCGTTGCGCGTCAGACCAAACCCCCAATCGCGAGCGGTAACGCCCGCACAACTGCCCCAGCAACACTTTCACCAAAAGACTTGGTGGCGAAAATCGAGGATCTGGACATGCTCCAGGCCTTGGCCGCCAAGTTTTGAAGTGCGGGCGAGGGCATAAAGAAAGGAGTCACTAACCATGGCTCAACTCCTAATTCCCGATAGCAATCGGCTCGCTGATTTCGGGATCAGCAATTCAACGGCGTACAACGCCCTTCTTCCGGAACTCTGGCGGAAAGGCGTACAGCTGTCTGAGGCCACCGAGAACTTCTTCCAGCAGTTCGAGGGACCCAGCGACAGCTACGCCGTGCAGGCCGTCCGCGACCTCTCCAAGGGCGCGGGATCCAAAATCACGTTCCGCACGATGGCCCAGCTCTTCGGAGAGGGCGTCCAAGGCGACGAACTGGTGCAAGACAAGACGGAAGACTTCCGCCTTGGCTCGTTCCAGCTGACGGTGGATTTCCTCCGTCATGCCGTCTCCTACAACAAGCGGACCGAGGAAAAAATCGCCATCGCCTCCGAACTCAAGTCCAATGTCCCGGTTCTTCTGGGCAACTGGCTGGGCCGGATCAAGACCGAGCGTCTTCAGAAGCTGTTCCTCCACAAGGGCAACAGCGAAAACTACGTTCTGTCCAACACCTCGGCGACTGACGAGAATGCGCTCCTCCCCTCCGACACCATCAGCTACGACACCATCATTCGTGTTGGCCAGCAGCTGAAGACCCGCGGAGCTAAGCCCGCGATGGTCGGAACCAACGGCAAAAACAAAATCAATCGCTACATTCTTGCTTCCACCGGCGAGGCGCTTGTCTCGCTCAAGGCTGAAAGCAGCTACCTTGCGGCAGTCCGCGCTGCGGCCGCCGCCCAGGGCGAATCCAGTGTCCTCTTCACCGGCGGTTACGTCGACGTGGACGGACATGTGATCCGCGAATACAACCCGATTGACCATGACGGCTTCGGCCCCATTGGATCCTCGCTCAACCCGAAGGCCGCCCTTGGCGAAGCCTTCACGATCAGCAACGCAACCGCTAATTCTGCCAGCATTACCCTCAAGGGTGGCGGGTCGGCATCGGCGGCCGCAAAGCGTGTTCAGATCACCAGCGACATCTACGCCCCGGCGTACTTCAAGTACTTCAAGAACTTCAAGTACCGCTTCAGCCCAGATGACTCGCTGACTGTTGGTGGTTCGGATCGTGGATATGTCCTCATCCTCTCCAGCGGAAAATACGGGTTCTACGAGTACAGCACCAACGACGGCAATCAGCTGACCCTGACTGGGGCGCTTGTGAAGACAACCGGCGGATTTACTGCTGGAACCTTCAATAAGACCCGCAGCACATGGGGGTTGAATGCCACGGCGTTTGCGGATGACAACATCACCAACACTCACTCTGTTGGCGATCCGATCATCCAGTGCAACTCCAAGGGCGTGCCGATTGGCAAATCCATCATGATGGGTGCCAACTGCGCGGTCCGCGGATACGGCTCCCTGGATGGCGAGCGTTCCGAGGAAAACTTTGACGGCGAGTTCGTCCGCAAGGTGTACGTGACCAGCATCTTTGGTCAGGCTCCTTACCAGCGGCCGGATGGTCGTCAGCCGGGCTACGTTGTCTTGACCATGCAGTCAAGTACGCGGGTCTGGTTACTCCGACCTGGACTGTCTAGCAGGTAAATGTGACTGGCTCCCACTGGGTAAAACCGGTGGGAGCCTTTCACCTTTTATGAAGCTGATTTGCATCATCAAGGACGCATCCCCCTATGCTCCGGTCATTTCGATCACGTCCAAAGCCGGACACCGGAGAATATTTGTCTGGAATGAGCCGCAAAAGGCTCACGTCTGGGATCGTGGCGAACTTAGCGAGAATGATTCTTCTGACCTTGAGGATCTTCTTGGAAGCCGTGACGAGTTCTACCGGCCGATTGCAAGGATCCTTCCAGGCTCCGTGGTACATCGACCTTCGCCCGATTCAGAAACAGCGGAAGCGTACCTGACGGCAGAAAGCGTCTACTCAAGAGATCCAATGGACTTTACGGACAAAAACAAAAACAGGGTTGATGACAGGCTGGAAAGGAAGCGCAAATGACAGTTCAGCAGGCCATCGACTCAATCTATGAGGTGTTTGGGATTCCGAATAATGCGGCCGCTCCAGAGATCATGCGCCGACGAATTTTCAACGACCTCAATTCCGCCATGCAGCTCCTGTGGTCAAAGGGCCATAGGTTTTTAGATTTCTATACACGCAAGGAAATTTCGGTGGTTATTTCTGCCAATACAGACAATGCCGCCCTAAGTGAC
>RGVZ01000367.1 GCA_010029825.1 bacterium | reverse complement strand
GTGATGCCCTGCGAGGTCTCACGCGGCTTCGACCTTGATGCTCAACTTCAATCCAATGTGACGCAGATCCTCCTCGAGGGCGATCTGTATGAAATACGCAGGCGGATGGCCCAGTTTCTTCGCAAACAGGGCTGCCCGCGCCGGCGTGACGAACTTCCGCCCTTTCTCGATATCGCACAGATGCTGCTTCGAAATGCCCAGTTTCCTGGCAAAAGTCGTCTGAGGGATCTCGTCGCACTTGCGCAGAGCCCACAGAATTTTGCCAATAGTCAGGGGTCCGCCTGTGATTCGTTCCATCAGACGCATGGTCTCGCTTTTTTTCTCTCTAGTAGTCATGTTTGTGAATCTCCTGAACCTCAACAAATTCGACTGATCCATCATCGCAAATTATATAATTTGCCCGCCAGGAACGATTCAGTCTGATCGACCGTTGCCCTAGCCGTTTTCCTTTCAGGGGTTCATCGTGAAAACCCGGTATTTGCCTCGTCGACTCGAGCCCCAATTTTTCAACTGTACCAACCCAGTAATTGAATTTTGCTGAGATATGGAGTGGACATTCATCCAATTGTTTTTGAGCCCATTTGGTAACGCGAACTTTTCGAATCATGATCCAAACCCTGCAAAGGTACTCCAACTGGAGTATTTAGTCCAGCGCTTGCCTTTGCCTGATTCTGGCTGAATCGAAAATCATTAGAAGTGACATCTGATGTCACCCGCGTCCCGCCCGCGTCAACCTACCCGGCGCAAACGTTCCTCAAGAAGCGCCTGGGCGTCCGGGTGAAAGTCAAAGGCTGTCTGTTGCCTGTCCCCGGCCAACGCGCAATTCATTCTTGCAGGATACGTGTCGCCTGCCCGGCAGCATACAACGGCAGTGTCACGAGGCTCCATGCGTCGTGCCCCCCCGGCCTTGCAGACGTGGATCCTTCCTGAAACGGTATCTTTTGGATCGAGGGCATCCCCGCGTCAAACCGCGCCGCCATGAGAGGATGTTTGGATTCGCAGAACACTCTCAATGCGCGAAGACTCCCGCTCTTGCCCGCCTTGACCTCGACGGGAACGATCGCGTCGCCCACATGAATGACGTAGTCAACTTCGGCGTTGTGGGACTTTGCGTCACGAAGCCAATAATGAAGCTTCTGTTGTCCACGTTGCGAAGTCGCGATCAATTCCTGACCGACGAACTGCTCGGCGACGGCGCCATCACGAATGGTCAAGGCCCTGGACGGGTCTTTGAATTGATTCCACGTCACCCCTACGAGCGCGTTGAGCAAACCGACATCAACCATCAGCAGCTTGAACGCCTCTGGACGCGCCTCCGCGCCAAGCGGCAGGTCATTCGCGTCACTGTGCGTCACGGTTGACAATACCCGTGCTTGAAGGAGCAGGTTCAATAGTCGCCGCACTGTTCGACTCTGCTCGTCGGCCAGAAGATTGACGTACTTGATGCGCCGGCCGACCCGCTGGGCGCAGTGATCAAGCAACTGGCCCAACCGGGGAAGGTCGTGCTTCAGTCCGTATTTGGCGAAATCCAGTTTATAGGTTTCGACGATGCTTTCATGGACGTCCCTTGCCGCAGAAATCTTGTGTTGAGCTGTGTATTCCCGGACGGCTTCCGGCATTCCGCCGACGTACAGGTATACCTGTTGAAGATCCAGCAGGCGCTCGTGTTGAACCGGACTCATGGGGGATTTGACAGTAAACGTTCGCAGCACGTGCAGGAGTTTGTGCTCGCCGCATGCCATCAAAAATTCCTCGAAGTCCATGGGAACGACATGCAGGAATTCAATGCGCCCGACCGGCATCGAGAATTCATGCTGCTCAAGGGCGAATTCCAGCAACGACCCCGCGCAGATCACGCGGATTTCCGGACGTTCCTCGTGAAAATAGCGAAGCACGGCAAGTGCGTTCGGTGTCGCCTGGACCTCATCCAAAAACAAGACCGTGTCGTCGCCGATCGTTTTCTTTCCCGGAAGCGACTCGATCTCATCGATGATCTTTGACACGTTGAGCGACGCGAAAACAGAATCAAGGCCGGGATGCTTCTCGCAGTTGACCTCGACCAATCTGAACGGACTGCCCTCAATCACGTTTCGAACCAGCGTTGACTTGCCGACCTGACGCGCTCCCCGCAGGACTACGGGCTTTCGATTCTGTTTAACCAGCCAATCTTTAAGAACTTTTTCCAATTTCCGTTGCATGCATGCGCCCCAGTTTCGGCAATTTAATGGGTGCAAATACCTACCTATTATGCATGAAATTGGGGGCAATTTCAATCATCACGGGCATATTTCCGAGAGCTTCGGCCACGTCATCTTCGCGGATCAGGATTTCATCCGACCACGTCGTCCAGGTCGATCTCTGGAAAGACCTTCTTGATTTTCACCAAAGTCAGCAGTTCAGGGTTCGCAGTTTTCCCTGATTCAAGTCGCTGGTAGCTGTAGATGTTTTTCATCCCCAGCAGCTTCGCTGCTTCTTTTTGGGTCATTCCCCGTGAAAGCCTCAAGGTCCGCAAATAATGTGCAAAGGCAATCCCGGGCGATACGGATACCTGCACGCCCTTTGCCTCGCTATCCGGAAAGGGCAGGGGGACTTTGCTGTCCGCAGGCTCGTCGAGGTAGGCGTTGAGGGCTTCTTCCATGTTGTGTTCTAGCCGCTCACGGCTCGTGGCCTGGGTCATGCAGCCGTCAAGTTCCACGCATTTTGCAATCCAGGATTTCCCCTCTTTTCGTATCTTGAAGTGATATTTCATCTGGATGACCCCTCGGGTTCCTGATTGTTCTCAATGCTTCGGGCGAGGCCATTCTGGCGGGCATGAGCACCTCCATTCAAATACCAACTAAAGTTGGTAAAGTCAAACAATCCGCACCGGCGGATTCAACCCGTCAGGGATACGCTGGTGGTATTCATGTCGTGAAGTGACAAGGAGTGTCCTCAGGATCTTCGTATTGGATCGAATGGAGTAGTGTGGTGCCCCGCGAGGCCCTAAGCGCATGTCTGGCGGCCCATCACCCGGCCCGCAACCGCCGCACTTGAATCCGCCCCGGCCGCCGCGCCAGGTT
>RGVZ01000366.1 GCA_010029825.1 bacterium | reverse complement strand
CACCGCGATTGATTGCCGCAGAGAGATCGAGTCCTGTGGGCAGGTACAGACTCACGACCCTTTTGTCTATGACGTTTTGAGTGAACCGCTTATCGGGCCCACGATGGACTATCCGAGTAGTGGACCCGCCCGCGCGGTAGTGATAGTCCACCCCGCGTCTATCGTCGAACAGGTCGCCCATTGTGAGCGACAGGGCGGATACGACGTCCGTTGTCTCGCACCCGGCGCGGCAATGGATTAGAACCATACCGCGTATGCGCTTGAGTGATAGCGAGGGGTTGCGATCGTCGTGCGCCGGACACTGTGCCGCCCACGTGTCCGCGCCCTTGTTCTGAACTAGGCGACCCGCTGCGCCGAGAGCGTCGAGGACTCTCTGGGTCGCTGCGCCGGTTAGCGGTTCCATGTTCCGTATTCACCGGGTACGTAATTGGTGAACAGGACGCCCAGGTCCTCCGCGTTTATGCGAACGATCCGGGCACCGATTCGAACGGCGCGAAGTTCGCCCCTCAGAATCAGGTTGCGAATTGTGTTGGGGTGCACACCGCAACGTGCGGCGGCGTCCTTGATTGTGACTAACCCAGTGGGCTCGGTCATGAGGTTTCTCCAAACGGAACTAGGGCGCAATGCGCTTTATAGTTCCGCCGGATTGACTAATACGAGTCCACCCCGTGTTGCTTGGTCATGGGGAATGTTTCCGGCTTGACCTGCCGGTTAGTCATCCTCGCAGGAATGGTCCTGCGTCGATAATCCGAACGGTTCGACCTATGTGGTTGGGCGCAATTTGTTTCGTTGCCCAACGCGTCGGTTTTGATTCCATCCCCTGTTCCGGGCTTTATCCCAGACTCAGGACTTCGCGTTGTCTCTCGCTCAGTAATGGAATGTTATGACTCGATACGACGCACCGCGAATTGACACACGGCGTGTCGTGTTAGTGAGTGATTGCCTCAAGGGGCTTTGTGCGAGGCGTTCTCGCTTATAGTTGCCCGATTTTCTTGAGTAGTTGTGTTTCGCGTCCGGTTGTCCGTTGGTACCGCTGCGCCGTCGCTAAGTCGCGGTGCCCACCTCGGGCCATGAGTTCGGCGGCAGTCGCACCCGTGAGCCCGTACTGGGTGAGGTGGAACGCTCTCAGTGAATGAAACCGGCCCTGAAACCCTTTACTTACTACTTTACTTACAAAATGTAGTAGTAGTAGTAGTAGGAGAGGGATCTCTCAAAATGGATCTCTCCCTCTCACTCTCTCCTTCAAATTCTCCTCCTCTGTTCTTTAAGGGCTATCGGTGGCGGAAAACCGTGTAAACGTAATTATGCGCGGCAAGCATTTCTGTTGCAGGCGCTTACGCGGATTTCGTCCATTTGTACGGTGTGTATCGAAGTATGGATCACAACTGTAAAACCACTGAAACTGGTACGTTGGCGTACTATTCTGTGGTGAAATGGTGAATCCGGACGGCCCGGGTTTAGTCGGTGCGGAGTGCGTCCGATGCGAGTCAGTCCGCGAGTTCCGGCTGCTCGCTGACGATGCCAATGGCCGAAAGCGGGATTCGGACGGACCGTTTGGACTTCGATTTGTAGGCGGTGAAAACGGCATCAGAGGCACCTTCGATCTGGCGCAGATTTTCGGCCCACCTGGAGTCGAACTGGGTGCCCTTGAAAATGGCTCCAAGCGAGGCATGCCGGATGGAGACGTGGAGACCGTTGTAGGATGGGTACAGGCCCAGTCGAACGAGGGTGGTTTTGGCGGATGATGCGCGAAGATCTGGTGGGGACGCGTAGAAAAACTCCAGAAGCTCACTGACGGAATGGTCGAAGCGCACGCCGTTGGCGTCCTGAAGCGTCGTCCGGTATTCGAGGAGCATCTCCACGGCCCGGGACTTGTCCGTGTCGGGTTCGGAGGCACCGGCGCCTGGGATTACCGACTCCCACCGCTGCGCCTGTACCCACGCGGCGGCCTCGTCGGGCGTCGGGGCGATGTCGTGGCCAAGGCACCAGTAGCCGGCGGCGATTGGACCGTACTGCTGGGCACGGCGGGCGTCGCCGAGGTGGTTCACGATTGCCTGCTGGAACAGCGCGGCCGATGCGCGGATCACGGCAGCCATGGAAATCGCACGCGACCGGATAGCCTCGCAGAACTCCGGTTGGCCGGTAGTCTGGGCGATCATCGCCTGGGTGGTGGCGAAGATCGACGGATTTTCGCGGTTGCGTTTCACCAGTTCGGTTTGGGCGAAACGCGATTCGTCGGCAAACTCGGTGGCGGCCTTGGCGATGGAGGAGAGCAGGAAACAGGACCTGACCCGGTAGGTGACAGCCTCGCCGTGTGCGGACCCCTTGAGGATGGCGGCACCGGTCTCCGCGGAGGCCATGCGGGACAGTTCGAGGATGCCCTGGATGCGGCGGGCGGACCGTTCGTCCTTGGCTTCGGCTTCGTCCATGAGGACCGGCAGGGCGTCGCAGCCCAGCGTGTGGCGGATGCCGGCCTCGGTGGTGCTGGACAGGGCGCAGACGGCCATCGGACCGAGGATAGGGGCGATGTAGGAGTTCCAGACGTAGGATTTGCCGGCGCCGGACTCGCCGTTGAGCGTCAGATGGGGGCGCCAGTCGAGGGCGCCGCAGACGATTGCTGAGAAAACCCAGCCGGAAAGGACCCACCCGCGGTCGGAGTCACGCCAGTTGAAGCGGTCGCACACGGCGGCGAACTTGGCGCGGTCGGCGAGCGACGCGGCCCGCGAGAGTTGTACTGGTCTCGGTTTTCTGACGGGGTAGTACCAGTCGGACTTGTGTTCGTGGATGGGCGTTTCGACCCCGTTGACGTAGAGACGGTCTCCGGCGTGGAAGATGACCGTCGAGGGCTGGTCTGCCCCGGTTGTCTCCACCCAGCACCCCGCCCCGCGGATGCGCGACGGGTCAAAATATCCGGACAGATGGCCGCCGCGGATCATCCAGTCCACTGCGGAATGCAGGTTCACGGGCGACTTGGCGCCGGGGAAACGTGACTCCCACCAGTCCAGCGGTGCGAGCGTGAGCAGGTTGGACTCGGTGTGGGCGGACGGAAGGAGCTTGGTG
>RGVZ01000365.1 GCA_010029825.1 bacterium | reverse complement strand
CTCGTTTTGGTTTCGCAACAAGACTGATTCTCGCGGTCACGCTGGTCGTGCTGGCCGGCGTCGCCGCCATGGAATCGGTCCGACGCCTGAATTTCTATGGAACGCTGCAGCAGCCACAAATCGGCTGGCTCTCGAATGTCCATGGGGACGTGCAGGTTAAATCAGGTGACGGGGAATTTCGGCGGGTTGGGACAGGAGCCACTCTCGCGGATGGAGACCAGATCGTCACCGGACAGGACTCCAAAGCCTCCATAAATTTTCACTCGGGACGTACCGCCGAAAGCCTGTCAAATTCCCGCATCACGATTTCATCCCTCGAAGATGCCGCCAACAGTCCGACCATCCTGATCGACGCGACTCGCGCGGGGCAAACTGAAGTCGCAAACGCCGCGGGAGACTCACGTCCCCTGATTTTGTTGACTGGAGTTGGCGCAATTACCGTCAGCGCAGGCGAAAGCGCGAAAGCGGAAACGTCCGCGAAAACGGGCGCGGCAAAGGTCGAGAAGAAAGACATCAAGACCGGCCAGACAACGACTTTCACCAAAATCGATTCCACCCAGACTACACAGATCATTCAAAAAGCCCAGGCGGCAGTTATCGCGGCTCCAAGCCCAACGCCTGCACCAAAGCCAAGGTTGGAGGCCAGCGCCGAACTGTTGGCCCCATCCGCCGGATCTGTCTTCTGGAGCACGTCTGAATGGAGGGCCATCGCGGCGACAGAGATTCCCCTGGCGGTCACTGTGAAAAGCAACACCGCCATGCTTCGGGCAGTCCTCGAGCTGCGCCAAGGGCCAGGAAATAGCCCCGTCAGGGTGCCACTGACTGCGTCGGCGCAGCCGAACAGCTTTATCAGCAAAACCACTGTCAATGACCTGGTTTCTGCCAGCTCGGAAAAGATTGCAAGTGGCGCAGACATCCGCAAATTCTCAATTGCGGTGGTAGCCGGTGACGGAGAGACCGCAAAAAGGATCCCCTTGAACGGAGATTTCTCCATCGCATCCCTGGCGCCACTCAGTCAGGCGTCGAGCGTTGTCATCGGAATGGACTCATTAACCGGGGATCCTTCGGCGGGACCATGGGTCCGTGGTGTGATCAGCCAGGAACCGGAAAAGCTACCGATCGTGATCACAACAGTCATTCCAGGACTGGCCCGCACACTTATCCCGGCCCTGCGGACTGCCAAGCGTGCTGGATTTCACACGCCGGCTTCGATCGGGGCCGCTGGAACCTTCGCGGTCAAAGGCCAGGAGATCATCGCCCAGATCGCCGGTCGCGCGTTGGACAATAAGCTTTCAGACAAGCTTCGCGAGGTACTCGATGCTGACTTTGTCTTCACCGGACAACAAGACGCGTTGATCAGCGCGAAAAAATACTCTGTCGAGGACATCCAGAAACTGGTCGCGAAATCCACCCAGTCCGGCAAAGGCGTCTATGTATTCCAGAACGATTCGCTGTTCCAGTTGAACGCTGACTTTGTGCGTCGATACCCGTCTGTCGCGTCATTCGTCAGGCGAAATTCAAGCGCTTTCTTCACACAGCCCGTCAAAATCAACAGCTTCAGGTAACAGGGGACAGGATGCGCAACGGCGCTCGATTGCATGGAAGGAATTCGTGGGTCACGAAGTTCTTCGTGTACGCCGCGCTGCTCCTTGTGCCTGTTGACACAGCACGTTCGGCGGCTGTCAAGGAAGAAGACCCGGCCAAAACTGGTCCTCAGGCGCGGAGGTTCCAGGACATCACCAGCGTCGCGATCGAGATCAACGTCGCGCCCGAGTTGAGCGCTTATCACCGTAAGGGAAAGGTCGGATGGAACAAAGCTTGTGAGCGCCTGACACAAGTCTTCAGCGCAGGCGGCGGTCTCTGGGAGTCCGGTCCTGCAGGTTCGGTCACCTGCATGATTTCAGGGAAAGTATCCGCGTCGACTGGCAAGTCCGCGCCAGGAGATTTCAAGATCACCATCGATATTCGCAGGTCAGACGACACGGTTCAGCTTGGGATAGCACTGCCCGGGCTTGACTCGAAAAAATCCCCTTTGACGGTTTCCACATTCCGGATCCCCCTGACAGAATGGACACCACAATTTCTCGCGGATCAGGAATTCGCGAGTCTCGTCGCCTACCGGTTGCTCGATGGGGGGCCTTTGCTGGGACGGCTGGACAAGTCCCGACTGTCGTCAAAGAACGATGAGCTGCGCGTCAGCGAGTATAAATACCAGGAGTTCAGGACCAGGAAATTCGATTCCATCGACCCGCTTCCAAACCTCTCGCTCTATCGATTGGAGCAGGACCAGTCATCTGGCCGGATGTTCGCGACACACCTTGGGAATGCGAAGCTTATCAAAACCGAGAAAGTAAAAGTAAAGACCGGGAAAGGAGCCTCAGCCCGGACCGGCTTTGTTGTGACTGCACGATATTCGGTTGACAAGAAATTCACGGCCAACAGTGATGGGTCTGGGCTGTTATGGATTCACTCAGCTGAGGGGCCAGGATCAAGGGACCCAAAACTGGCAAGCGCGGTCAACGAGGCACACGACCGGTTAACTTCGGCAGCGAGATCCGGGCTTTTGGACAATCTCTTCTCGAAGGGATACGAATCCATTTCAGATCTGTTGTTCCAGACAGCGGCTTCTGGCTACGTGGGCCTTCGTTACGGACGTCAGCTGCTGACAGGCAACCAGTTGCTTGAGGGGGCGAAGATGTATGGCCTTCTCGTCGAAGTCCGGTCTGGTCCTTTGAATGGATTGAAGTTCTACTACGACTCGTTTCCCAAGGTCTCCCACGAGAGCGCCGGGAATACCACGACCCTGCAATGGAGCAGGCTCGTCCTGGGAAAATCGTTCTCATTCGCTTTTCCTTTTGTAATCAACCGTATCGAGGTGACGCCGAAACTTGGCCGCTATTTTCTTTCAACCATCCAGCCCGTTGAGGTGGACTCCGACGGCACAGTGCTCTCGACTCAGAAATTTGAGATCCGCAACCAGCCTAGTTTCTCGATGGAGATTTCGGCGGAGAGGGCGGCTAGACTTTATACAGCAAGGATTTGGTATGCCATTGACCGCGG
>RGVZ01000364.1 GCA_010029825.1 bacterium | reverse complement strand
GTGCGCTACCACGGTCACACGATGCGCTGGCGGCGCGAGTTGCTCGTGATGGTGGACTTTGGCAAGTCCCTCGTCATTCATCAAGGCCGGTTGTGCCATTTCGTCTCGCCCTGTGCGCCCTCGCGCGTGCACGACATCTTGTCGCTCGTCCTTTCCTCCTTCTTTGCCGCGACAGAGGCCTGGCGTCTATCGCAAGAAGAGTTTGCGACGATGATGCACGTTCTCTCCTACTTTCGATCCTGGCAACCCCTACACGACCACCTTCTTGCACAACCGCCTTCCCTCGCGCGACTCAAGACCTTTTTGCGCACGCACAAGCGCTTCAGCGTCCTCTTGCGTCCCAAAACGGGCTTGTCGCCAACATGCTCGTTACTCGGCTTTTGCACACACGTGTCGTCCATAGTGACGTCCACGATATCACCCAGTCGCATCATGCCTTACCAAATGTCAGAGTCGTTGGGAACGCAAGAGGGCGAGGAGGTGCGCGACACCCGTCACTTGCACATCTTTCCGCCACCAATTCCGGCAGCGCCAGTGACTCGAAGAACGAGCACTCCACCGCCAGCGCCCGTCGTTTTCTTCTCGCACCCGGACCGCGCAGCGCTCGACGCCTGGGCCGCATCGTTGCCGTCGTCCGCGACGACCGCATCACCCACAGAAGAATCCTTGGCAACAGCACCTGAGCGCGTCGGCGCGCTCCACGCCGCCACGCGTTTTTGCACGTCCACGTCGGCCAGGTCGCGCACACACGCCGCCACCGTCGTCCACCCAAAGGCCGCGCGCATGGCCTCGGCGGTGGCGTGCGAAAGGCCCGGAACGCAGCTGAGGAGGTGCGCAACGAGTGCCGCGGGCGTGATGGAGGCTTTCCGCGGTGCCAGCGCAATCTGAACCACCGTGGACGACTCGGTGGTCGCTGCCGCAGCCGCTACTGTCCAGCGCGCGTGGCGCTCCAATCGCACGCCGACCCACTCGATCGTTTCCTCGAGGTTGCTCGTGGTGCGCACATCGATGCGCGGATGGGCGTGTCGGACACTCTCTAGCGTCTTCCAGATGCGCCGACGCGTCGTTGCGTCCACGAGGTCCATGCGGCCTTCGACGAGCAAGACGACGGTCGTGGCGTCGCTGCACGGCTCGAGGCGTGCGAGTTGCTCGTTCAGACGCGTGTCCTCCTGGCTGCGGAGCAGGTCGTTCAGCGTCTTGCGCTCCACGATGCACACGAGCGCATCGTCGACGTAGAGGTGCGCATCTCCGCACGGTAAGAGTGCGGTGGAGATGTCGACGTTTGGTGGAAAGAGAAATGTCGTCGGCGGCATGACGACGGCTGCTCCGGATGGACGCAAGAGCGACGGCGGTGGCGGTGACGGTGGAGACAGAAGTTGGATCCATTCGCGTTCACGCGCGTCAATGACGAGGCGAGAGGTCGTCATGCTTTTCCAAAACGTCTCATGTGCCTATCGTGCTTTCGAAAGAACGTGCGTTTCGAAAGTTCGAGGAACGACAAGTCATTGCATCGTCGTTTAAATGTTGGTGAGGTTCTGGCTCCAGCGACTGTAGTGAATGTTGAGTTGGCCACTGAAGCTGTCGATGGCGTCCTGAATGTCCTTGGTGATGCTGTCGCTGGGAGCGCCGGTGATCAGGTTGGTAACGTCGGCGATGAAGGTGGAGTTGTAGGCGGGCTTGCTGGGGGCGAGAGTGAGGACTTCCTGAGCAATCGCACGGACGGACTGCCACAGTTGCAAGAGGCGTTTGAGGGTGGGAACGAGCGAACCGTCGATGCGGTTCACGTCGATCGAACTGGTGCGCGCCGACTTTTGGGTGTAGGTAATGGCGTACGAGAACTGCTTGGTGCTCAGGGCGTTGGACGCATCGCCCTCCTTTGTCACACTGGTGTTGACAGGACCAGCGAGAGAGGAAAAGGTGGCAAAGGCGTGTGCGATATTGCCCGCCGCGGCGCTGAAAATGTACTCGTGCGTCTTGGGGTCGTACAATGTGTCGACCTTGTTGAGGGCGGGCGTAATGGCCGAAAAGGTGTTGTAGAGCAGGCCGAGGAAGATGATGAGCAGAATGACACTGCCTTCCGAAACGAGCGTGGTGTAGGTGGCCGCGCTGGTTCGCGCGGGTCCTTGAGGGTAGGTGAGGTAGTAGAGGGGAATGTGCTCAAGGGTCTCCACGGTCGCTGTCTGGATAATGTTGAAAACACTGCTTTGGATCAGAGGAAAGGGGCTGTAAATGGTATTGAAAAACTTGGCTGGCAAAATGGCAGCGAGGTCGGTCGTCAGTTTGTCCACCCAGAACGACACTGATTCAGGAGCGCTGCCGTTGTAGGAAAAAGCGGGCGTGTTGTTGACCAGGTGCGCATATGTATGCTGGTTGATCTGAATCGACAGATTCTGCACCTCCGTGTTGAAGGCGTACAAGTAGTAGTATAGAATGTAGGTTAGAGCAGTCACGTCATTCTCGCCGGACGAGGCAGCGAGCGTGGTCGAAATGCCACTGACGTTCAGCGGGTTCGTGGCCGACTGCACGCAGTTGTTGGCGGCCCAGCCCTTGTAGGGGAGGATCGGCGAACTCCACTGGTACTCCTTGGCAAACGTGACCTGCACATGGTCAATGATGGCCCCCAAAATGCCAACCGCCTCGGTGGCGTAGGCGGCCAGAGTGCTGCCAGACGGCGCACTGTTCAGAATCGTCTGACTCAGGTTCAGCAACACGGAAAGCACGTTAAAGAAATAATCGACGGTTTGTCCGGGGGCGTTGGACACGTGCTGGGGGAATTGCTGGAGGTTCTGCGCGGGCGCGGCGAGCAGCGAAAAGGAGGTGCTGTAGGGCGCGAGCGACGTGGTGGGCAAGAGGTTGGCGAGGGACATTTCGTTTTTCTGTCGTTTGATGAGCGCGCGGAAAAAAAAGTTTTCGTCACCACTACGACGACGACGTCCTCTTGGCCAGATGCGTCGCCTCGGCGCCAATCATGTGCCACAAGTCGCTCTGCGCGACCAGCATGTCCACCATTGTCGCTCTCTCCTCTGGGGACTCCTCGTCACTGACGACTGGATCGGCGTGGATCCGCA
>RGVZ01000363.1 GCA_010029825.1 bacterium | reverse complement strand
CACGGTCGGAAACGTGCCCGGACAGCCGACATCGTCAATTGAATGAACCGTCATTCACCCAACTCGCGACACCCTCGACCCACCCGTCTCTCGGCTCTCGACCCACCCACGTCTCACTCGTGCGGGTGGGAGATGCTGTGGTATGATGGCGGCAGGAGGCAATCATGGCAAGCGACACCCCCTGGGTCTGCATCGTCCCGAAGCTCAAGAAGGGCCAGCTGGTCCGCGTCCGACAGGGTGTGGTGGGCATCCGAGCCACCACGGGAGCGGAGCGGGACGCGTGGTACGAGAAGTTCCATGCCGACTGCCGCGCAGGTCGAGACGTCCCCTACGACTCGGGCGGCGAGCCGCGCCTGGCACCCGACTGCACGGAGGCCTCCTTCAGCGTGGGCAAGTGCTTCACGGTGACCGCTGCAGCAGCATCCTACAGGCGGATCGGCAAGAGCTGGTGGCAGTCCCCGAGGGGCGGCCTGTGCCAGGTGCTGGACACGGTGACTGGGCAGGAGTGGCTGGTCAATAAGCGGTACCTGGAGGTGCTGTGACCCGTGCGGGATCGTGAGACTGTGGTATGATGGAGGGGCAAGGAGGCGACATGCGAAAGGGTGACAAGGTCAAGGTGGCCCACTGGACCGGCAAGTTCAATGTCCCGGTCTTCCATCCGGAAAGCCTCGGGCACCTCGGATACATTCCGCACGGAGATCTCGTCGAGGTCGTCCGCACTGACCTGCGGGGAGAGGGCGGAACTGGCTTGGCCTCCGCGGGCTGGACCGGAGATGCGGAGGTGCTCCATCCTCAGATCGGACGGTGTCTCATTGAAGGTGCATACCTGGAGGTGGTGTGATGGCGAGATCTAATGACAAGCCGGGTGACCTGGTCGCCGTCCCGGGCTTCGGCATCGCAATGGTCGTGCGGAACCTGGGTCACGGATAAACGACGGTACGCTCAAGACGGTCTTCTACGACGCTGTGGAAGCCGTCGAACCCGTGCAACAGAACGCAGCTGTGGTATGATGGAGGGGCAAGGAGGCAGCATGCAGGCAGGTGACCTCGTCTTCATCATGGGCCATCCCAGTCGGCCTATCTTCGGAACCCGCACCGTCGGGGGTCTCAACTGCACAGAGACCATCACGCATGGAACACCCGCGTTGGTGGTCGATGTGGACATCCTCGACCACGCGGCCAAGCGGGTCCACGTCAAGGTCCTCGTCCAGGGCATGACGCTCTGGGTGCCCGGCGGATTCGTGAAGGCGTCCAATGAAGACGGGTGACCAGGTCAGGGACACGAGGACGGGGCATATAGGCTACGTCACTGACACCTTCGTGCAGCCCCAAGTCAACAAGATCTTCGTCAAGATCTTCGCTGCCGGGCGAGAGACGCAATGGATCAACGAGGATGAGATCGAACCCGTGCAGGTTGTACGCGATGTGGTAAGATAGGAGCGCCAACCAAGGAGGCACAATGAGCCGGTTCGAGGCGGGTGAGCGGATTCTCGAGATCAAGGAAGAGATCATCGACCTGCTCCAGGAGGCGATGGACCTCATCCGTGAGCAGGGCACGGACACTGAGCGTGAGCGAGCCCGAGGCTATTGGTACGGACACATCCGCACGGCCCTGGACGAGGACCACGGTTACATGGGCCGGTCGATGTGCACGATGGAGGACTCCGCCCGTGAGCTGATGGCTGACGAGGAGGATGAGGAAGATGAGGACGAACTCCTGGACGAGGACGCCTTCTAAGCCCGTGCGTGCAGCCTAGACTGTGGTACAATAACCCGGCAAGGAGGAAACATGAATCTCGGTGATCTCGTCCGTTGCAAGCTTTGGGGTTACCTCGGTGTGATCATCGAGGGCAGGCACGGTCCGGGCGGCGCGTACCTCACCCGGGTCCGCTGGCACAACGATTCAATCCCCCGCCTCGCTCACATCGCACACCTGGAGGTCGTCAATGAGGGTTGAAACCGGACAGCTTCGGCAGTGGTCGGACGGCAGCGGTCAGCCGTTCCTGATCGTCGCAGTCAATCGGTCACAGACCGTGTGGAACGTCACCTTCCTCAAGGCGGATGGGCGACTCAGCGAGTACCACGAGGACGTCATCAGGCGGAGCAGCAAGGTGATCAGCTCTGCACCCGTGCAGACTGCCTAGACTGTGGTATACTGACTCAGCCAACCAAGGAGGCAATCATGGCGAGGAAGCCTGCTGAGATCGTCAACGGTTACAAGGTGCCTGGTGGCCGCGGCGGAGCTGCTGTGGCGAAGGCCTGTCAGCTGATCATCCAGAATCCCGGCATCAAGCAGGGGGATGTCCTGGACACTGTCGCCTACTGGGCGAAGCTGAACCACTCCACGGCAAACTGGATCACGTCTCCGGGATCGAAGTCCCCGGCGGAGCTCCTCTGGTCCCGTCAGAAGGTGGGGCGGGCATTCGGATGCTTTCCCAATGAGCACACCCACCTTCTCGGTGACCCTCGCCTCCGACTCCGCGCGGAAGTGATCAGGGAGTTCGATGGGGACTGGAAGATTGCGGGTTCTCCCAACCCAGGTGACCTTGTCAGTTACTTCCGGCCCCGCTGGGATGAGCACTCTAAGCAGGAAGTGGAACTGGCACTGCTCGTCAGCTTCGTCAAGACCACCCATCGGGGATCGGTCTACAAGGAAGAGCAGGTCTTCAGTCGCGGACACCTTGATGACCTGGACAACTACGCGGAAGGCAGCTTCTGGCTCACCCCTCAGATCAAGATCGACGGAGCACTTCACGCTGTTCCGATGGCACGAATCCGCAAGGAGGCAGCATGAAAAACCCACACCGTCCGTCGTCCCTCACCGTCATGGGTGTGGCGGACATCGTCCTGGGCCCTATCGCAGCTGAGAAGGGATTCGAGATCGGCTTCAACCCCGTTCCCAGCGGTGACGCCCTGCTCGAGATCGACTGGCCGGACACACACGTCCTCACGGACGAGGAGCTGACCGAGTCTGGGAAGGCGATAGGCAAGATGCTGGGGGTGAAGGTGGAGCTCCAGAAGATCCTCGGCGGCTACGACATCGTGCCCGTGCGGGCAGCCTAGACTGTGGTATACTG
>RGVZ01000362.1 GCA_010029825.1 bacterium | reverse complement strand
ATCCGCCAGCATCATGCGTTCCACCGGTGAAAGTCCCGGCTGGTCCCAGAACGGGGCCAAGAGTTCCCGGATACGCGATCCCGCCCTGCCCGTGCCAGAAACCAATGACGATTGGCCGGGCATGTCCAGATTCCACTGACGGATCAGGCCCGCGAAAATGTCGATTTCGTCGCGGCCAGTCAACAGCGCCTGCAACTTGTGGATCTTGTCCCCGACTTGAGCGATGCGTTTGCCTCGCATGCCCTGGACTACCGGTCGCAGGTGCTCGTAAATGGCCGTCCAGGCCTCGGGACTGAGCATGCCCAGACCGGCCGCCGCTCCTCGCAGAAGCGGAGAAGGAAATCTCCGTGTCGCGCGGATCAGCCTGCCGCCCAGTTGATAGCGGTTGTAGCCGGCAAAAAATTCGTCGCCCCCATCGCCGGAGAGGCAGACCGTGACGTGCTGGCGGGCCAGCTTGCTGACCATGTAGGTCGGGATCTGTGAACTGTCGGAAAACGGCTCGTCGTAGATCCTCGCCATCAGTGGCACCGCGGCGAGGCAGTCCGACGGGTCGACGTAAAGTTCTTCGTGCCGCGTGCCCAGGTGCCTTGCCACTTCGGCGGCGAACTTTGCCTCGTTGTAGTTGTCTTCCCGGAATCCGATCGAGAACGTGCGTACGGGAGCGGATGACACGCGCTGCATCAGCGCGACGACGAGCGATGAGTCAATTCCGCCGGAAAGCAGGGCGCCTAGCGGTACATCGGCCAACATCCGGATCCGCACGGCGTCTTCGAGCAGTTTTTGGAGGCTGTCACGAGGATCAACATCATCAACCGGATTTGCCTGGCGCTCCCGGCTGGCGGCGCCTGCCGCCACCGCGGAAATCAGGCTCCAATACCGGACGATCTTTGGTGACGCGCCCGGATGGTCAAACGTCGCGAAACAACCTTGGTCCAGTTTGGAAATGCCCTCGAAGATGCTGTCGGGAGCCGGTACGTATCCGAGTTCCAGGTAACTACCGAGGGCCTGCCGCGAGATCCGGCGTTCAAAGTGCGTGAGAGGAAAAAACGATTTCAGTTCTGAAGCAAAGACCAATGATCCATCGCCCGTGACCCCGTAATAGAGTGGCTTTTTGCCTACACGATCACGGGCCAGGCTCAATGTCTGTTCTTGGCGGTCCCACAAGGCAAAGGCATACATGCCATTGAAGGCCTTGAGCGCGCCTTCCAGTCCCCATGCCTCGATGGCGGCAAGGGCGATTTCGGTATCTGACGTCCCGCGCAAGGGCGGGAGTTTGCCCTCGCCGGAAAGACGTTCCCTGACCGAAGGAAAATTGTAAATTTCCCCGTTCAGCGAAATCACATACCGGCCGGACGCCGATACCATGGGTTGATGCCCGCCGGGGCTGAGATCCACAATGGCAAGGCGCCGATGCCCCAATGCGAGCTGCACTTTTTCATCGACCCAGTGTCCCCCGCTGTCCGGACCGCGGTGCACAATCGGATCCAGCATCCGGTCGATTTCCCCGGCGAGCTCATGCCCGGAAATCGACTTTCGGGATGTTTTCCAGATGCCAGCGATCCCGCACATGACGTAGAGGCTCCGATGAATTCGAGACGGCCTTTACAGCCGCCAGACGTGGAGTCCGTGATCCGCGACTTCCTGTCGGTTGAACACCGACTTGACGTCAACAAGGCAGCCGTTTTTCTTGATCTTGGCCGCGATGTTTCCAACGCCCATTTTCAGGTAATCCGCGTGGTTGACCGCGACGACGGCAGCCTCGCATTCCGGGATATTCTCCCACTCAGTCAAAGTGACGCCGTACTCGTGGACGGCCTCTGCCTTGTCTGCAACGGGATCGTGGATGATGCAGTTGATCCCGAAATCTTCAAGCTCGCGGATGACATCCGCCACTTTTGAGTTTCGTAGATCTGGCACGTCCTCTTTGAATGTCAGTCCCAGGACAAGCACTTTCGCGCCTTTGACGTTTTGTCCGGCGCGCAACATGGTTTTTACCGTTTGTTCGGCGACGTACTTGGACATGCCATCATTGATTCCGCGGCCGGCCAGGATGATCCGCGGGTGATGCCCGACCATCTCGGCCTTTTGCGTCAGGTAGTATGGGTCTACGCCGATGCAGTGTCCGCCGACCAGTCCGGGACGGAATCCAAGGAAGTTCCACTTGGTACCCGCGGCGTCGAGGACGGCTTTGGTGTCGATGCCAAGTCGGCCGAAGATCATGGCGCATTCGTTCATCAAGGCAATGTTGATATCGCGTTGCGTGTTCTCGATGATCTTGGCGGCTTCTGCGACCTTGATCGATTCCGCCTCATGGATGCCGGCCGTCACGATGGAACCGTAGAGACGGCTGAGGGTATCGAGAGTTTTCGGCGTGTCCCCGGAGACGACTTTCTTGATTTTCGTCAGGGTGTGGACCTTGTCGCCCGGATTGATCCGTTCGGGGCTGTAGCCGACAAAGAAGTCTTTTTTCCACTTTTTACCGGAGATTTTTTCCAACACTGGGACACACACTTCTTCTGTGGCGCCAGGGTATACGGTCGATTCGTACACAACGATCGCACCGTCGCGCATGTGCCGGCCAACGGTCTCGGACGCCCGGACGAGAGGCGTGAAATCGGGCTTGTTGGCGGCATCCACAGGAGTCGGCACGCAGACGATCAGTACATCCGCCTTCGCGAGTGTCGCGGGATCACAGGTGTATTCCAGGTGACTTGCCGCTTTCAGCTCGTTAGGCCCCGTTTCGTTGGTCGAGTCGATCCCTGAGCGCAGTGCAATCACCCTTGACTCAGAAATATCGAACCCAATCACCGGCATCGCTTTTCCGAACTCAACTGCCACAGGTAGGCCTACGTAGCCCAACCCGATGACGGCAACGGTCTTATCGGCCTTCATTATGGTGGTCACCTTTACTTAAGGGGTTAGTGAACGCAGCAACAATGCCGCTAATACAATCTCGTTTCAAGTAAACCCGAAGGCTTCCGAATAAGTTTTTTCGTATTGGTCTAGACAGGCTGTGAGAGTGAATGTTTCATCGACGCGCAGCCCTGCCCTCTCAGCATAGTTTTCGCGAATTCGATTGAA
>RGVZ01000361.1 GCA_010029825.1 bacterium | reverse complement strand
CCAGCTACAAATGGAAAAGTCCCCGACGCGGGGACTTTTCCATTTGTGCTGTCGCGTGGGCGTGAACGATCCCGTGGGATCGATGGGCCCCCGGCTCAAGACGAAGCGATGCTTCGTGCCGGGGAGCCCGCTCCAGCCACGGAGAACGCAAAGGCAGCCCGCGTGTGCGCCACTTTCGACCGATTCCCCCACGCAGGGCATAAAGTTAACAAGAATTTTTGGAGAACCTATTTGTTGCGTCGGTACGGCGGGAGGCCTCAGCATGACACGAACGAACTTCACGGTTGAAGGTCGGCGCGGGCGCCTCACGGCGTTGCTTCTCGTGGCGGCGGTGCTCGCGGTGGGTACCTTGAGTGGATGCGCCCCGAGTGCGGGGTCGACGGCGACGGAATCGTCGCAATCCTCGGTTGAGCGCCGGGCGGGTGAGAAGAGCACTCGACTGTGTATTCGCAACAACTCGTCGACCGAATTCACGGCCAGCTTCAACAGGTTCGATGGCATCAACGGCGATCCGAACGCGGATTACGTCGTCGGACTGACGGCCAAAGGCGGGCAGGTCTGTGCGGACGGTTGGTATAGCAGCCCACCCGATGTCTCGGTCGACCTCATTTATATGACCGGTGATGGAAAGTTTGTCACGTGGCAAACTTCTGCGGAAAATCGGGCTTTCGATCCTCCTCGGGGACGCGTGATGGACACGAAGCAGCAAGGGGTTTGCACCGAGTTTTCGGTTGGTGACGCACTTCACCTCGCTGACGGACAAAAGTCGTTCTCTCTGAAGCGAAACTCCGATGCGGGATTCATTGAGTTTCACCTCGAAATTGATGACTCCACTAACGTCACACAGCTTTACGACTGCTCCGACAGCTATTACGGGTAAGCAAACGTCCATACCGTTTGAGCGGTAAAGCTTCTAGCCTGAGCTTCATGGACTCGTTCTTGAGACTCGGCGATGATCGGCAACCTGTGCTCGATGAAACGTTCGAGCGTGTGAGACAGGTGTGGACGGGCTTTGACCACGCGCGTGAAGGCGAACCCGAGCTGAGCGCCGAGACGCGAGCCATGCTCGCCGACACTTTGCCGGAGCACGGCGTGAACCGCATGATCGCTCTCGACCAGGCCGTCCACGTGCTCGACCAGTCGCTCGCGCAGTCGCGCCCGCGGTTCCTCGCTTACATCGGTTCGAGCGGGCTCGAAATCGGTGCGGTGGCCGACTTTTTGGCGGCGTCGTACGACATCAACGTCGCGATCGATGCGCGCGCGTCCTCGTTACTCGAAGTTCAAACCGGCAAGTGGATGGCCGACTTCATTGGCTTTCCCGGCCGCGGTTTGTTCACTTCGGGTGGCACGGTGAGTAACATCACCGCGCTCGCCGCGGCGCGACAGCGGGCCGTACCCGAGTCGCGCGAGCAGGGCAACACCGTCTCGATGGGGGTTTATGTTTCGAGCGAAGCGCACTATTCGAACAAACGAGCGGTCGAACTGCTCGGCCTCGGCACGCGATCCGTGCGCGCTATCCCGATTGATGATCACCATCGCATGGACGTGGCCGCCCTCGAGAACCACATCAAGATCGACATTGCGGAGGGAATCACCCCGATGTGCATCATCGCCTCGGCGGGCACGACTCTCACGGGCGCAGTCGATCCGTTGCGTGAAATCGCCCGCATTGCCGCGCAATACGACGTGTGGATGCACGTCGACGGCGCCTACGGTGGCCCGGCGGCCGGCACTAATCTCGTGCGCGACTTGTTCGACGGGCTCGATCTTGCCGACTCTGTCACCATCGACGCACATAAGTGGATGTTCGTTCCGAAGGCTTGTTCCATTCTTCTCGTGCGCGACTACTCGGCGCTCGCCGCAACGTTTGGTCATAACGAGGCGTACATGCCGCACGTCACCGACGAACCGAACCCGGTTGATGTGACGCTTGAGTATTCGCGCCCGTTGCGTGCCCTCAAGTTGTGGCTGGGATTCAAGGCGCATGGGGCGCACGAGTTTCGCCAGGCAATTCAGCACGACATCAGGTTGGCGCGCGAAACGTATGCGCGCGCATCCGCCGACCCGCATTTTCGCGTCCTGCCCACCCGACCTCAGTTGTCGATTGTGCCACTGCAGCACATTCCGGCTGGCATGACCGACCCGGCCCACATCAGTGCGCACAACGCAGCCCTCTGTGCCGCGATCATCGAGGATGGCCGGGTTTATCTCTCGCCCGCACAAATCGACGGCGAAACGTGGCTGCGCCCGTGCTTCACGAACTTTCGAACGGACATGAGTGACGTGGATGCGCTCTTTACGGTCATCGATGAACTGGGTCATCGCATCGAAAACCGCGGGTGAGTTTGCCGTGCGCGTGAAGTCTCGTTCGTTTAGTCTGGGCGCATGATGAAACTGGGACCTCACACACTTGTTCTTCGTCTCGCAGGTTTGGGACTCACCGCCGTCGTGGGCGCGGGCACGTTGGTTGCCTGTTCGTCGAGTGACACGGAATCCACGGTTCGCGAAGCTGCCGGACCAAACGGCCTTCCCGTTGTGTGTTACACAAATATTGACGTCGAAACGTTGCGACTGGGCTTTGTTCTGGATGATTCGAAATCAATCGTGGAGAACCACAGCTTGGGTCCTGGTGAAACGTGGTGTGATGACCAGTCCTACGTGACCCCGTCGGCCACTACGGCAACGGTGAGCCTGCGTTATAACTCGCGGCCGAACGAGATCATCAGCCTGCGCACAGAAAAAAACAAGCCATTTCCTTTGGTCAAGGCGATCACGAGTAAGGACCTTCCCGAGGATGAGACGCAGAAGTATTTGAAGGTATCGGAGCAGTTGTCGACCACGGTGTTCCAGTCCTACAACCTCGGTGTGAGCGCCCAAGTGCAGGGCACCACGATGGTGGAGAAGATCATCATTCAAAAGGCGTAGGTCTTTCTTTCCCCGCCCTTACTCCCGCTTTGTCGGGGTCTACTTCGGCGCACGCGGTTCCGCCCATCCTGTACTTAGAGGGCAGGATGCGTTTTGCCGACCACAATGATGCGTCCGAAGAAAAAATCAAAAAATCTATTGTTTAGTCTGTTTTTTGACTTTGAA
>RGVZ01000037.1 GCA_010029825.1 bacterium | reverse complement strand
GCCGCGCCGGTCATTGCGATACTGAAGCCGATCGTAGCGAGAGCGATCCTTCCGATGAGTCTCATTGGTGCCTCCTGGGTCCGTTGCTGTTTCCGTTGTGATGTTGTTCACGACGAAAAAACTAGGGCAACCGGTCCCGGGTGGCCATCCGTCAAATGACGGATGATGGCGCTATCACCTTTCCATCAATGGTTGGATGGCTTTTGAGTCAAGGCCGTGACCGGCGCTTTGGCTTGGGACCACCCCGCTTCGGGCCACGAAAGTTTCCACTCTTGGGTTTGAATCCCCGATTGAACGGGCGCGGCTTGCGTTCGACAAGGCGCTTGAGGCGTTCCTCGTCAAATCCGATTTTTTGCGGACCGCGGGCTTTTCTTGAGGATTGCAGCAACGCGATCAAGCGACACGCGATCTGTGAGACATCCATGGTGGTCTCGAGCTGGGCCAACAGCTCCACGGCCTCCCCGGTGGCTTCCTGGTTGTCGATGGCGGCCACGAGTTCCTGGTCAAGCTTCTTCTGGACGGCGCTCACCCGGGGGATTTCCCTTGGCAGGAAGTGGGCTTTGACCGCGTCCTGGATTCGCTTGAGCTTCACGTACTCGGATGGTGTCACCAGGGTCATGGCCGTGCCCTTTTGGCCTGCCCTCCCTGTCCTTCCGATCCGGTGGATGTAAGCCTCGCGGTGAAACGGCATGTGGTAATTGAAAACGTGCGTTACGCCTACGACGCCCAGTCCCCTGGCCGCGACGTCCGTCGCGACAAGAAAGCGCGTGTCGCCCGCGCGGAACCTGCGAATGATTTCCTGACGCATGCTCTGGTCCATGTCCCCATGGAGGGCCTTCACGTTGTAATTGCACGCGGCGAGTGCCGTCTGCAATTGGTCGACTTCGATCTTGGTCCGGCAGAAGACAATCGCCCGCTCCGGCTCCTCGGTATCAATCAGCCGGATCAACGCGTCCTGGCGTTCAGATTCCTCGACGACATAGAAAGACTGTTCGATGTCTTTCGGGATCCGTTCCTCTGTCGTGATGTCGATGAATTCCGGATCCCGCAAGATTTCCGCGGCAAGATTCCGTATTGCCGGCGGCATTGTGGCCGAGAACATGAGGGTTTGGCGTTCCGCGGGCAGCATGGCGAAGATTTTTTCGATGTCCTCGAGAAATCCCGTGTCCAGCATCTCATCGGCCTCGTCCAGGACAACGATGGACGGTTCAAACTTCTTGAGGCGTCCGGATTCAAGCAAATCAATGAGTCGTCCTGGAGTGGCGACAACAATCGGTGAACCAAGGTTGATCAATTCAACCTGGCGCAGCGACGACTGCCCCCCATAGACCGCGACGGTCCTCATGCCGCCGTGGCGGCCCAGCTTGAACAGCTCGTCGCCGACTTGCATGGCGAGTTCCCTGGTCGGCGTCATGACCAGGATTTTCACTCCGGCCGCCTTTGAAGGCTTGAAACCCGCTGCCAGCAAACGCCCCATGGCCGGCAGGCCGAAGGCGGCCGTTTTCCCGGTGCCTGTGCGCGCCTGCGCGATCAGGTCGCGCCCTTCCATGACGACCGGGATGGCGAGTTCCTGGATGGGGCTGGGATTCGAAAATCCTGCGTCATGAATGCCTTGCAGGATTTCTGGCGGCAGGCCGAATTGTTCGAAGGTTGTTTCCGTGGTCATGGCAGTCCTTTTGGTTTTCGCTCAATCGCGAGCAAACCGCGCACTGCGGCGGAGCCCCCGGCAAAGCCTTTGATTTTGTTTCCAGCCCCCGTCACCCGGTGACAAGGGATGATGATGGCGATTGGATTTCGTGCGTTCGCCATGCCAATGGCTCGCGCGGCTCCGGGGCGCCTCAATTTGCGGGCGAGATCCCCGTACGTGGTCGTTGCCCCCCACGGAATTTCCCGCAGCGCTTTCCAGATTTCCTCCTGGAACGCGGTACCCCCGGTGCGAACCGGCAAATGGAAGTGACTCAACTTTCCGCTGAAATAAAGATCCAGCTGGCGTGCCACTTCAACCAGGACTGATTCATCTTTTGCGTCAGTGAACTTTTTGCGGGCTTTCAAGCCCTGACGCTCCAGTTGCCGGGTCACGGATGCGACATTCGCCGGAAAAGCGAGAGCAACAAGATTTCCGTCTGATACGAACGCGGAAAGTTGTCCGACGGGACTTTGGATGGCCTTGGTTGCCATGATCCCTGACGCGCGTGAATGTTCAGGTTTTTTTTTCAATTGCCACCAAATGACAACCAGGACAGTGTGCGCTGCCCGGTCTGGCTCGGATGGAAGCAATCGATTGGCGACACATCCTCGGGCTGGAACTGGTGCGATGCGGCGCCCCAGGAGACCGTCGTGTTGGCCCCGAAAGTTTGCGCGATGCCATTCAGGCTGGCATTGTAACGGTCAATCAGGCGGAAAAATTCTTCCTTCGCCTGCGCCCCGCGTATCGGGCTGAACATCGGCCGGCATACAGGAGCCAGGCTCCACTTCAGGCGGCAATGGGCCTTCGCGGCACCGAGATCGTATAAACGACGCATGTTCGGGATCGGGATCAGGCGGATCTGGATGGCTGGATTCGCGCGTACCAAAGTGGCGATGGCACCAGTGAGGTTGTTCACGTATCGCGGCAAGTCGTACGCACGGTCACCCATGAGGCTACATGCGTCGTTGGCGCCGATCAGCAGCGTCGCGTAATCCGGAATGTATCGCGCGGCCTCGGCGGCCTGCCTTGTCAGGTCATCGGACTTGGCGCCGGCCTTGGCGACATTGATCGAACGCACTTGAAGCCACGGCATCAACTGTTGCAGGCGGGAGGCATGGCTCCCGACGGACGGATCCCATCCGGTGGCGAAACTGATGCTGCGGTTGTCGCCAAGGTTGGTCGCGTCCATGCCTGTGCTGATGCTGTCGCCGAGTGCGGCAACGACGAAGATTCCCGGGTGTGCCGGCGATTCCATGGGGGCGGCCGGCGGGGGAATCGAGGGCCCTGGCGTTGGAGCTGTTTGAGCGAGAGCTCCCGCGCTTGTTAAAAAAACCATAAAAAACAGGTATTTATATTTTTGGCGCGGCTTTTTCATAGAGCCGCTTTATTACTATTTGTTTATAATAAAATCAATAGAATTAACTTAATTCTATGGATTGCCAATGTGCGCGGACCAGGCGTTAAGATCCCGGATCAGCCGGTCGATTTCCCGCCGGAAGTGAGCCCGCTGCGAAGGATCCAGACTTGCCAGCAGCGCCCCTCCGGTTTTGCTGCGCAGTTCTCTTTGTAGATCCCTTGATTTCCGTCCCCTCGCGGAGAGCAGGTCATCCGGGCGTTCGACAAATGTCCGGCAATCCCGCTCCAGTTCGACAGGGTGTCCCCGCCGCGCCCGCAGGATATCAACGAAGACCCGCTGGGATTCCACCCGGTATGCCAGGTATTCGTCTTCCAAGGAGTCACTTGCGCCGAAATCTGTCGCGGGTGGTTGATCCAGGAAAGCGATTTGGTCATTGTTCAGAGTTCCGAACCAGTCCTCGGCATTCGACTTGGCCTCGTTTTTCCTCTCCAGGCGGTAGGCAGCCAATCCACCGTTTCGTCGCGGATCATATTTCTCGTTTCTTTCCGACAACTTGCGTTGAAAATAGTCCATCTGGGCAGGCGACAGACCGGCCATCAATGACGCGAAGGCGCCGCAGGCCTCACTGGCAGCGAGTCTGAACCCGTCGTTCAGTTCAGTGATCAATGCGGCGGCAGCAGTGGTGTCACGGGCTTCCGGGAGCGCGTCGAGCAACTTTATGAAGGGGAGGAGTTGTTTGTCCCTGATCCTCTGGCTGAAAGAGCGCAGGTCGTTTTGGAACTGGTCTCTTTGAGGGCTGGTCAAATCCGCGAAATTCGCGGCAGCCCGGGTCGCGAGCCACTGGAAATTTTCGATCGCCAGGCGCCGCATTGAACAGCCCGAGACTGTCACAGCCATCAAGGCTATCAGCCACTTGCGCGCTTTCATCTGTCACTCTTCACTGATATACGGGCTTTCATGAGTTCCTCTTACATTTCCAAGTCGTTGAAGTACGCGTCGAAAGACATCCCTGCGGGTTTTGTGGTTTTCCTGGTCGCGTTGCCCCTCTGCCTCGGGATCGCTCTGGCCTCGGAAGCTCCCATGGCGTCTGGAGTCGTTTCCGGCATCGTCGCCGGAATCATTGTCTCATGGATCTCGGGATCGGCCATGGCGGTCAGCGGCCCGGCCGCTGGTTTGACGGTGACGGTCGCGACGGCCATCCAGAGACTTGGCAGTTTCAACGGGTTCCTTGTCTCCGTTCTCCTGGCCGGCGCGTTTCAGATCCTGCTGGGGCTGCTGCGCGCAGGGGTTCTCGCCTCTTTTTTTCCGCACAGCGTCATCAAGGGCATGCTTGCCGCGATCGGACTGATCATCATTCTGAAGCAAATCCCACATGCGCTTGGGTGGGACGCCGATTTTGTCGGTGATGAGCAATACCTTCAGACGACCGATCAGGAGACCACCTTCAGCGAGATCATCAAGGCATTCGACCGCCTGGAACCGGGAGCGATTGTCGTTTCGGCCGTTGCCGTATTGACCCTCTATGCGTGGAGTCGCGAACCGTTGAAGCGGCATGGGATACTTTCCATGGTGCCGGCTCCGCTCGTCGCGGTGTTGGTGGGGACTCAGGTGAGCAGAATCTGGAATCACCTTTTTCCCGGTCTCGCTCTCACCGGGGCTGGGGGCCACCTGGTTTCAATCCCGTCGAGCGGCGGAGCCTTCGGAATTTTCACTTCATTGCCCGCTCCTGATTGGAGTTACCTGGGCAAGGGCGTCACCTGGGAAATCGCCATCGCGATTGCTTTGGTAGCCAGCATCGAATCCCTGTTGTCCCTGGAAGCCGTCGATCGCCTCGACCCGGAAAGGCGTGTTTCAGACTCAAATCGCGAACTTGTCGCCCAGGGCGCGGGTAACCTGATCTGCGGTTTGGTTGGTGGCCTTCCCATGACGGCTGTGATTGTCCGCAGTTCAGCAAACGTATACGCCGGCGCAAGGACTCGCTTGTCCTCGTTTGTTCATGGGGTGTTTCTGCTGGCCGCTGTGGCGTTGGTCCCGGGGATGTTGAATACGATTCCTCTCGCGGCCCTTGCCATTGTGCTGATCGCGGTTGGGCTGAAGCTGCTCAGCTGGAAGCTCCTGAAACAAATGTGGCGTTCGGGATTTGAGCAGGCGTTGCCGTTCGCTGTGACCCTTGTGGCCATTGTCGCGACGGACCTGTTGACCGGTGTGGCGATCGGACTCGTTTTCGGGTTGATGATCGTGATCCGGATGAACCACCAGTCGGCCATCACCGTGGTGTCCGAAGGAAACACTTGCCTTGTACGATTCGCGAAGGATGTCAGTTTCGCGCACAAACCGTCTCTGAAAAAAATTCTTGGACACCTTCCCGAGGGATCGGATGTGATCATTGACGGCACTGGCGCGCACTTCATTGATCACGATATCCTGGAAACGGTCTCGGATTTTTATGAAGGTGCCGTCCAGAGAAATATCCGGGTCACGCTGAAAAACCTGCGGTCCAAAAGAATGTCCCGATGGGGTGGAGTGTTGCATGGAAAGCTACAAGAACCTTCTATTGGCCAATAAGGCCTGGGTTCAGGAAAAACTGAATCTGGACCGCGAGTATTTCAACGATCTCGCGCAGGATCAGAGGCCAGAATTCCTTTGGATCGGGTGTTCTGACTCCCGTGTTCCTGCCGAGGAAGTCACAGGCACCAAACCAGGCGAAATCTTCGTGCACCGGAATGTCGCCAATCTTGTGGTCCACACAGACCTCAACATGCAGAGTGTGCTTCACTATGGCATCGAAGTGTTGAAGGTGAAACACATCATCGTATGTGGCCACTATGGTTGTGGCGGTGTGCGTGCCGCGATGTCGGGTCAGCGTTTCGGGATCATGGACCAGTGGCTGCGCAACATCAAAGATGTCTATCACGCTCATCGTGACGAGATCCGGGGTGCTGGGGACATGGACGCCCAGACCAATCGACTGGTTGAATTGAGTGTTTTTGAACAGGTGAGAAACATAACGAAGACCGCCGCGCTGCAGCGGGCATGGGCATTCAACAGGCGTCCGGCAGTCCATGGCTGGGTATTTGGTTTGAATGATGGTCTGTTGAAAAACCTTTACCGCTTGGATCCTGACTCACCCATCGAGGATATTTATCGCTATGACGCAGACTCCCTTCGCTAAAGTCGCGCCTGCAGGTCGACCAGGGGAAATTGTCGCCGGATTCTTGGCGCCACATCCGCCCCATCTTGTCTACGCCGAAAATCCACCACAAAATGAACCGAGGTCCCGGGGGGGATGGGAGGTCCTGCGCTGGGCGTATGAACATTGTCGCCGTCGGATAAAGGAACTCAGTCCCGACGTCATCCTGGTGCACTCCCCGCATTGGCAGACCGTCGTGGGACATCATGTGCTGGCCACTCCGCGCCTTGAGGGCCGCTCGGTGGACCCGATCTTCCCACACCTGTTCCGCTACGATTACGGCATGGATATCGATGTTGAACTTGCCGGCGCGATTGTCGAGGAATGCTTCGCGGCCGGCCTTGAGTCACGCCCGATGCGCAACCCGAAGTTCCGCGTGGATTACGGCACGATTGTTTCGCTGCACTTGCTGAATCCAGGCTGGGACATTCCCGTGGTCGGCATCAGTGCCAACAACAGTCCCTATTTTTATGACGACAAGGTGGGGCAGGAAGAGATGACGAGGCTTGGTCACGCGACGGCACGGGCAATCGCGAAAACCGGTCGCCGGGCTGTGCTCGTTGCCAGCAATTCATTGTCACACCTCCATTTCTCCGAGGAGCCAAACCCGGCCCTGCCCGAAGACATGTCGCGCGAACATGTTTTCTCGCACGCGCAATACGAATGGGATGTGCGGGTCATCAACCTGCTGCGCGAGGGGAATCTGGAGGAGTTCTTCCGTATCCTGCCGGAGTTTTGCCTGGAGGCCTTCGCGGAGATCAAGGCCGGGGGTCTGACCTGGATGCTGGAGGCAATGGGACGACCATCATACGGGGCGAAGTTGCATGGATACGGAAATGTCATTGGCACGGGTAATGCCGTGATGGAATGGAGCCGGCCATGACGATTGTCGCCCGTGCGCTTGTTTCCGCGGAATCACAGTTGCTGCGTCCGGATCTGAACTCAGGATACAGGAAACTCGTCGACGGATATTCCGCCATTCAGCAGGAGTTCGCGAAGGCAGGTGTGGAGCGCGTTGTTTACTGGAGTACGCGTTGGCTTTCGGTACTGGGCCAGACTTTCCAGGCTGGCAGTGACCTGTCGGGAACACACGTTGACGAGAACTGGCATGACTCCGTGGAATTGCCGTTCAAATTCAATGTCGACCAGAAACTGGCACGGGACCTGCTCGATGGGGCAGCGGCCGCTGGATTTCCCGGGCAGTGTGTGGATTACCGGGCGTTCCCTGTTGATACTCCGACGATTGTCGCTGATCGTCTGCTCAACCCCGGCAAGATCCCGGTCACAATGATCGCGTGCAACGTCTATTGCGATGGTCCCAGGACCCGGGAACTGGCCATGTCTCTCTCGAAAGTTATGGAGGCTCGCAGGGAGAAGATTGCCGTTGTGGGCATCAGTCTTTTGACCACTTCGTTTCATACGGTCACGATCGACCTCCGCGAGGATTACATCCGGGGGGAGAAGGAAAATGAATTCGTCGCCGACTTTGTCCGTCGGGTCACTACCGCCAACAGTGGCCAGTTGGCCACTCTTTCACAAGACATGGCGGATCATGCGCGAGGCCTGCGTATCGACATGGGGCTCAAGGTCATGAGTTGGCTCGAAGGAACTCTCCCGTCCGGGCGTTTCGAACGCCCGTGGAAAGTCCAGGCGACAGGTCCACTGTATGGAGCGTCCGGGATCGTCGCCCTTCTTTAGCGTCGTTCAAGGCTCTCGTCATGCCAGAGGCGGGGGTCTACTTTTGCGTCATCAATGCCCGTGCCAAAACAACGTGACCGACACAGGCAGGCCAGACACAAAGTGGCGCGATCAATACGTACGGAAAATGAAACGGGAGTTGGAACGGGTTTTCCAGGTGCCACGAAATTGGAAGAGGCGCTGAGGGCACGACGACGCGAATGACGTTCATGAGCAGAAGCGCGCCAATCCCATTGAAGATCCATGCCGTGACCTTCGATTTATTCACAAAGAATGTGCAAAAAAGAGCCAACGGCAACCTGAAGGACTGAAATCCGGCCAGGATCGACAAGGAATAACCCCTCGCGACCCGCCCGCCGAACTCACTTGTCCCGAAAACCACAGCCGATCCCAGGAGAAAGAGCATGAATATCGGCAAGAGCGGGAACGGATTGCGTTCAAACAACCCGGACACGGCGAAAACGATCGCGGTCGCGGTCAGTCCACCCATTGCCAGGATCAAAAGGCAAAATAGCCCGAGGCTTACAGGGTCTGCGGGATGAAATCTCATGTTTGAAACTCCCGTGTCAGATGCCTCGGGTCAAGCCACCGTCCACAGCGATCTGTTGGCCGGTGATGTAGCTGGCTTGGGTTGACGCAAGGAATGCCACGAGGCTGGCCAGTTCCTCCGGCCTTCCCATCCGCTGGGCAGGAATTTCCCGCGCGGTCTTTTGCATTTCCGCATCCAGGGTCGATCCTTCGCGCTCAGCCCTGGCCGCTCGTAGCGACTCGATTCGCGCCGTGTGAATGACGCCTGGCAGCACCGTGTTGACGGTCACGTTGTCGCGCGCGACTTCCCGCGCGAGAGTCTTCGAGAAAGCTGTCACGGCCGAACGCATGGAAGATGAAACCGCCAGGTGATCGATCGGTTCGACGACGCTGGTTGATGTGATCGTAATGATCCTGCCCCATTTTTTCTCGCGCATGGCTGGCAGGAGCTTTTGTGTGAGCGACGCCGTGCTCATGAAAAGTTGCTCAAAGCCCGATCGCCAGGCCTCCTGCGATGTCGTGGCGGCAGGCGACGGCGCTGGACCTCCGACATTATTGACGAGGATTTCGATCCCGGCGGACATGTTTTCAAGATGGTCTGTCAGCGTGTCCACGCCTGCAGATGTCGAAAGATCACAAGCAAAAGTCAAAGGCGTCCTGCCGGTGAGTCCCCTGATTGTTTGAGCGGCGGCATAAAGTTTTTCTTCCGAACGGGAAACGATCATGACTTCGGCTCCCTCGCGACATAGCGTCTCCGCCACCGCGTAACCGAGCCCGGAGGATCCTCCGCAAACGAGCGCCTTCTTGCCTGTGAGTCCCAGGTCCATGATCTCAAACTCCCGCAACTGTGATCGTCTTGTACTCGGAAAAGAAATCAAGGCTCCATCGTCCGCCTTCGCGGCCGATACCACTGCGTTTCATGCCACCAAAGGCTGTATGGAGGTCGCGGATGAACCAGCCGTTGATCCAGACCATACCCATGCGGACCGATCGCGCGAACTTCTGTGCCCGCGCGCCATCCCGCGTGTAGACGCTGCATGACAATCCGTAGGGGACACCGCTCGTGAGGGCGATGGCCTCTTCCAACGTCTTGAACGTTTGCACAGTCAGTACCGGACCAAAGATCTCTTCCTGGATGAGACGCGAATCCTGCGGGACATCTGCGATCACGGTGGGTTCATAGAATGCGCCATTTGTGAGATGTGCTGGCAACCCAGCCGGGATTTTTCCTCCGCACAGGATCTCGCCAACGCGTTCGCCGCGCGCGTACTCGACAAATCCAGCAATCTTGTCGCGATGGTCGTTGGCGATCAAGGCGCCCATGGTAGTCGTGTCATCCAGCGGGTCGCCAATTTTGATTTTTTTGACGTTTTCCAGGAGTCGGTCGATCACTTGTGTCGCAATTTTTTCATGGACGATGAGTCGCGATCCCGCGAGGCAAATCTGTCCCTGGTTTCGGAACGCCGCACGACATGCCGTCGGGACCGCCAAATCCAGGTCGGCGTCATCGAAAATCACGCTGGCGCCCTTGCCGCCCAGTTCAAAAGACAATTTCTTCAACCCGTCGGCCGCGTCACGCATGATCGCCGAGCCCGTGGTCGTCTCTCCCGTGAAGGAGATCGCCTTCACTCCGGGGTGGCGGACGAGGGCCTCGCCGGCGCTTTTCGCGCCAAATCCGTGGACCACGTTGACGACCCCTTCGGGGATCCCTGCCTCGCCAAGAAGTTCACACAAGAGTGTGGCCGTGAGTGGCGTCAGTTCAGCCGGCTTCAGTATGACGGTATTACCTTGCGCGAGAGCCGGCGCAAGTTTCCATGTGGCCAGGTAAAGAGGCAGGTTCCATGGAGTGATCAGACCCGTGACTCCAAGAGGCTCGCGAATACTCGTATGCTGGGACCCGTCTTCTCCCGTCCATGTCTCAAAACTTTGGTGTGCGGCCAGGTCCGCGAAGAAATGGAAGTTCTTTGCGGAGCGCGGGATGTCCCCATTCAGAGTTTCAGAGTATGGCTTGCCGGAATCCAGTGATTCCGCCAGTGCCAGCGTTTCGACATTCGCCTCGATCAGGTCTCCGACGCGACGCAGGATCCGCGCACGGTCCTGGGGCGAAGTGCGGCTCCACGGGCCTGCGGCGGCCTTTTCCGCGGCCGTGACGGCGGCATCGACCTCGCTGGCTCCGCCCGTCGCGACTTCAAACCAGCTTTCGTTGTAGGCAGGCAGTACCTTTTTGAAGGCCTCGCCATCCGCGCTGTCAACGTACCGCCCGTTGATGAAGTGCCGACAACGGTCTGGAAGGACCTGTTGTCTCAGGAATTCCTTGCGGTCGCCTTTGTTGTGCTTGCAGCCTGATCCCATGATCTTTTCTTTCTATGACTTGGCGATCGCTTTCATTTCGACGAAATTGAGCCCAGGTAACTGGCGAACAGCCACGGTCGTCCGGGTCGGGGTTGCCTTACCCTCAAAAAACTTGTTCCAGACTTCATTCATGGCCTCGAAGTCCTTCATGTCGGTCAGAAACACATTGACGTCGACAATGTGGCTGCGGTCACACCCTTCGGCCTTCAGGGCTCGCTCGATGTTGGTCAGGACGCCCAGTGCCTGGGCGCGGATGTCGTAAGAGGCCACGGTCCCATCCGGATTCAAGGTCAATCCCGCATAGGTATTGGTCAGGGGATCGCGGCATCCTTGCCCGGCTACAAAAATCAGCCCGCCGGCCCGTCTGGTATGGACATAATTGGCCAAAGGTTTGGTCAGTTGGCTCATGAAACAGATTCCTCCCGGATAAAGAATTGACTAGCACGGCATCAGATCACGGGCCAGAGCCTCTTCGAGACATGCCACGTGATTCAGCGCGGCTTCCGGCGTTATTTTCGTAAATCGAACCTGTTCGCCCGGCATCAGCCAGGCCAGTCGACGCAGCCCGGAAAAGGCCACTGTGGCGACCCTCCGGTATCCGCCCGTGACGGGGCCATCAGGCCCGACGATCACAGGATCCCCGGATGGCGGCAGCTGTAGGGCTCCGTAAGTCATTGGTTCTGGAGCGATTTCCCGACCGCCCTTGATTTTTTGCGGGCCCTGGCAGCGGATTCCGCGCCGGTCCGATGCGGGCAGGATCCTGAACGTCTGATCCGTGAGTTGAATCTCTGCGTCTGTCCAGGACAGGGGTACCTCAGGCTTGTTTTTGATCCGGATGAGGCTTTCCGTTCGCAGCCGAAATCGGGACGGATGATCGCCAGCCGACCTGACAGCGAAATAGATCCGGCAGGTTCCGCCAAGGCGTCGCAGGTCGACCGTTTCGCCGGCCGTCACTGGAATCGATTCCCACACGGGCAGGTCGAGATGACCTTCCGGGGCCGCCAGGGTGATCAAGATGTTCTGGTTGGCCTTGAGGACAGGTCCTGTGAGTGTGCATTCCATCACCGGGGCATTCTGCGGCAGTCCAAGGATCCGGTTCAGCACGGCAGAGGCATAAGGATCCATGGGGGCGCGCTGTATCACCATGGCGGCGGCTGGCTTGATGATCTCAAACAAACTCAACGAGGTCTCCCGTTTGCCAGATGCCCGCGCCACTTGCGGGATCAAGAAATGACAAGGACGTTTCACCGATCAGATTCCAGCCTCCCGGACCCTGCTGCGGGTAAATTCCACAGTAGGACCCACCGAGAGCGACGGACCCGGCGGGGACTTTCGCGCGCGGGGTTTCGTGGCGTGGCGCATCAATGGCCGGGGATCCTGGCATTGGTTCAAGATAGGCAAAACCCGGCTGAAACCCGGAAAAGGCAACAAACCATGTGGTTGCCCGGTGGCGGCGGACGATCTCTTCCGCGGTGCACCGATTCAGTCGCGCAAGACGCTCGAGGTCGTGCGTCATCAGGGGATCATGGCCGTATCGGACGGGGACCGTGAATTTTGATGAAGCGTTGGTTTCAGCCTCGATTTTTTGTCGCGAATCAACGAGCAAAGTCTCGATCCAGGCTTCAGTTTTCCGTTGCAAAGAGGTGGGGTCTTTCAGCAGTGTCTGGGTGCGTGGATCCCACAGGAAATGAACTGCGCGCGCGCCCTGGGTCACGATGGACCCGCTGGGCCCGTCGCTCTGCGAAATCTTCCGGCGCAACCCGGGCGTCAGGGCATCAGGTGGCATCAGGACGCTAAGTTCGCGTTCGGACAGCCACTGGATTTTCATCGCGGTGATTTCGTGCTTCATGTGTTGCCGCGCCTTCGGTTAAGAACTCTCTCTAACCTATGATGAAACAGCAGCCTTTAAAAATTGATTTCTATGACCGCCCGACCCTGGAAGTGGCGCGGGATCTGATCGGTTGCACGCTGGTCCGTCAGATTGAATCAAGGGTTTTGATGGCACGCATCATCGAGACCGAGGCCTACATTGGAGAGGGCGACAAGGCCTGCCATGCCTCCAAGGGTATGACTCCAAGGACCAAGGTCATGTTTGGCCGTCCGGGTACGGCTTATGTGTATCTGATATACGGGATGTACCACTGCCTTAACTTTGTGACCGAGCGCGAAGGTTTTCCCGCGGCGGTTTTGATTCGTCGATTGCAACCAGTCGCGGGATTTGACGCGCCCCTGAAGAACTTGTCTCCGGCTAAAAAGCGGATGTTCCTGAATGGTCCCGGACGTCTGTGTCGGGCTCTGGAGATCACCCGCGAACACAATGGCCTTGATGTAACCCGCGCGGGAGCCCTGTTTGTGATGCCGCGGGAAACTGAACACGGGATGATCATCCAGACACCTCGCATCGGTGTGGATTACGCCGGCGATGATGCCCTGCTCCCGTGGCGCTTTGTCTCCCCGTCATTCTGAGCCCGCGTCATTCTGAGCCGAAAGCGAAGGATCCTCTCTTTTCCGTCATTCTGAGCCAGCGTCATTCTGAGCCGAAGGCGAAGAATCCTCTCCGAACACGTGTATAAAAAAACCCCGGCTTTCGCCGGGGTTCTCTTGTCGCGTTTTCCGCTTCTTTTAGAAGTGAGCGGTTGCGCCCAGGCCGAGTTCGCCTTCCGAGCCGGTCTTTTCAGTGCCAGCTGAGTTGGTGAACTTGCCAGAGGTCATGCGGTAAGCAACGTACGGGGTCCAGTTGTCACCGAAGTTCTTGAAGGACGAACCGACGCTGATCTGGGTCGCGTTGTCATCCCACTTGCCGGTCGTGTTGGTCTTGGACTCCGTGCCGCCGTTGACGTCTTTGTCGGTGCGGTTGAAGGAGTTGAACCACAGGAACGGAACCATGGAGCCCATGTCCTGCTCTGCGCGGAGCGTCATGGTGTTGTAGACAGCAGCCTTGTCAGACGTGCCGACTTTCTGGAATGCCGAGTTCGCGCCGTAGTCGAACGTGAGGGCGGTTGCGCCGAAGTTCGCGCGAGCGCCAACGTTCCAGAAGCTCGAGTGGTTGAGGTCGTACTGACCATACTGGATCATCGGCTTGATGGAACCGAACTCACCAGCGTACTCAAGGATCGCGGCCGGCTGCTTGTGTGACGTGTTGTAGTTCGCTTCTTTCACCGTCGTTGTCGCGTCATCCATGACGTCGTTGAGGAGCTGAACCGTGATGTTGTGGCTGGAATTCGGCATGTAGTGCAGGCTCAGGCTCGACGCATTGCGATCGAACGCGAGCGACTGGATGCGGTCGCCCCAGACGTTGCTGAAGCTGTTGTCCCAGTTGCTGTAACCGCCCTGACGGACGTAGTCACGGCCCATGGAGACGCTCAGCATGTCAGATGCCTTCCAGTTTGCGACGGCGAGGTCAACCATGGAGTCGCCCATCGGGCTGAAGCGCAGGTTGAGCGAGGTGCGGTCATTCAGCTTGCCCTTGAAGCCGAACTTGACGTCATCGACACCGAGAACGGTCGTCGTGGAAGCCTTTCCGCCTTCTTCGATCTTGGCAAGGCCGTCGTCGTTGTAGGTCAATTCCGAGCGGAATTCACCGTAGACGTCGAACTTGGCGCCAGCGTTTGTTTCACCCATGGCAGAGGTCGCAACAGCGACGCCAGCCACAGAAGCCATAATGTTACGGATGTTCTTTACAAGCACAGTATTACCCTCCAAGAAAATTTAGGACCTATGCTTTATAAAAAAGTCTAAATCATTCGTTATCGAATTCCAAGACTTACAGTTGGGCTTGCTAATTTGGTAAAAATTTGATGCTAAAAAAGTGCGGCTTAAATTTTTACCCTTCGATTCTTTCGATCCTGAACAAGCCCTTCTTGTTGATAACGAGACGGATGCTCTCAAATGTGGATCGCTCCGGGCCTGTAACGCGTCCGATCTGCGAGTATTTGAGGATAAGGTCAAGGTGATAGACCTTCGGCATTTTCAATTCTACGAGTCGCCCCTCCGTGTCCAACATTTCAGTGCCATGCAAGGGATCGTCCAACTTGCCGAGGAAGGCCTCGATATTCAGGCGAAGGATGTCGTGAACTGCCCGCAGAGGATAGGTGTGACTGCGCAGGATGTTCGCGTTCAAGTCGATCAATTTTCGGTAATGGATGGCCTCGCCAGCGTCTTCCTCTGACATCAATCCTTCCGGATCAAAATTTCCGCGGAGTCCGCGAATCTCGGAAGGAAGCCTGTCGGGATGGACGAATCGTGTGAATTCCGAGATCGATCCGAGGACCCAACGTTCACCAGCCGAGTTCGTGTACAGGATGCGTTCACTGTTGTCCGGTATTGAGCGAAGCAGGCTTGACCTGAAATAGCTCCTGCCAAGTTCCTTGATGCGATCCTTCAGGACGTACGCAAGTATCAGGGCGACAACGATGACCGTGGTGCCGCTACCCAGAGAATTCAACGGGCTGTTCGGTTGCGCGGAGGCTTTGATCCGGATCAGGATCTCGGTACTGACGGCCCAGAAGGCAGCCACACCGGCCGCTACCATGGCGCCGAGTTGCTGCTGGAAAGTGAAAAGTGGCCGGGTTCTGACGTCCAGATAAAGCACTTGCCATACCCGTCGCTTCAGGACTCCTCGCCGAAAAACGTAACGTTCGACGGTCAAGTCGTCGCTGGCACGCGTGATCCATCCGTAAGATTTACGGATGCTGTACCAGTGGTCAAAACGGGCGTAGGCCGCCAGTTTTCGCTCCAACCCGTCAAGTTGCGGGATTTTTTCTTTTTTTTGCAACGTACCGAGTGTTTTTGAAAGTTTGGTCAGTCCGTCCCGGATCCGGTACGTGCAGTATTCGTCGACCACTTTCAATTCGCGGTGAACATGATCCTGGCCGTCACGGTCGATCTGCCCGGCGTGTTCCATCAGTCGTCGCCACGTGCGCATGATCGCGTGGATTCGGTCCAGAAACTGCGCGGTGTCCAGGCAGGCGAGCTCGACCTCGCCCAGACATGGATCGGTGCGCTCACGCAGGAGTCGTTTGACGGCCTTCCTGATTTTTTTTGACCTGCGCTCGACCCGCCTGAGGTAGTATCCGGCAAGAGCGCAAGCGAATATCCTGGCCTCGGCAAGAACTTCCCGCTCGGGAATGGAACGTCGGTCCTCCCCGGTTTCTTGAAGGTATTTGGCGATGATCTTGACTGGTGACCGGCCTTCACTGGCCTCGTCGCCGATCAGCTGGCCGAAAGTCAGTCGAGGTTCGCGCAGGCGGATCAGCGGACGCAGGTCGCCGTAGAATCTCTCCTTGGGATACGTGCCCGGATTGATACCCATCTGTCGTGGAAAGAAAATATACGCCTCGACCTGATAGCGGAGATTTTGGCGCGCGAAGTGTTTGCGGGGTAACAGTGGATAATCGAACACTGTTTCCAGCTGCGACCGGTCATGAACCGCGATGGAGGACTTGATGAAGGCCCCATGGTCCTCAGGACGTGATCTTCTTTTTTTTCCGGCATGGCCGGGGGAGGCTGATGGAATATTGTCCGGTTGGGTGGGGCTTTCGTCGGCGCGGGGATTGTTTCCGGCTTTGAGTTTGCTAAATCCCATCCTGTTCCCAGCCTGTTGAGCCGCTATTTTCGACGTGCTTGCGGCCAGTGTCGGTCAGATATCGACCGCGCGGCCCACGGGCCAGAAAACCCCGGTGTACCAGATAAGGTTCGTAAACCTCTTCCAGTGTGCTGCGATCCTCGTTCAAGGTCGCGGCCAGGGTCTCGATGCCAACGGGACCGCCATCGTATTGATGATACACCGTTTTCAGGATCATTCGGTCTACCCGGTCCAGCCCGCACGGGTCCATGCCCTGTCTGAGTAACGCGTCGCCGGCGATCTGACTGGTTACAACGCCTGACCCGTACACTTCAGCGAAATCCCATACCCGGCGGAGCAACCGGTTTGCGAGGCGCGGAGTCCCGCGCGAACGACTCGCGATCTCCATCGCGCCAGCCTCTTCAATCTGCATGCCAAGGATGCTCGCGCTGCGTCGCAGGATCTTGCAGAGGGCGATCTCCGAATAGAATTCCAGTCTCTCTTGAATGCCAAAACGACCGAGAAGTGGGCGTGAAAGCAGCGAAACACGCGTAGTCGCGCCCGCAAGAGTGAAGGGAGCGACATCCATCCGGACAGCTCGTGCCGAGGGACCCTGGCCGATCATCATGTCGATCGCAAAATCCTCCATGGCGGAGTAGAGGATCTCTTCCACCTTGATTGACAGCCGGTGAATTTCATCAATGAACAGAAGGGTTCCGGGTTGCAAGCTGCTCAAGATCCCTGCCAGATCTCCCGGTTTATCGATAGCCGGTCCACTGGTGCTGACAAAGGGCACACCCAGTTCGTTCGCGACAATTTGCGCCAGGGTTGTCTTTCCCAAACCCGGCGGCCCGTGAAGAAGAAGATGGTCAAGAGGCTCTCCGCGACGCTTTGAGGCCGCCACGTAGATTCGCAGGTTTTCTTTTACGGATTCCTGACCGGGATAATCATCGAAGGTGTGCGGGCGTATGCCGGGCGCCAAGGTATCAACGCGATCGTCCTCGTCGCGCTTTTTGACAGAGGCCAGGCGCTCGATCTGAACCTGTTCCTTCGACACGGATCCGACCGGCGAACGTTCACCTCTGTTTTCCATGGTCTTACCATCCTCTGAGTTCAGCGAGGGCTCCCCGGATCAGCGCGGTCAATCCGTCCTTGCCAGTGAAAGTGGTCATAACACTCTGGTCTTTGTCATTTTGATTCTTCCAGACCTTGCCGAGTGCTTGAGTGACATCTTTATCCTTGAATCCCAGGTTTTCAAGCGCTGACTGGGCGTCTGCCAGAAGCTGGCCGCCAGTATCCGCGGACGGCTCCATCGCGGCGAAAATGTCCATCGGCGCTTGCGAGCGCGACATTGCGGTTGCTCCACCGCGTGCGGCCGCAAGGGCGGCTGGACGGGACTTCAGATGCTTTTCAATCTTTGGCTTCAGCTCAACAGCGAGACGTTCAGCCAGCCTCTTTCCGACTCCGGGTACCGACTCGAGCATTTCTTTCCGTCCCTCGAGAACCGCGGCAAAAATCTGGGCTGGCTGCAGGGTCCCAAGGATGGCGAGGCCGATTCTGGGACCTACACCGGATACGGAACAAACAATGTTGAACAGCTCCTTTTCCTCAACGGTGCTGAAGCCAAAAAGCTTGATCGCGTCTTCCCGCACATGGGTTTCAATCCATGCGGTCACAGATTGTCCATGACCACCGATTGAGCAAAGCGAGGACAAAGGCATTTCGACGCCGTATCCAACGCCGTTGACGTCAATGACGACCCGGGATGAGTCCTTTTGCACAATGGTACCGCTCAGGCGCTCAATCATGGCACTGCTCCTTTAGTTCTGGTCTTCGCTCGTGACTTCCGGTTCCACGCGAGCATTCAGGCGGATTTTCAATTCTTGAAGGTCTTTCATCAGGCGCAACGTGACACTCGCGTTCTCTTGCTGGTCCGGTTCGCTGCCAAGACGGTTGTGGATCTCGTTTGCCTTGCCCAACATGGCATCGACGCTGTCAATGTCATCACGGGTCAACCGTGACAACCCTGCCGCCATGTCATTGAAGTGGCGAATCACGTATTTGAGGTCATCGGTGGCACGAACGCGCAAGTGCGCGGCGAAATCCCCACGACCAGTCTGACGCATGGCACGGATCAGGGCATACAAGGGCCCAGCGATCCGGTTGGTCATGATGAGCCCGAGTATGAAGACGCTGAAGATGTTCATTACCAGCGCCAGGATCATGACCAGAAGAATCGGCCACGGCAAAAATCGGGGGATGACAAGTATCTTGAAGACGTAGAGCGGAAGCAGGATGAAAAAGGTGGTAAGGCAAGTCGTCAGCGTCCCGACCATGACAGCCGCGCCGGTGTAACGCAGCTGCAAGTCGCGATTGACGACAATCATGCGCTTGGTTTTGGAAGGCACCTGCTTTGGTGACAGGGAACCTGTTTCGCCCGTTGTCGACATGACGCACTCCCTTGCGTACTGGTTCGACGAACTAATGGAAACTGCGGCCGGTCAGGACCTCAGCGCGTCCACCTTGTCTGTCCTTTCCCACGGGAATTCGCTGCGGCCAAAGTGACCGTACGAGGCCGTCGGAAGGTAAATCGGGCGCAAAAGGTCGAAGTGCTCGGTGATTGCGCGCGGGCGCAACGGGAACACCTTCCGGACGAGGTCCGCCAGGTCTTTGCCGGAATACTTCGAGGTTCCGTATGTATCGACGAACACGCTCACTGGATCCGCGATACCAATGGCGTACGCGACTTGCACGAGGCATTTCCTCGCCAATCCCGCCGCCACCAGGTTCTTCGCGATATAACGTGCCGCGTAGGCGGCCGAACGATCGACTTTGCTTGGGTCCTTGCCAGAGAAGGCGCCACCGCCGTGCGCGCCGTGACCACCGTATGTGTCGACAATGATCTTGCGACCAGTCAGGCCACAGTCACCCTGTGGGCCACCGACGATGAAACGACCGGTCGGGTTGATATGGTACGTCGTATTCTGGAGCAATTCTTTCGGGATCACTTTCTTCACGCACGACTCGATGACGTATTCCTTGAGTTGATCGTGCGATACGTCAGGCGAATGTTGTGTCGAGACGACGACGGTATCGACCCGGTGCAACTTGCCTCCGCGGTACTCCACAGTAACCTGACTCTTCGCGTCGGGACGCAGGAATTTCACGTCATTTGCGCGGCGCAGATGGGAGAGCTTCTTGAGCAGCTGGTGGGAGTAACTGATCGTCGCAGGCATCAATTCAGGGGTTTCATCGCAGGCGAAACCGAACATCATGCCCTGGTCACCAGCGCCCTGCTCTTGATGAAGGCCTTGCCCCTCGGTGACACCGATGCTGATGTCTTCCGATTGCTGGCCAACCGCCATGATCACGCCGCAACTTTTCGCGTCGAATCCGAGATCTCCATCCGTGTAACCGATGTCGGCAACGACCTTGCGCGCGATCGCGTCGTAATCAACGCGCGCGCTGGTGGTGACTTCTCCGGCAACAATGACAAGCCCTGTCTTGACCAAAGTCTCGCAAGCAACACGCGCCCGCTTGTCTTCCTTGAGGATCGCATCAAGCACGGCGTCGCTGATTTGATCGGCAACCTTGTCCGGGTGGCCTTCACTGACGGATTCAGAGGTGAACAGGTAATCTTGCGGCGTCTGGCTCATGAAAGTCCTCTTTTCATCGTGATCAGGAACCTGCCGCCTTCTGTCATCCGGGACTCACCAATTCCGAAGGCCTGTCCGTGGTCATCCAGCAGCAGCAGCTCCAAGGGCATGGAATTCGTGTCGTGGATAGCCGCGAATCCGCCCGGGTTCTTCAAGTTTGCCAACCAGCTTGCGGCATCGACGGACACCTTTTGTCCGCTGCGCAGTCTTGAAAGACAATCGTGATTGACAGACTGCCAAACGGGCAGTCCCAAGGCAAGGTTTTCCGGCGGCATCAGGAGTCTCGCGAAGGTCTCCGGACTATCGGCCAATGCCTGCTCCATATCTTCGAGGGTCACGGAGTCCTGGATGGTTGTCCCGGATGCTTCAGTTCTGACCAGTCTGGTCAAAGTCGCGATGGTTCCTGCCGCCCGGGCGATGTCCCTGATCAGTGACCGGATGTAAGTGCCCTTGGAGCAGCGCGCCCTGAGGGTTACCAGGCCGGGCTCGAAGGCCAGCATTTCCAGGGACTCGACAAACACCGAGCGTTCCAGTTCGTGGACAGGCACCAAATCGCCCTGATCTTTACGCGCGTATTCATAAAGAGGCCGACCTTTATATTTGATTGCCGAAAAAACTGGCGGAACCTGCTTGATAGGTCCCCGGAACAGGTCGAGTACACCCTCGATGTCGGCTCTCGTGACCGAGGAAGCGTCCGATTCAGCGGTAATCTGGCCGTCCAAGTCGCAGGTATCGGTTTCCATGCCGAGTTTCATGTCAAAATCATAGGTTTTTGGCATGTCGAGCAGACGGTCTTGAAGTCGTGTCGCGCTTCCGAAAAGCAGGCACAGGACCCCTTCGGCCATCGGATCGAGGGTTCCGACGTGCCCCAGCTTTTGCCGGCCAATGCGTTGCTCGATCCAACGGGAGAGATCCTTTGAGATCATTCCCTTGGGTTTGTATGCCACCAGCATTCCGCGCAGAGGTTGTTCGAACCGGACGGATGGCCTGACTTTTTTTGGGGTGCGTTGATCCAAGGCTCTTGACCCGGTTAAATCTTGGTCAACAGGTCTTCAATGCGCGAGCCATGCTCAACGCTTTCATCATAGAAGAACCTGAGGACCGGGACGCGGCGGACATCAAGGCTTTCCGCGAGGCGCGCGCGGAAGAATCCAGCCGCCCGCTCAAGTCCACGTTTTGCCGAAGCGATGTCTTCTCCCGGCATGATGCGAAAGTAGACCGTCGCGATCTGCATGTCCGGGCTGATTTTGACTGCGGTGATGGTTACATGCTGCAGACGCGGATCCTGCATCTGGCCTCCTGCGAAGCATGAGGCCACGATGTCACGGATTTCATCAGCCATGCGGTCTTGACGGATACTCATTTTGGTCGCTCAGGTCCTCAAAGTGTCGCGGCGGTTTCCTCGAGGATGTAGGCCTCGATCATGTCGCCTTCACGAAGGTCTTGATAGCCATCGATCCCGATACCGCATTCGTAACCGTGAGCCACTTCCTTGACGTCATCCTTGAACCGGCGCAACGAGCCGATCTTGCCAGTGTAGATGACAATGTCGTCACGGATCAGGCGCACCAAAGAGTTCCTGGTGATCTTGCCATCAAGAACCGCGGAACCACCAATCGTCCCGATCTTCGGAACGCTGAAGGGTTGGCGTACCTGGGCGTGACCAAGGACGACTTCTTTCACCACAGGCGGCAACTTGCCGGCCATGATGGCTTTTACGGCATCAACAAGTTCGTAGATAATACTGAAATACTTGAGCGGGATACCAGCCTTGTCGGCTTCTTCCTGAAGGCCTTTGCCAGCGCGGACATTGAATCCGAGGATGATCGCCTTGGACGCAGAGGCCAAGGTGATGTCGGATTCAGTGATGCCACCAACGGCCTTGTGGATGATCCTGTTCGCGACGCGCGGAGTGCTGAGTTTCAGCACGGCATCGGCAACGGCTTCCACCGAGCCCTGGGTATCGCCCTTCAGGATGAGCGCCACTTCGTACTTGTCAGCGGTCTGGATCTTGCCCAGAAGGTCGTCGATGCTGGCGGCACTCGACTTCACGCTGGCTGCCTTGCGGGCTTGTTCTTGACGGAACGCCACGACATCGCGTGCCTTGCGGTCGTCAACAACCACGTCGACCTGGTCCCCGGCTTCCGGCACCCCGTCGAGGCCGATCACCTGGACCGGTGTCGCCGGTCCAGCTTCCTTGAGCTGGGTTCCACGGTGATCGGTCATGGCGCGGACGCGGCCGGATTTCTGGCCGGCAACAATGTAGTCGCCGGTTTTCATGACGCCTTCGCGGACCATGACGGTCGCGACCGGACCACGGCCCTTGTCGAGGTGTGCCTCAACCACGGCGCCAGTTGCCAATCCAGTGGCCCGGGTCTTCAGGTCAAGAACCTCGGCCTGCAGCAGGATCGCTTCCAGAAGATCGTCCAGACCGAGCTTCTGCAGTGCCGAGACTTTTACGAACTGATTCTCACCGCCCCACTCTTCGGACTGGATGCCGTGTTCGGCAAGTTCCGAGTAGATCCGGTCCAAGTTCTTGTTCGGCTTGTCGATCTTGTTGATCGCGACGATGACCGGAACGTTCGCGGCACGGGCATGGTTCACGGCTTCCACGGTTTGCGGCATGACGCCGTCGTCGGCCGCGACCACGAGGATCACGATGTCCGTCAGGCTCGCGCCGCGGGCACGCATCGAGGAGAAAGCCTCGTGGCCCGGCGTGTCAAGGAACGTGATTTTCCTGCCGTTCTTGTCAACCTGGTAAGCGCCGATGTGCTGCGTGATTCCGCCAGCTTCGCCGCCGGCAACGTTCGCTTCACGGATGGCGTCAAGGATACTTGTTTTCCCGTGGTCAACGTGACCCATGATGGTCACGATCGGCGGACGATACTCAAAATCCGCGGACTCGCCTTGCGGGCGCGCCAGGATGTCGTCAATGGTCGCGATCTTGACCTTGACTTCGAATCCGTAGTCGCTGGCAAGGATCCCCGCCGTGTCGGCATCGATTTCAGCATTGATGGTCATCATCATCCCCTGGCCCATCAACTTCTTGATGAGTTCCCCGGCTTTGATGCTCATCTGTCTGGCGAGTTCACCCAACTGGATGGTTTCGCCCATCTCGACCACACGGTATGCCGCGCGCGGTGTCGTCACCTGCGTGCGTTTCAAGTCTTTCCGGCGCTTTGCGTCACGGCGACTGCGAGGTCCGCCCGGGGTGAAGACCCTGGACTGGAACTCTTCGGCAGCTGCGGGTGATTCAACTTCACCTTCACCTTCGTCGACCTGACTGAGCAGGGCGCGTACGTTGAGCGTCGCGTTGGCGCGACGGTTCTTCGATGCCTTGTTGCGCGCGTTTTCTTCTTCTTCCTGCTCCTTCGAACGCTCACGGCCCTCGACAGGGGTGCGTCTGCGCACGCCCAAAGCATCGTCTTCCTTCGGCATTCCGGGCGCGGGAGCGCCGCCTTGGGTCTGCTGCTGACCGCGGTCGTGCAGAAGTCCCATCCCGGTCACGCGGGTACCGCGACTGTCTTCGCGGCGCATCGTCTTGGCGCGGGTTGAGGCAGCTTGTTGTTCGCGAGCAGCGGCCGCTGCGGCGACTTCCTCTGGACTTGCGCGGCGGATGATCGTCGCGCTCGCGGCGCCCGCAATGGTGCGGCGACGCAGCTCAACCGGCGACTCTGGCGCGGGCTGGGGTGCTGGCGCGGGCGTTTCCGGTTCCGGTTTCGCGCTGACGACAGGTTGTGCCGCCGTGACCGGAATTTCCGTTGGCTCCGCCGGTTTTTCAGCGACGATTTCTATCGCGGGCGGCGTGGTTTCCTCGGCCGCTTTGATCTCAACCTCAGGTTCCGGGGTTTTCTCGACACTCGCGACCGTCACCGGTTCAGGTGCCGGAACCTCGGCGGGCGCGCTTTCTGGCGCAGCCGCTTCCGCAGGCGCATCTGCCTTGCGACGACGGATCACCACAGTGGGTCGCGCCCCGCCGGCAGCTGCCGCGGTCGGGGCGGTGGCGGCGGGTTTGGAATCCCCGCCACGGATAGCCGCGCGCAACCGCTCGGCTTCTTCCGCCGACAGCGTGCTCTGGTGGCTTGCGACCTCAATGCCCATGGATTTGAGCTTGGTCACAGCGACCTTGTTATCGATACTGAGCTCTTTAGCGAGCTCATAGACTCTGATTTTTACGCTCATTTTTAGTCTTTCAGCTCCGACTGCAAGTGACGGTCAGCCGCCATCTGGACGGTCCGTGCGATACCAAGTGACAACCCTGTCTTTTGGGCAACTTCCTCGGCCGAGTCGGCGATGATGTCGCCGATCGTGCCGTAACCGGCATCGGCCAGCGCGTGCGCGGTCGCCTCACCCACACCGCTGAGCTTCATGAATACCGCGATGCGGTCGTTCCTTGCCGCGTCTGCCGCTGACGGGCCGCGCTGTTCTTGCGGACCTGCCGAAGCGCTGGCGAAGAGTTCGTCCTCTTCAGCCCCGGCACCCGCATGCTTGCCAGCCGTCTTCGTGGCCGGTTGCCGGGCAGCGATTTCAGCCGCCGCCTCAATGACCTTGGCCGCATCCGCCTCGTCCAGATTCAGCAAGCGAACGAGATTTCGCGGGCTGAGCTCGGCGATTTCCGCAGCCGTCTTGATGCCTTCGTTGACCAGGATCTCAGATTGCATGATGCCAAGGCCCGGGATCGTCGCGATGAAGGCCTTGGTGCCAGCCAGTTCTTCCTCAAGTTTTTTCTCGCTCTTGATGTCCAGTTTCCAGCCGGTCAGCTGCGCCGCGAGGCGCACGTTCTGGCCGCGCTTGCCGATGGCCAGGGACAACTGGTCTTCCGCCACGATGACATCCATGCTGTGGTTCTGTTCATCGACAATCACCTTCGAGACCACTGCCGGCGCAAGCGCGTTGCAGACGAGGCGCGCGGGGTCCTTGTCCCACGGAATGATGTCGATCTTCTCGCCGTTGAGTTCCTGGACAATCGCCTGGACGCGTGAACCCTTCATCCCGACGCACGCGCCGACCGGGTCAACAGAAGAATCGCGCGAGTAAACCGCGATCTTGGAGCGGTAGCCCGGATCACGCGCCGCGCTCTCGATGGTCACGATGCCGTCATAGATTTCCGTGACGGTTTGTTCGAACAACCGGATCAGGAAGCCCGGGTGCGCGCGCGACAACACGATTTGCGGTCCGCGCGACGAACGCTTCACTTCCGTAACGTAACCCTGGACGCGGTCCTTCACGCGGTAGCGCTCGGTCGGGACCTGCTCGCGGTACGGGATGATCGCTTCCGTGCGGCCGAGGTCAACAATGATGTCGTTGCGCTCAAGGCGGCGAACATGGCCACTGAGGACTTCGCCCACGCGGTCCTTGAACTCGTCGTAAACTTGCGCGCGTTCCGCGTCGCGAACTTTCTGGACGATGATTTGCTTCGCCGACTGCGCCGCGATGCGGCCGAACTGGGCGGTGTTGATCTTCACGCCGAGGGCGTCACCGATCTCGGTGCCCGGATCCAGCTTCTTGGCTTCCGTCACTTCAATCTCAACACTTTCGTCAGCCACGTCATCCACAACGGTGCGGAACTGGAACAGCTCGATCTCGTCGAGTTCCTCGTTGTAGTGCGCTTCCAGGTCGGCGTTGAGGCCGAGTGTACGGCGCGCCGCGTGGATAACCGCTTGTTCAAGGGCGTCAACAATCACGGCGCGATCCAGGTTCTTGTCGCGGCTTACGGTGGTGATGACTTTGCGAAGTTCGCTGTCTACTTCGGTTGCGTCGATGAGAGTCATGTCGTCTGGCTCCTTTCCCAGTCAAAAACAATATTGGCGCGGTGCAACTTGGCTACGGGGAACGACCAAGGGCCTTCCTCCGTCTCAAGCGTCACCCGCTCGTCGTTGGTTACATCCAGCAACTTGCCTTTGGCATGCCGCCGGTCACTGATCTTCTCGGTCAGGTTGACGTTGACCGTCGCCCCGATGAATTTACGGAAATGCTCTGCCCGGCGCAGCGGGCGCTCGAGGCCAGGAGAACTGACTTCGAGGTTCCAACTACCCGGAATCATGGATTCAAGTTCAGCGCAGTCATTCAGCGCATGGCTGACTGCGGCGCAAGTGTCGAGGTTTACGCCTTCCGGGCCATCGATGAAGACGCGAAGGGCCCTTTCGTTGCCGACCCACTCGACGTCGATGCATTCGAGACCGGCGATCCCGGGAAATCCCGGGTCGATGATTTTCTGGATCAGCTCGATCACTTTGTTCAGTTTGTCGCGGTTCATGGCCACCTTTTTTCAAAGACAACAGGCATCAACACACAGCAGAACTTCCGTGTGCCGACAACCTAAGTTATTGAAATTTCAGAATTATCTGTCGTTTCAATGTGGCTGCTGTGTGGCGAGCGACTTCTTTCTAACTGCTTTCCATGAAAAAATCAATGAATCCGTCACTGATATTGACGTGACATCAATTTAAAACACGGTCGGAGTCCAGGATGAACAGCCCCGCCAGCCCTCAGAACGAGCGTCGCCGTCACGAACGTTATCAATTGTTATCGGGACTCGCCCACGGGCCCGTCGCGGTAATGAGTGTGCCTGGCTGGGTCGTCAATACTCCGCTCCTGAACTGGAGCTACGGCGGCACACAGATGGCGGCTTCATCAGTCGTTGCGAAGCTCTCCCCCGGAACGGAAATCGCCGGCACTCTGCATCTGAGCCTTGCCTCCCGGCTCGCGCAAGACGTTCGTTTCCATGTGGTCGCGACCACCGAGAATACGATTTCGTGCTCCTTCATTCACGACAATCCTGACGCGCTCCTCTTCATGCGCCCGTGGATGGAGTGTCTCCGGCGGGGGGCGGCCCTTACGGAACTGGCCAAGGGCGCGGTGAAGCCAGAACTTTGGGCGGCCGGATGGCGCGTCTGGCGCGGTGACGGTCCCCTCACCCTGTCCGCGCGGAATATGGATTCAACCGACCCCGACTGGCGGATCGTTTTTCAGGTTGGCGAGGAATATGCCGAGGTTGGATCGACGAATGGCAAGACTTTTACGCGCCGGTCCCTCGACAACGACGGATTCACCAGCCCGCGCATGCAATCATCGGACGAACACGAGGTCTCCCTGTTGAACACGGCTGTGATGTTGCTCGCTGGCGCCTCGTCGGGCGCGGTTCCCGCCATCCTGCGGGTCAAACTGGTCGACCAGCTTCGCGCTGGAATTTAATTGCAGGCGACTCCCTGAAGCATGTTCGCGAAATTGTCGCAGTATGTATTTTGGCTGATCAGATCCGGGCCGCTGATCGTGGCCGGGATCTCCACCATTGGATTCTCCGCATCGTAAAACGGAAAGAATGATTTGCCATTGCACGGTCGTCCGATCCTGGGCCCCAAAGCATCGAACCACCGGCACGCCGTTCGCGCTGATTTGATGTTCTGCCGCTGGGCGAGGAGCAGGAATAAGCTGAGCGTATCTCCCGCGATCGTGCTCCTGGACCGGCTGAGAGAAAGTCCCGATACTTTTCCGAAGGCGATCATGTCGGCCACCAAGGGCATGGTAGCCAGACTTGCCGAATACTCGTTCCGTAAAATGCCGCCCGAATAGAGCATCACGTGGATTCGTGGATTCTGGGACGCGGTAGAAATTGTCCCGCCGCGCATTTTCGCGGCAAAGGCCAGCGGGACCTTGGGGCCCGTTGGCGCAGGATCAACCGCTGGCAATGGCGCGTTGTCCGCCATCGCCACCCAGCGGACGTCGGGCCTGGTTTCCAGCGGCAACCTGCGATCCGTGCGGGTCTCGTAGGCGTTGCATCCGATGTAGTTGCCCTGGTCATCCGTCTTTCCGCAAACGAGATACGCGGCCGAGATCAGCTCTGGGTCAATTGTCCCGGTGTAATCATTGTTGCTACCCCCCTGGATCTGGGAGGTCGAGGACCGGGTCCCGCTTCCTGGGTTGTCCGGTTTTGACGGGTCGTTCGCTTGCTGTGAGGCTGTTTTTTCTCTCTGGATGGTGGTTGTCCCAACAGGATCTGCGCTGGAACATCCGGACGGCGCCAACATGAGTGCCAGAGCGATCGCGACGTACAGTCGCGTGAGCCGGGCAGGCAAGTTTGCGTTAACAGCTTTCATCAGGGGGTCGTAACGGCTAAAAGTTCGCCAAAACTGAGGTTTTTTTCGGGGAGCCGCCAGGTCGCGGCGGTGAACCTCATAGATGTCCGGATTCATTGAACTATGTACTAACTGACCTACATGACTGCGCCTGACGTCAACCCGGTACGAACGCCGAATGGGCTGCGATCCGATTCACGAGGGTAAATGAACTTCGGGTCAAAATTTATTATGACCATGAATTGACATTAACATACTAATATTACTATTATTAAGTCAGACCATAATCCGGATTTTTCCGAAAAATCCGGAGTTTGAGCATGTTTTTCAGACTTCTGAGACTCGAAAAAAACCAAAGCATCTTGCTACTTGGTCCACGCGGGACAGGGAAAAGCACCCTGCTTGTTTCTGCGTACCCCAAAACGTCCAGTTTCTGGATCGATTTATTGTTGCCTGCAACGGAAGACCGTTACGC
>RGVZ01000360.1 GCA_010029825.1 bacterium | reverse complement strand
CGCCGAGAAATTTGTTTCCGACGTCCTGCCCAGAATCAAGCCGTCCAGGATCTTCCGCTCGGTGCTCGCGGATTACGGGCGGAAACTTGCCCGCCGGTCCAACGCCAAGGTGGGAATTGAGTCGACGGTAAGCCTGGACAAGACATTTTCCGAGGAGGGCGACCTCACGTTCGGCGATATCCTGGAGGACAAATCCGACAACGAGCAGGACGAGCAGGTGTTCGCTGACATCGGCAGAAACGCCAGGAACGCCTATTTCAATTCCATCCAGGGGGATCTGGCCAAGAATCTCCTGTTCCGTTCGGCCATGAATATGCGGCCTGGCTCGGACATCTCGGCCGACGCCGGAAGGTTGCGCAAGATCCAGGATGCGCTCGAGGCGGCGGGAGAAACGGTCGAATTTGACAAACTTCAGAAACTTGCCGTTTCCCTCATGCAGGAGTTCAGGGAAAAGGTTTCCGCCAGGGCCAACGCGGACTATGAAAGATATCAAAGCACTGGACAACTCCCGGACCTTGTCGCCGGACCGGAGTCCCTCAAGTACCTGACTTCAGGGCGGGAGACAGTTTCCGTCCCCGTCAACCGCGAGGACCGCGAAACCCACGCCATGGTGGACGACATGTTGGAACAACTCCTTGGGCAGGGGATGATCACCGAGCAGCAGGCTGTCGCCATCCAGGACATCCTCGACGAGAACCCGAAAAAGACGGGGGCTGTTGCCGCCATGAGAGAGCTGCGGGAGATGCTGGCCGCCTCGGCCGTCACCGCCAACGTCCGCGAGCCCGTCACCCGGGTCGTCTCAAACAACCCAGAAGTCAACGACCAGGCCCCGGACTCCTTCATCCTGATGAAGGTTCAAAGGGAAGGCGCCTCGATGATCTACAACGCTTACCTACGAGGAAGAAAAGGGGTGTTGCTCGCCGATACCGCCGGTCTTGGCAAAACGAGGACGGCCCTGGCCGCGGCCAGAATGGTGGCCGACCATGTCGCCAAACAGGTAAGCTCGCTGACCGGGGAGGAGCTTAAACCCGGGAAGATCATCTATATCACCGAAAGCCGAGAGCTGATCGACTCTGCCGCCGGGGGAGCCAAGGCCCAGCTCGTGGCCGGGAACATCCCGTCCGACCGGGTCTACTTCAAAACTTATGACGATTATTCCAAGGGGAAGATTAATTTTGAGGACGCCGACGTCATTATTTTTGACGAAGCCCAAAACCTAAAGAACCCAGAGTCCGAAAGGGCAAGGCTTTCCAAGATCGGAAACGCTTTCCACATCTACGTTACCGCGACGCCTGCCGACAAGATCCGGGCCGTCCGTTACTTCCTGCCCAGGATTACCGGCCGCCCGACCCAGGAAGTGGAAAACTCCTTGGAGATCGCCAAGGACAAACCCGAGGTGATCGCCTCGTACCTGGAGCTGGCGGGTGAAAACTTCGCGTACATCCGGCGCGAACCAGTTCGAGGGCTTCCCCCTGCAACCCTTGTCGAGGTCAACCTGCCGGAAGCCCTGGTGGAAAACCTGGGGAGGATCGAGGCTTTCCACCAGGAAAAACTGGATGCTCTTTCCGAGCGAATGCTCTCGGGCGTAATCACGGAGGACCAGGCCAATAACGAGAGGCTCGGGATTCTGGCCGACCGCAAGCGATCGCTGGAGCGATACCTTGAAATGAACAAGACAGAGGAAGTCTACGCAAGGACAAAGGAAGCCCTAGACGCGGGAAGGCAGGTTTTGATTTTCGGGGAGGCTGTCAACCCGACTTCTTTCCCCGAGCTTGGGGTAAACGAGCCAGTGGCTTCCGCCTTGGAAATGCTGAAGGCCAGGTTTGAGGCAGAAGGGATTGGGGTTGCGGTCATTTACGGAGAGGGCGGCGAGGCGATGGTAGCCGACATTAATGATTTCCAAAAGGGGAAGAAGACAGTTGCCCTGGCCACCCCCAACAAGGCCGGTGCCGGGCTCAACCTTGACGATCAGACGGGCGAAAGGCCCAGGACCGTCATCAACATGACGATCAACGAGGCGGCGGACAAGGATGAGCAGATGCGCTCATCACGGGCCGGGGGCCGCCTGTCCTCCAAGTCGGACGTCGAGTATCTTGAGATCTACGCACCGCAATCCGCGACGGACCGGGCCAGGAAAGAACTCCGGGAAAAGAAACAGAAAATCCTGAAGGTCACCCAGGGTGCCGACCCGGGAACCCGCGATCCCAACCAGATGTTGCTTGAATTTCAAGGTGTCATCGAGACCAACAAGCGTCCGGTCATAATGATGCCGGACGTGGACCCAACCCTGACGCCCGTCTATTCGGATACCGCCAAGACCCGGGAAAGACTCAACCGACAGATGGTGGACGACAGGCTCAACACCCTGCGGTCGCTCCAGCGCAACGCTGTGCAGAGATTCGCCCAGGCCCTCGACGAGCTTGGCTTCCGGGGCATGCGGATCGAGTTCGCCGAATACAGCGGGAAGGCGGCCTGGACCGACTGGACCCGGGGATCGTTTAACACCATCTACGTCAACCCGGCCAACCTGGCGACAAGTCTTGACGTGATTGCGTCAAGCGAGGACGGCCTCGGGGAGCTTTTCCTGAGGGCCGTCGGCCTTGAGGAAGTCCACCACAACCAGGTGTACGAGCTGATCGAGAAGGTTTCCAAGAACATTTTTGCCAAGGCCATTGAGGAAGGTTCCGTCAGCGTCAAGGAAGCCTTCCGGCAGACCTACACGGTCATGCTGCGCGGGGTCTACTCGGAGATGAGCCAGGCCATGCGGACGGAGATCCAGTCAAGGTACAAGACGGGCAAGGCCATGAGCCCGGAGATGACTGCCATCGAGTTTCTGCGGAGCGTGTACCAGGAGTTGAAGCTCGAGTACACGACGGAGGACTTCAACACCGAGGAGCGCAGAAGGGCGATTGCCAGAAAACTGCAGGGGGTCCCCAAGGACGGGATGATCCGGATGTGGTTGGAGCTTCTCAGGCAGTCCGTCCTGACCCTGCTACGAAAGGCCCAGAAGACCTTCGCCCAGGCACCGATCCTTTCCAACATGCTGGACGCCACCGACAACATGATCCAGTACCTGACGGACAACGGTCCC
>RGVZ01000359.1 GCA_010029825.1 bacterium | reverse complement strand
CACTTGCAGCTGCTCTGCGCGCAACAAATCCTCTTGTGGAACGTCATGACCCATGAAGTGCCCTGTCCGGAAGGCCTCCTCGAGCGCATCCAAGCGCTGCACAAGGCCCTGTTGCACGTGCAGCCCTTGTTGACGCCGTCGGAACCGCCCAAGACGTCGTCAGATGTAGTCGCAGATGTCGACCCGAAACCCGTCGTCGACGCCGCCTGCACCGCGTGAGAGGCGGAACGGCTTGCCGCATCCCCAAATCTGGTCGGTCGCGTGCCATTGCTCACAATCGGGCTGCGAGGCGTGCGGCGGCACGGGTTGACCGGTTTCGCGAAAGACGCCGTGCCGGAAAATGCCGCAATTCACCTCCGGACGGTGCACCGTCACCCACACGTGGCAGTGTGGACACGCAAAGGACAACCAGGCGCCGTCTTCGATCACAGACGGTGATTCGTTATTCTCTTGCATGAATCAAGGAACGTTCTTTGTTTGCCGATTGGCATTTCTCGCGTTATCACATCACGACTCGTCATACGTTGTGATAAGACAAAGTCCTCGTCTTGTCACACCAAAATGCGTCGTCACGTCGAGACGGTGCAAGTCCTGCACGTCAAGGATCGTGCGGACATGGACATGTCCTGCATCGGAAAAATGCCCAAGGTTCGTGACTTTTCTATCCACGTGCGGAAAGACACCGACGTTTACCTGGACGATCCGATCACCGGGACTTGTCGATTGCTCTTTGCGTTTCGAAAAGCGGCGATTGGTCAGACGGCGGAGTGGTCGTCCGTGCTGAGCGCGTGTTTCGACACGCCCATGTTAGTGAGCGACCGCCGCTTCCGCGCAGCGGGCGTCTCTGGAGAACGCGTACCGGTGCGCAGTGGCGTCATTGGCTTTTATGACCGTCTCACGCCGCAGCAGAAAAGCGCGCTGCGCAACCACCTCCAACGAAAAGTGCATGTAGGCGGCAGAGCCACGGCCTTCACCCGGCATTACCCCGATCGGTGGAATCGGTCTCTTCCTTTTCTGCAAATGTTATCGTCCCTCTATCGCGAAACCTGTCCTCACTACTATCGCAAACAAAGGGCGTTCCTCCAAGACGTCGAAGAGGCCATGCGTATCCCCCACTCTGTCTTTACGACCGTCACGGTGAACGAAGACTGGGCTACGTGCACACACACCGACACGGGCGACTTTCCCCATGGCATGTCCTGCTTGGCCGTCCTGGGAAAGAACTTTCGTGGCGGTCACCTCGGCTTTCCGCTGCGGGGCGTTCTCGTGCACATGGAACCCGGAGATGTCCTCTTCATGGACAGCCACGAACCGCACGGCAATACGCCGCTCACTGTGCAAAAGGACGGAAAGCGCCTCTCCTTGGTTTGCTACGCCCGCACCGACTTGGCCAAATTTCACCAGCCCGTCACGTTGCCGGACGGAACGACCTACTTTGTTTAGTGGGCGACGACGCCAATCGAATGACAATTCATTCGATTGATTGGGTTGCCATCATGCCCAAATACCAATGTTGTTGCGCTATAGCAGACATACGTCGTTCTTATGCGGATTTGCTCCGGTGGAAACACGGTCGACTATCCCAACGTGCCGTTGGGCGACGTGACCGTTTCCAGCAGCCTACCCGTCTCTTCCCTCGACGTTCGTCACGTGCCCGTCCAACACGTGCACGTCGTTTACTTTGCCAATCTGTATGTCAATTTGAACCATGGCATTCCGTTTGTCCGTGACCACTTGTCGCTCGTCTTGCAACTTCCCCTCTGGACATTTCTGCGCGAGCGTGCCCGCACCACGACAACAACGACCGTGACATGGTCCATGGTCATCAGCGGCCCCGCGTCTCACCGTGCCCAAACGGCCGACATGGTTGAATCGCTCTCCTCCTCTTTCGAACTCGTGTACACGACGGACAATTGCTACGAGTTGCCAGGATTGTTCGTCTTGTGGCGCGCGGCCTTTGACCGGCAAGAGGACGGCGTGTCCATCTACTTCCACGCCAAGGGCATCTCGCGCTGCCAGCGTCCACCGCCCGTCAACCACCTCTTGACGACCACGGTGCTCGACCCGACGGCGTTGCACGTGCTGGAGCACTTGCAGGGCATCGACCGCGTCGGCATGACGAATGCTGCACACGGGTGGATGTGGTACAACTTTTTCTGGATCCGCAACCGACTGGCCGTGCAACTCGAACGACCGCGACGTCTCGCGCGGCGCCACTACTACGAGGACTGGAGTTGCCGCATCTTGCGTAAACCAGAAGCGGCAACCACCGCGACATGGTCGACCGTGGAGGAGCGCCGCAAGCGCTGGGGTGGGGCTAGGCCGTCGGGCAGTACTGCGGGATGGGCGACACGAAGCGGTCGTAGACGCCCACGTCGTGCGCGCGGTGCAAGAGGACGCTAAAGATTTCGTGGAAGCGCTGCGTGTGGCCAACCTCCTCGCACAGACAGTGCGCCAGTTCATGCAGCGCCACATACATGAGCATGTTTTCGTCGTAGTAGACGCCTTGCAAATCCTTGAGGCACAGGTAGATGCGTTTCTTGTTGATCGTGTAGGACTTGTCGTCCGCGTAAAACTCCATGTCGCCGGCGGCAGGATGCACTTGCACGAGTCGCTGCTGGATTTTGCGGAGCATCTCCCCGTCCTCGACAGTACCGTGTCGGGAAGGTTCCACGAAAAAGGCTTCCACACTGCGCGTCGCCTCTGCACGCGCGGTCCAGGCCAGCAAGAGGATGAGCAACCCTGTCCACAAGAAGACGCGCGCGGTCGACCGTGAATGGTGGTGATGGTGGTGGTGCGCAACGCTCATCTGTTTTCTTGTACGCGCGACAAAGCACGACGTTTGGTTTAACACACTGGCGCGGCACAAGCAAACGAACGAGCATCTTCTCGAGAAATGAGCACCGCCGAAGAAATCGCCATGCTCATGGGCGAATACATTGCCACGACTGCCGAACTCAAGGCCTGCCGCCAGCGCGTGCAAAGCTTCCGACAGGAAATGACCGAGCAAATGGCACCGCTCCGTCGTCGCTTGGACGAGCTGCAAACGGCCATCACCGATTACCTGCGCTGCAAAGCGTTGCAAGGCGTGCGCAA
>RGVZ01000358.1 GCA_010029825.1 bacterium | reverse complement strand
ATCAGGGGGTGGTCGCCTCAAGTATCGCGCCGGACATTCCCGATATTGAAATGCCGCAGAACTGTGTGCGCCTCTATGATGGCGAACTTCCCGTTTGCTACGAAGTCGTCAACGGTCTCGCAATTGTGGGTGGTGACATTGTCATCGGCACGGCCGGTCAAATGTCCGCACTTCGTGAAAACAGGAAAACCGGAAAAGCCAATGTGATCCGCCGCGACTTTGCCAAGTGGCCGGTACGGATGCCTTGTTCGGACACACCGGGATCGCCCTCGTGTGTCAAGATTCCCTACGAGTTTGACCAGTCCTACTTGACGAGGGTCGAGTTATGGCAACAAATTGCCGGCTCTGTTTGCCGCAGCATCACCCGGCACTGAGGTCATCCGTGTTACCGCGGGATTATCGGTATGGGAGGTCACCGTCACCGTCAGTTTCCCTGGTGATGCGGACGTCGCGGAGTCAACTTTCCTGAATTATATTGTCATCAGCCTGAATGCCAACAACTTGCATCCCCAAGTTTCGATCAAAGCAGGCCAAAAACTGTCCCTGAAGATGGCGGGCGGCGCCCAAGCCACATGGCAGTTTGGTCCAACGTCGCCTCCCGCGAATCGCAGGAAACTGGCGTCACTCACAAGTTGGAGTGCTGATCCGCGGAATGTCGGGCCGGGTACGATTCCCCGCGGGTACCAGAATGTAGCCTCGAACGCCATCGACTCTTTGAACGCGCTCGCGACGAGGACAGACGGCCCACCGTTGCGAGTCAGGTTTGTCCCGCGCCAGTCTGGTGAAGTGCCATTTGTCGTCATCAAGTACCCTGCATTGGACATGTCGTCAGATGCTGCGATGGAGAAAACAGCCTACGCGTTCTACGCCACGACGTTGGGTCTTGGTGAAAACGGAGTCAGCGCGACGTACAGGACCACGGCCGGATCTAACGAAATTATCTTTGTTTCCTCAAATCATGGCCTGCGAGTTGGTGACAATATCACGGTTCAGGCATCCGGCGTTCCCGGCAATTATCCTGGAATGTTCGGCGGGTTCAGCGTCTCACGTGTCATAAACTCGCAAGAGTTCGCGTACAATGCGTCTGCGCAAGCACCGTCCATCCAGACCGGTGTGGCTTCCTGGCGTCTGACCCCGTCGGTGTTCCTTGGTGAAATGGCGAGCGCCGAGGTTGCCATTCACGAACTCGGGCATATCATCGGGCTCCAGCACGAACACGCGCGGTTGGACAAGCCGATCACGATTGAAGAATCCAACATCCGGCGAATCGGTGGATGTCCTTCCACCGGGAGTTGCAGTTTGCTGTCGCAGTTCACTTATGATTCGCTGCGCTTGCGGGATCTTGGTCGTTTTGACGATCGTTCGATCATGCTATACGGGTCGACGTCCCACCGCGATCTGTACGGTGACTGGCCGGACGGTCTCGTAACGATGCGATTCAAATGGGGATCCCGTCTGCGTCCAGCGTTTGAGGTGGCCAGTAACAATTTTTCCAATGAGCTGATTACGGCCGCGAACTCGATTTATTTCGCGACGATCGATCCGCCTCTGGTCACATATGAGGGATGTCAGCGAGGGTCCAACGGGACCGGAATCCGGTGCACGGTCAAATTAACTTGCGCCTCGGGACCGGCAGGACAGCCCGCCGGGCGACCAGTCGTGAAACAACCTGGGACTGGCACAGTTATTTGCAATCAGTCAGAACAGGTCTCCGGCGGAGGCTACATCGGAAGATGTGAACGCGACACCGCGCAGTATCCCGATGTTGACGCCTATTGCGAGTCTGGGTCGGGGCCAACATTGAACCAGTCATTCTCGCAACGGCACTCATTGCCCGCGAATTATGTGCCATTGACTGCGACGAACGTGCAGACATTCAAGTCAGTACCGGTCATCATTCCGGTCGGAGGCCTTCCGATAGTTCCTGGATCGCCTGGCACGGCGGTTGATCCCACCACTCAGGGCCAAACAGATGCGCGCATTATAAGTCGTCCCGCCAACACGCAAAGCGCGCGCGCGGATGTGCTTGTCGACGGTAATGTCCGGTTCATCGCGATGGACCAAGGAGTATATTCGATTCAAGTCGGGCGTTTCAACGATCGTAATGAATTGGAGCAAGTAAATATCTGTGTCGGTGTTGATGTTGCGTGTCCAACGCCGACGCCGACGCCGACGCCGACGCCGACTCCAGTCGCGACGCCGACGCCGACGCCGACGCCGACTCCAGTTGCGACGCCAACGCCAACGCCGACGCCGACGCCAACGCCAACGCCAACGCCGACTCCAGTCGCGACGCCAACGCAGAGTCCTTCCGGGGGATCTGGTGGACCGGCAGTACCACCATTCAATGACGTAAGGATGCGACTATGGCTCTGATCCGCGCAATCGTGGTTTCGATGGCATTTTGTCTTTTGCCCGCGTGTACAAAGTCGACAAATTCTGTTGACGCGTCTGCCAGTGAGTCTGGTTCGACCGGGTCGATCGCCAAGACTTATATATTCGGTGGCTCAGTGGGTGGTTTGATTTTGGGCGGGGATGCGGTCGTATTCCTGAGCGGTCCGCAGCCTGGGCCAACTGGTTATTCCCAGACAGTCGTTACTGCGGGAGGCACAGTTACCCTCAATTCTCCCACTTTGAGCATCGCCATCACCGGTGACTTCGTCCCGACACTCGGCCAGAGTTTCAAGATCATCGACAACCGGTCGACGTCAGCAATCAGGGGCACTTTCGCCGATCAACCCGAGGGATCAATCATCTACAGTGGGGATCAATCATTCACCGTCAGTTACCGGGGAGGTGATGGAAATGACTTTGTCCTGACACGGACGCGCCTCGATGGTGGAACGGGTTTTGGCCTCGATGGTTTCCCGCTCAATCCGAAGATCGCGGACAGCAATGGCTTGACGGTGAAGGCCGTCGGCTATCCAGCGGCAAACAGGCCGAACATCGAAATCGAACTCACTCCGGCTGCCGGCACGACCTTCAACTTCGCGACTCCGGTGTTTGACAAATCTGATAAGATGCACATCGTTTACGGCTGTGGTCTGGCGCAATTCGAGGGCGCGGGGACCAGGGCTGTCCAACTCCGCGGTAATGGTAGTTGTG
>RGVZ01000357.1 GCA_010029825.1 bacterium | reverse complement strand
TCGTGGTCAAGACCGACGCCGGCTGGTCGTGCTGGGCCACGCTGCCGAGCGAACTCGCCGCCGAGGGTGCTGCCACCGCGAAGGGCCGTCGCATCCAGTTCACGGCGACCCTGACTCGGTCTGACCGCGATCCGACGTTCGCGTTCGGCAAGCGTCCCACCCACGCCTCGTTCCTCAACTCCTGAGACTTGTACGGAGACACCAACCCATGCAGACATTCCTGCCACTGCCGTCATTCGGCGACTCGGCTCGATCGCTCGACGATCGACGCCTGGGGAAGCAGCGGGTCGAGGCCAAGCAAGTCTTGATCGCTCTCGGCATCGACGTCGGCGAGCATCGAGGCAACCCGCAGAGCCGGTGGCGGCATCATCCCGCCGTCCGGATGTGGCGAGGCTTCGAGCGGTGCTTGGCTCACTACGCGATGAGCGTCTGTGAGGAGTGGCGACGTCGAGGCTTCCGCGACTCGCTGCTCGATCAGTTCGAGAAGGCCAGTCGCGACATCCTGCTGGGCTACTGCGAGGTCTCGCCGTCGAGCGCCTTCGGAACGCCGCAGTGGCTGGGAGACGACGCCGTCCACGCCTCGCACCGCAGCAACCTGATCCGCAAGAACCCTGAGTTTTACGGGCAGTACGGCTGGGCCGAGCCGCACGACTTGCCCTACATCTGGCCGACCTGAGGAGAGAGACCATGACCAAGATCACCATCGAGATCAACGACGTCCTGCCCGGCTGCGTCGAGAACGCGATCGAACAGGTCAAAGACTTGCTCAAGGACTACGTCCGTCGCGAGGAGCCGGACGAGTTGCCGTGCCTGCACAACGACCTGGACTACAGCGGCGACGTCCACAGCATCATCGACGGCGAGGTGCCACACAGGACATCCGACATCGAGGCCGCGTGGTTTCTTCACGGCCGCGACCTGGAGGAGGCGTACGACACGGCCGGCATCGGCGGGAACCCTCGCGACGGCCAGGGCGCGACGGCCATCTACTGCTACATCGAGCAGAAGGTGTGCGAGTGGTATCACGACCACGCGGGGGAAGTGTTCGAGGAAGTGACCAGCAGCAACAAGGAGGGCGAAGCATGAACAAGATCGACATCAACGAGGAAGAGGGATACATCCTGACGGTTGGGGTGCTGCTCAAGTCTCTCAAGAGGTTCGGGTGGTCTGCGGCCGAGGTCGAGCAGGTGCAGCAGGCGATTCACCTGACTGTGCTGGAGGCCATCGACAAGACTCGCGAGGTAGTCAGGAAGGAACTCGCCGCCTACACGGCCCAGTACGGGTTCGACGAGACGGCGTTGTTCGGTCTGGCGAGAACGGAGTACGCACTGCGGGGCATCGAGATCGCGAGCGAACTGCATCGCAAGCGGCTCCAGGCCTGCAACTAGAGAAAGGAGTAGATCGTGTCCCTGAACATGGACGGAATCTTTGACCTGATGTGCGCGTGCGCGGCGCGTCGGCTCAAGGGCCACGGCTGGAGCCACGACGAGGCTCAAGCGGTGACGAGGGTCTTGGCAGATAGCCTGCGGGCAGCCATTCCCCGAATCATTGACGAGGAGTTGCCCGAGGCTGCGGTCGGCATGGAGGAGAACGGAATCCTGACGGAAGCGAACCTGACAATTGCGTTGACGTCCCTGGCGGCGATCGGGGCTGTCGATGTTGTGGACAAACTTCATCGCCGACGGGTTGCGGAACGCAACTAGAGAGAGGGGTGCATCATGGCGAATCAGATTCTGGTCATTCATCCGTACTGGGACGAGGAGGGCAGTCTGGTGTTCGACGACGCGTCTGTCGGCCTGAGCCGAGAGCCGTTCGTCGCCGGAGCCGACGACGTGCTGCGAGAACTGGCGGCCCAGGTGGACGAGTCGTGTCGGCAGAGGTTCACGCTGCGGTTCTCGTCCGAGCCGTTCCCCGGTCATCAGACGGTGATCCGACGGACGCGGGCGGAGTTCGGCGGCAACTGGTACGTCGTCGAAGGCACGGGCCAGGAGGGTTGGCTCTGCCCGGCGTTGTACCGCTACTACCCGAAGGCCCCCGAGGCCCTGTACCTGGAGATCAAGCCACGCCAAGCATGAGGCCTGCCACGGACTCGAAGCGGCTTCCCATCCATCGATCGGCCGCGTGGCCCGCCAGCACCCAGAGTGGCGGACAGAAGTAACCTGGGGAGGAGTCGTCGCTGCGGAGCCGGATACCATCCTCCGGCAGCGAAGGTCACGCAGCCGCAGCGGCGACTCCGACAAAATCACCACCACCAGGACAGGAGCCCAGGCCATGAAGACTGAGAGACTTGAGACTTACCGAGTCAGCGAGCGAGTCCTGCTGTCGCGAGGCGACGTGTTCCGCGCAAGGGGAGGGCCGCTGTGGAAGTGCGACAACGGAACGAAGGTTCCACTCGCAGCGAAGGGGCCTTTCGTGTTCCAGGCGTACTGTCGTCGAGGGCAATGCGAGTGGGTCGAGGCGATCGACAAGGCCGGCGCTCACACGGTGCTGCACATCGCCGGTCGTCGGCGGCGCGCCTCTCCGCAGATCGTCACACGACCGTACGTCATCGTCGGCAAGAAGCGGCCGCCGAAGAAGGTTGACGCGAAGAAGGCCAAGGCTTAGGTTGTCCGGACACGCAAACCCCGAGAGGAGACAGGAGCAATGGAGCGACGACGCAAAAAATCGGACTTCAACTGGCCGTTCCTCAAGATTCGCCGTGAGCGGATCGAGGCGGCGGATCGGCTCCGTTCTCAGGCAGCACAGGAGACGTGCGGCATGGAGTTCGTCGGCGAACTCAGTGGCTTGGCCTGGGCGACTTGCCGCAAGAACGCGAGGCGGCTGGAGAAGGCGTCGTCGCTCTATCGGAGCGCCGGCCTCGGCGCGGCGGCCGTCGATGCGATTACTTCTGCTGCTGAACTGTGGTCGAAGGTCGGAGAGCGTTCACACGCAAAGGGCTGCCGCGACGCGGCGGCGTCAATGGACACGTTTTACCCCTAAGGAGAATTGCAATGACGGCAGGAGAGAAGGTGTTTGTCGCGCTTCCGGTGTACGGAGCCGGCTCGGAGCCCAAGGGCCACGTCACCGAGGGTACGGTGGTTGCGGAAGGCGAGCGTGGCGAAGTGGTCGTGAAGGCCTCG
>RGVZ01000356.1 GCA_010029825.1 bacterium | reverse complement strand
GAAGATCTCGGCGGGATTGATTTCTTCCAGACTCGACCCCAAGCCGCTGCCGATCAGTGCCGCCGAGATAGCCTTGTCGAACACGCCTGTCGGGATGTGGTCGATCGACTTCTTGGCGGTGGCTTTCCAGAGCAGTTTGTTTAAGCCCTGCCGATCTTTGGTGAACCGCTCGGCAATGAGGTCTTCGGGGCCGACGACAGACTGATACACCATGTTGTCGCGGTCGTCGCTTTCGGCCTCGCGGCGGTTCACTGCGATAAGCTTTTTGGTGATCGCCAGAATCGTGTCCGGCGTCATGTTCTTGTATTCAGAACCCAGCGATGCCGTGCCCGCGGAATCGCGCAGCGTCCAGCCGAGCCATCTGGGCTTTATCGACTATCTGCGCACGCCCGAGTCTGGAAAAGTGGGTGTCGACATGCGCTTCGCCCGCGGCGCCATGAAGGGCTCCGACGGCAAGATCTATACGCCTGTGATCGACATGAAGACCGGCGAAAAGATATTTAAAACACCGCAGGAGTTGGCCGACACCCCGCTCGTGTTCCCCGGCGAAGAAGACAACGGCCTGCCCGTCGTGGCCGCGCTGGTCAACGGCAAGCTCAAGTACGTGCCGAAGAAAGAAGCGCAGTTCAGCCTGCCGAACATGGATTCGACGTTCTCGACGTTGTCCAACATGGTGCCGATGAAAACCATGATCAAGGGACACCGCGTGATCATGGGTAGCCGCATGTTTACACAGGCGCTCCCGCTGGTGGGCGCTGAGGCGCCGCTGGTGCAGTCGGCCAAGGCTGACGACGACGGCGGCGTCTCGCACGAAGATGAGATGGGCGAGAAGCTGGGCGCCACACGAGCGGCCGAGCGCGCGCAAGTGGTCGACGTGACGCCGGACGGCATCGTGCTGCGCGACAAAGACGGCAACAAAAAAACGATCGATTTGTACAACGAGATGCCTTACAACCGTAAGACGTTCTTACACCAGACGCCGCTTGTTAAACCCGGCGACGTGGTTGAACCCGGCCAGCTGCTTGCGCGGTCGAACTTTACGGACGACAAGGGGAGCGCGGCGCTGGGCCTGAACCTGCGCACGGCGTACCTACCCTTCCGCGGCAAGAACTACGAAGATGCGGTCGTGATCTCTGAATCGGCTGCCAAGCGGCTGACATCGGAGCACATGTATCAGCATGAAGCAGAGTGGGACGATAATACTCACGTTGGCAAAAAGGCGTTCGTGAGTTTATTTCCGTCTGAATACGACAAAAAACTGCTTGATAACTTTGACGACAACGGCGCAATTAAAAAAGGCGCCACGGTAAAATTTGGCGACCCGTTGGTGTTAGTCGCCAAGAAAAAAGACACGGTGTACGGCAAAGTTCACCGTGGACGTGCCGGAAGCTTCACCAACGAAACAATCACGTGGGATCATCATGCGCCCGGGATTGTCACCGACGTCATGCACACCAAGAAGGGCGTGAGCGTTGTCGTTAAGAATCAAGCCCCGATGGACGTAGGCGACAAGCTCACGGGCCGCTTCGGCGACAAGGGTGTAGTGGCTGAGATCGTACCCGACGACCAGATGCCCAAGGACCGCGAAGGCAGCCCGTTCGAGGTGCTGGTGTCGCCGCTGGGCCTGATCAGCCGTATTAACCCGGCGCAGGTTATCGAAGCCGCGCTGGGTAAAGTCGCCGCTAAGACCGGCCAGCCGTTCAAGCTCAAGGATTTTGATAACAAGACCGACCTGATTGAGTTTGCGCAGAAAGAACTCGCCAAGCACGGCCTGTCCGATACCGAGGACGTTATCGATCCCGAAACAGGGCGAAAGATTGGCGGCGTGTTAACTGGGCAGCGCTTTTTTATGAAGCTGCACCACACGAGCGAATCCAAGGCGCAAGGCCGCGCGATGGGCGCGTACACCGCCGAAGGCACGCCGGCCAAGGGCGGAAGCGAGGGCGCCAAGCGCATCGGCATGCTCGATCTGGGCGCGCTGTTATCGCACGGCGCCGGCAAAGTTATCCGCGACGCCAAAATGGTGCGCGGCCAAGCCAATCCCGAGTACTGGTCGCAGTTCATGGCTGGCTATACGCCGCCGCTGCCCAAGGTGCCGCACGTCTACGAGAAGTTTGTTAATCAGCTCAAGGCGTCAGGTATTAACGTCGTGCGCACGGGCACCAAGTCCAACATCATGGCGATGACAGACAAGGATGTTGACGCCCTTGCTGGCGCACGCGAACTGAAAAGCTCCGAGACGGTGGACTGGAAAGGTCGGCTCAAGCCCATCGCTGGCGGCTTGTTTGATGAGACGCTGACAGGCGGCCACGGCGGCAATCGTTGGAGCAAGATCACCTTGCATGAGCCGATGCCCAATCCCGTCATGGAAGATCCGATTCGCCGCGTGTTGGGGATGACCGAAAAGCAGTTCCGCAACGTGTTGGCTGGACGAGAGCAGCTGGGCGACAAGACCGGCCCGTCGGCAATCAAAGAAGCGCTGGAACGTATTAACTTACCGAAGGCGATCGATCAGGCCCGCGAAGATATCAAATCGGGCCGCAAGACGTTGCGCGATGCCGCTGTCCGCCGGCTGGGTTTCTTAAAGAGCGCCGAGAAGACTGGCGTACACCCGAAGGACTGGATGATCAGCAAGGTGCCTGTGTTGCCGCCGTTGTTTCGTCCAGTCTCGACAATGGGCAGTAAAAAGCTGCCGCTCGTGGCGGACGCGAACTACCTTTACAAAGAACTGCTCGACGCCAATGACACGCTCAAGGAAGCGTCGGGCGCGTTGACAGATTACGGCGACGAGCGGCTGAGTGTTTACGACTCGATGAAGGCCGTGACTGGTTTGGGTGAGCCGCAGCAGCCCAAGAACGCCGAGCGCGACGTGAAGGGCTTCCTGCGCCACATCTTTGGTAACTCACCAAAGTACGGCACCGTCCAGCGTAAGTTACTCAGCTCGACGGTGGATTTGGTCGGCCGCGCCGTGATCACGCCGAATCCCGATCTGGACATGGACGAAGTCGCCTTGCCAGAAGAGAAGGCGTGGGATATTTATAAGCCATTCGTGGTGCGCGGGCTTGTGCGTCGAGGTTTACCGCGGATGCAGGCTATGCAAGCCGTCGAAGATAAAAACAA
>RGVZ01000355.1 GCA_010029825.1 bacterium | reverse complement strand
CGCCGGTCATCACCAGTCGATGGGTAGCCAGCAAACCTTCGAACCCGGAGTCATCAAGAAGCCAACCGGAGCCACTGACGAGACTCGCGCCGAGGGCAGCGCCCATGGCAGCCGCGACACCTCCGCTGGAGCCTCCATGTTTAGCCTCTGCCCAGCGCACGCGCCCGCCAAAGCCGTCAAAGATACGGGCGACTTTCTTGAATCCCGCCTCGAGGGCTTGAACTTGCAGCGGCAGGGCCCCCTTTTGCGGGGCGAAAACCCGTGCCGCCCCACCCTGACCGCACAGCGGATGCGCCACGTCGCACAGTACCGTCCACTTGAACGATCGCAGAGCCCTTAGATCCCTGCCGGCTTCTGACTCACCGGATGGAGGCTCGATACCGGCAATGTCTGCCAGCAGTGTCGCGTTGAACGCAGCCTCCTCAATGGCCTCGATCTGATCTTTGTTGCGGATCAGGATTTTGAAGCCAAGGGCTTGGAGCATACCAAGGCCGCAGTCGCTGACGGCCGAGTCGCCAAGCGCAACGCGGACTGTGGTTCCCTGCGGAAAGCGACGCGACAGGTCGCGCAAAAGAATGCCCAGACCACGACTGGAGGCCGCGATGGCTGTCGCCGGGTTGGGCTGGCCGATCAGATGCAGGCCGAGGCATTCGGCCGACTCGACGAAAATCTCAGGATGCCCGTCCTGGGCGTCCGCCATTCCGATCCGTGCGACCGCCGGACGGCCAAGAGGATCGACAGTCTGCACATCGAGAACGCGCCAGGACGATCCAGCGTTCCTGAGCCCGTTCAACCACAGATCCAACGATCCGCGTCCGCCATCTGCCAGAGGCAGCTCCGTGGCCTGCCATCCGCTGTCTCGCGCGATCCTCGCGGCGACGGAGCAGGCCTCGGCGGCAGTCAAAGTCCCCTTGAAGGCCGAGAACGCGCAAAGAACAGATTTTTCTGGCGGCTTTATGCACGGGTCCATCAGCGACAGGATCACGTCAAGGATCGACTGATGATAGCCAAATGTCTGACGAACCTCCGTGAAGGGAACCCAGACTGGCCCGAGGTTCAACGAGGAGTCATCAGATACTGCCACAGGCAAGGCGCCCGGACGGATCAAGGTCCCGGTAAAAAATTCCGTCGTGCAGTCATAGACCTTGCCGCCCCACAAGAACGGATAACGCAGCACTTTGTGGTTCCGCGGAGTCGCAGGGGCAACGTGAACGCGAAATCCAGTTTCCTCAAGGCATTCGCGGCGCGCCGTTGCCGCAGGCCTCTCGCCCGGCTCGATTCCGCCTCCGGGAAGATAGACCCGGACATCACCAGAGACTGGATCGCGAAGCTTCACGCCGAGGAGGCATTCCTGGTGGCAAACCACGACCGAAGCGCGGTATCTTTTCGCAACCGGAGGTTTGGCCTGCATGAAACCTGATTCCCCTCAACATGGCATTCGCTCGGTCATTTTTGACATGGGCAATGTGCTCATCAACTTTAGCCATGAAAAGGCCTGCGAGCAAATCGCGGGTCTCGTAGACAGGCCCGCCACCGAGGTGTTCCGGGTCCTTTTCGCCAGCGGCCTCGAGATGCGCTACGAGGCGGGTCAAATTTCGCGGTCGGAACTTCTGGCACAGCTTGAGTCAGGCTTGGGCCACCCCCCAGGCCGGATTGACGGGGGCGCGATCATCGAGGCTGCCTGCGATATCTTCTGGCCCAAACCGGAAATGGAAAAACTCGCGACAGACGTGAAGGCGGCGGGATACCGCATGGTGCTGCTCTCGAATGTCAACGAGGACCATTTTGCTTTCATCAAGGCACGTTACCGGTTCCCTGAGCTGTTTGACGAATTGGTGCTGTCCTATCAGGTCGGAGTATGCAAGCCCCACGAGAGGATTTACCGGCGTGCCATCGAGGCCGCGAGATGCCATGCGCATGAGTGCGCGTTCATCGATGACGTCCAGGAAAATGTCGACGCGGCATCGCGTCTGGGGATCAAGGCGGTCACCTACAAATCCACGCCTGACCTGCTGCATATTATATAAGTGCCCCGTCAGGAGGCACTCGTGTCCAAAAGATGGTTATGCTCGATTGTTCTGTTTTCCGCGTCGATTGGCTGCCTTGCTGCTGGCGAAGCGCAGGCCGCGAACAGGCTGGTGACGATCTGGGATGACATCCTCGAAGACACGACGTTTCGAAAAGACTACACGTATCTCGTCGATGGTGAGGTCCATGTCCTCGCTGGCGTCCGACTCCGGATCGAAGACGGAGTCACCATCCTGATCAAGAACGGCAAGATCAAGCGACGGACCATCGACCGTTCGGCCCTGGTTTTTGACCAGGGATCGCGACTCGACGCGATGACATTCCACGTTCGTGCCGCTGGACTCGACGGACGTCCGGAACGAAGGGCAGACAACGGAGGTATCTGGTTCCTCGGCGCATTCCATGAGGCGTCAAAGGACGATGTTTCCGTGATCATTGATCGTTACAGCAAGCCATCAAACTTCACCGCGACTGAAATCAACACCACAGACCTTGGCACCAGCGATCCAGTGCCGTCCGCCCGGAATCTAAACCCGCGGGGAGACGACATCGACGGATTCTCGGTCCTCGGCGTCGGTCCCGGCGAGTGGAACATAAAGTCCGTTCGATCTGACTTCTCCGCCGATGATGGATTCGATGTCACCAACTCGGACATTGAGCTGGACAGCCTGATTGTGAATTCTCCGTTTGAGGACGGCCTGAACATCAGCAGCAGCAGGGTTCGCGTCATAAAAAATCTCACGGTGAACATGACGGCGAACAAGACGGTTTTTGACCGGGATATTTTCGACCTTGAGGTCGACGATGGCCCGTCTTACGTGACGATGTCGAAAGGCTGCAGGATCAAGATTGACGGTGTTCTCGGAGACGAGATCAAGGTCAGGTCAGCGGATCTCCCACGCAAGGACCGGCAAGGACGGGAGCACTTTCACTTTGACGGGAATTCTCGCAGGGGAACCACGTCCATTTATTCCCGGGATCAGGACTGACGCGGGCGATCTGGCCGTGTCCATATGAACGTCATGACACAGGTCGTCGTGACGACTGTGAACCACTTCGCCCACATCGGGACTTTGACCAGAACCATGGGGA
>RGVZ01000354.1 GCA_010029825.1 bacterium | reverse complement strand
CTACATCCTGCAGGCTGCCCATGTTGCTGAGGGTGCTGCTCTTAGCTCTGCTTCTGCCTACGCGAACATCGCTGTGGTCACCGCCAGTGCTGGCGTGATCAACGAGGTGGGAGTGACCGGCAAGGAAGTCCGCGAGGCCGTCCGGGTTGCCGGTTCGGTCAGCGGTGATGTGCGGGTCGCTGCTGTCCGGGTTCGCCCTGGCACCGGCACGCTGACGATCAGCAACGTGGCGCTTACCACCAACGTGGCAACGATCACGCTGAGCGCCGCTCACACAATGCTGGTGGGTGAGATCGTCACTGTGGGTTGCTCCAATCCTCTGGTGAATGGCACCTTCGCCATCAAGGCGGTAACCAGCACCACGTTTACCTACGACTCGGTGCAGAGCAACATCACCAGCGCCTCGGCAACTGGCACCGTGACCAACGGCGCCGCTGTTCCGGTCGGCACCAACACGGTGGCCCTGGTTCCTAGCGACTGATCAGCTAGTTGGCTTGTGTTTTCTGGGGTCCTTCGGGGCCCTTTTCACTTTGGAGCCCGATGAACTTCCCGATCGGTTACGGCTTTGATCTAGGCCAGCGACATCAGAAACCGGCTCAGCCCGAGCCCCAAGAGCCCCCTGCGGAGCCTGCTTGCCCCATACCTAAGCGCAAGCGGGCACGGGTGAGGGGAGGGCAGTTCGCCACCGACGACTCCGCTACAGAGGCTGATGAAGCCTGGGCGGAAAGCTAGGCCAGAGGAGCTGAACCATGGCTTGGGTTGAGAACGAAACCTGGGAAATGGAGCAAGGCAAGGATGCGCTCAAAATCTTTGAGCTGTACTCCAACACCGCCCAAACTACGCCGTGGTCATTTGTTGGCTGGGATGTTAACGCCACCATCTCCGATGACAAGGGAAGGTCTGTTATTCCGGTTACGGTTGAGACAATCCCAGCCTCGGGGATTGTGCGGCTGATCCTGCTGGAGGCAGCGGTGAACAGTCTCAAGGTTGGCGGCACCTATCGCTACGACTGTCTGATGGTTCCTCCTGGTTCGGCAACGGCCGACGATCATTTCCTGGCGACAGGGCCGGTGACGGTCGCTCTTCGCACCACCCGGAGGGATTGAGCATGACCTGCCCTGCAGTGTTCAAAGTTGTAGTGCCGGGCGGCCCCGCTGTGGTGCGGGTTGCAACTCCTGGGCCTCCTGGCCCGGTTACATTTTCTCGCCTTCGCCGCCACGACTTTGCGGCGCCCTACAGCTATTGCGGCACGGCAACGGCTGGCTCTGTTGAATCGGCAGCGGTGTGGACGATCACGCGAATCAACGTAGCCAGCAATGGCACGACCACGATTGCCACAGCAACCAACGCGACCTGGACTGGCCGCGCTTCTGCCACCTATTCCTGATCGCCATGGCCATCACCACCAACAACCCAATCAGCCGAGATGGCAACACCTACGGACTGCTGGTGGCCAATCTCGCGCTCAGCCCGATGGTGCAATCGAGCGGGTTTGGAGCGTCGATCGCGGTGCGGCTGACGCCGTATCTACTGGGGCCTAATGGACCGGAGAGACTGGAGGATCAGGCCCGTTCCTTGTCCTACGGCGATGCCACGGTGGAGGCTGCCAGAGATCCGGCAGTGGCGGCATTCCTGCAGGCGCTGGAGGCAGCGGCTCAGGCGTTCATTGACGCAAAGGGGCTTTAATCATGGCGATCGTTCGTGCAGTTAAGACGGGGAATTGGTCGGATACAACGGTATGGAACACCGGGGCGTTGCCAACCAGTAGCGATGATGTTTATAGCAATACGTTTACGGTAACGATTGATACGTCGCCGACGGTGCTGAGTATTAACAATGGCTCGGCAACTGGAGTGACGGCTGGAGGGTTGTTTGTGCCAACAAATGGAATTACGTTGACGTGCCCTGGCAACGGATTAGTTGGCGGCACTTCCTCATCGAGGTTATTCGTTTCTTCTCTTGGAATTGGCAATGCTTGTACAATAGTTGCAAACGTTGTATGCAGTGATGGTCCAACGTACAATGGTGTAGTGAGTAATGACTCAACGGGCACTGTGAATATTACCGGAAACTTGTCCCAGGGAGCTACCGGTGCAGCTCGGTACACTGTTGCAAATAATTCAACCGGAACAATTAACATAACAGGTTCTGTCACCGGAGCCAGTAGTGGTAATGCTGCAAACATTACGGTAGTGAATAGTTCATCCGGAACTATTAACATCACCGGCTCTTGCGCATCCGGGGCAGTAGGTGGGGCAGTAAGTAACGTTACCGTTGGAGCTGTTAACATTGTTGGGCAACTGCAGGCAACTAACGGGGTTCCAGCTTTCCAGTCTAGCCAAGCAAGCGCTACAAATATATTGACCGGACCGTTCATAGTGTCTCCAAATGGGACTCATGCAGTTTATGCCGCTCGCTGGTTCTGGCAAAACACATCGCCACCTGCTACCTACTACCAAATTCGCAGCGCCAACCTTGCCACTATCCGACCCCTCTACACCGCCGATTCCGTAGGCGGCAATCCTGCAGCCAGCAACGTCCGCAGCGGCACGGTGTATGGCCCCAACTCTGAGTTGACCGGCACTTGCGCCGTCCCTGGCGCCGCTTCCGTCGTGGTCGGCACCCCGGTTGATGCCACGGTCGGCACGGCTGCCATCACCGCCGCCACGATCCGCACCGCAATGGGCCTGAACAGCGCCAACCTAGACACGCAGCTTTCAGCGATCCCGACAGCGGCAGCGATCCGCACCGAGATGGACGCCAACAGCACCAGGCTGGCCAACCTCGATGCCACGGTGGGCAGCCGCCCCACGGCTGCCGACATTGCCACCGCCGTTTGGGCTGCCGCAGCTCGTACGCTCACCACCACGATCCCCACTGCTGCCGACATTGCCACCGCCGTCTGGGCTGCTGGCACTCGGACCCTCACTACTGCAATTGACAACAGTGCCACGATCGCTGCAGCGGTCTGGGCCTACGCCACCGGCAGGACTATCACCGGGGGAACGGTGGACACGTTGACGAATGCGCCCTCCGTTCCCAGTGCTGCGGAGATCGCCACCGAGGTGCGCACCGCAATCAGATCCGAGCTGGCGCCAGAACTAGCGCGAGTCAGCAACT
>RGVZ01000353.1 GCA_010029825.1 bacterium | reverse complement strand
ACCTGTGGTCGCGCACCAGTTAAAAGTATTGCGCTTTGCCGTGCATGAACTGGCGAAGCACAAGAACGCCGCGGCTGATATCTAAAACGAGGCGCAGGCAGCCGGGGCGTTACCCCCGGCGCCGCAACCCCGCTCAAAATCAGGCCACCTCCGTCGAGGTGACCGTTCCGTCCGTTTGAACGGTGTGCTCGAAGGCCGGCGGCTGCACGCCGCATTCGGCGTCGAACCACCGAACAGCGGGCAAGCCGCCCTGCTGGAGAAGTGCGGCCCGCATGCGGGCCACACCGATCGGGCCGTTCTTGGCCACGATCTCCATCATCATTACCAGCCAAGGGTTCATAGTGCACCTCCGGTGCTTCTGTGCCTCCACCGAGCACAGGTCGGGACTGTTTCGCCGAAGTGGCGGCTACAGTCGGAGCGGATCGCTGATAACAACCAGTGATCCACCAGATATGCCCGAGAAGCAGGCAGAATTTAGATATCAGCCGCGGCGTTCTTGTGCTTCGCCAGTTCATGCACGGCAAAGCGCAATACTTTTAACTGGTGCGCGACCACAGGTTCGGGCGCGTCGAGCACGATCATCTTGGCCAACCCAGCAGCAAGACAGGCGACGCGGTCCCGGACGGTATCCAAACCAGCCGGGCTCGTGTGTTCGCGGTGCGCCTTCACCATCAGTTCGAGCGCATATCGCGCCGTCGACAATCCAAACTGCTTGCGCGCTTCCATATCGCACATGTCGTTAAGTTCGTCGACGATATCTTTCGCGTCTTCGACCGTGCGACTAAAGTCGGCGGCATCATCGGCGGCGTACTTGTCATACGAACACGCGGGGCACAACTGGTAATAATCGTCCCAGTCTTCCGGATTCGAACGGGGCGTGTGACAGACCGTGCAGCACTCTTGTTTGGGCATGTTTTGCTCCGGAGGTGTGTTGGATTCAAAACTAGTTAACTTTGAGACCCTTGCAGCCAACGGGTTGACCTTTTTCGTCACGGATCAACTCGCCGGGAGCCGCAAAATCCAAACGATTCGAATCTCGTAGCGCTTCGAGACACTGACCGGAGACGATGTACGTCGGACCGGGCATCACCGGCGGCAATCCGATCGTCTTGTTGGTCGGGTCTGCGTTCTCGACCAATTCAAATTCGCCGTATTTTGCGCGATACGTCGTTACACCGGCGATCTCGCCGAATTTGACGAACTCGCAGGCGATCCGAAGCGACTTGCCGCTGGGCGGAACAACCATTTTTACCGCGCCGTCTTCCAGAATCTTGATTTCGTGGGGCGTGAGGTTGATGAAATCAGTCATTTTTGTCCGCTTTTATAGCGGCTCCTTGTTGGTAAATGTGAAATTCAAACCGAGGCCGCTGAACGACACGCAAGGCCGCCGTGTTTGTTCACCACGGCTTCCACGACCTCGACCGGCACCCAACCGTATACAGTTCCGGTCGGGTTTTTGGGGTCTTCGGCGTATTCCATGAACTCCTCGACGCGTTGATTGGGGAAACCAATCTCGACGGCGACATACGGCCCCAAATTCTGGCGGGGCGTGCAGTAGTGCCCGGCTGATGCCTGCGCGGAGAATTCCAAACCGTCGGCGCAGCGGATGTATTTCATACGGCGCACCGGAAGTTCACCAGCCCACGCTTTGCGGAAGTAATTTTTGTCGTACAGGTCTCTCAACGATTCGCGGAGCAGATTGCCGTCGTCGGCGAGGTAGGCATTCAAATCAAACATGTGTGTTGCCTTCTTGTTAGAGGTAGTTAATCCCACAGGGCTTCGAAGTATTTCCCGAAGAGCGTTAATCCGCGCGTCTTCCTGTTTTGCCACGCGATGTAGCCGTCCTTGTCGAACGTGCGCCGTTTAATGGACTCTTCAAGTGAAATACTGGGGTCGTCACTGGGCTGGTCAGGATTCGAATCGGAGTGAAACTGGCTTTCAGCGTCTTCGTCGGCTTTCTGTTCGAACGCCCAGATCATTTCCGACAAGACCCATTCCCAGCGCTTGTGCCAATTGTTATCTGTATAACCCGTGTTGACCTGTTCTTCGGTCAAAGGTTCGGCGCTGGTGCTTTTTAACTCGTCTGGTACGTCGTCATCATCCACTGCGGGCGAACCGTGTTTGGTCGCCTGCAACTGCTTGAGCATGGGCAGGATGATGGGCGTGAGCGTGTCGTCCATGCTCCACGTGTCGTACTCGTCGATCCGAATCTGGACTTTGCGGGTATAGAACGAATCTACCCAGTCTTCAAGCGCGCGCAGCCACGAGAAGTTTTTGCGTGCGCATTCGTTGACTTTCTCGTACTGCGCCAGACTAAAACCAGTGTTGCTTTTGAATCCATACCAGCGCCGGATCAGTTTTTTCACCCAGCGATAGGGCGCAAACCAGTGATTGTAGGGGCCGAGGTAAACTTTCATGCTTTGCTTTTCCGCATAAATTTGGGTTGGAACCGGTACCAGCGTGTATCACAGTCAGGACACGCCCATTCTGATACCCCGTCATAATGCCGCGGATGGTCGTAAGCGTATTCGACCCCGATGAGCCGGCTGAACTTGTAGGGCGGCGAGTACCATATTGTTATTTTTTGCCGCAGTTCGTCGTCCGAGAGTTTGTCGAAACAGGATTGCTTACGTAACACCGGAAACATGTCGCCGGCGTCCCAATTCGAACCGCACGCCGGACAGGTACCGTGCTGGTCGAGTTTGACTTCTTCGTAGGTCGTCTTGTCGTAGGCGACCAATTCAAACACGATGTCAGCGCTGGAAAACGCGTCGTTCGGGTAGTAGGGATATAAGTGCTCGCCGTAGCCGATAAACGACGGGTCTTCACTGTGCACGCGAGCAGCCGGGTCGGTGACTACAGCGTCGTTAACGGTCACTTTTCCCTCGACAACTGCGCGCCGGACAAGCGACGTATCGAGTCGAGCGCAGCGGGCAAGAACTTCCACGAGCGGTTCGCCAATAGGCGGTGTAGATGTGGAATCCATAACACTCCTTTGCGGGTTAATTGTTTTCGGTCGCGGACTTCATGAACGCGCGATATCGTTGGGACGCTTGCGCGAGTTTTTACAGTTCAACGCCGACATCCTCGGCGAATCCTCCCCGCAGGCCGACGCCGAGATTCTTGCACTCGCAATCGAC
>RGVZ01000352.1 GCA_010029825.1 bacterium | reverse complement strand
CCGTATAGCCCGCAGCGGCTATGGCTTTGATCGCGGCGCTATAGACCGACTTATGCGGCTGATCGTCTAGCCGGAATACGTAGCACCATTGAAAATTGTCCTTCGACGTTTCAATGATCCACGTAGGTCTGATCGTAGGCGTCTTAGACTTCGTACCGACGTCATCTAACACCAAGCACCACACGTTCTCACAGAACGCAGCGCCCGCCGATACCCGCTGACCGTCGAAGCGCGACTCAATGAACGAGCCGATGTTGACGTACCAAGCGCCTTCACCGCGCGGCTTACGAAACGCAGGGTAGGCGTAGCCGCCCTCGCGTTCGACTTGTTTAGTGAATAGTACAACTTCACCCTCTGGCGCGAGGGCTATGATATGATCCACGAGTTCCATGTGCTCTCCTAGTTCAAGCCCGTCCCCACGACGGGCTTTTTTTACAAACTGCAAACTCTGCAACTAGCAGAACGCTTGTATTCGCGCAGTTTGCGGCCTCTGGCGAACTCTTCGCCTAAACTTTCCAGATCAGCGGGCCATGTATCGCGCCCCGGGCTGCGAAACGTGTGGCCGAACTTCTTTTCAAGTTCGACGCCTTTAGCCCACATGACCGGATATTTGTTGTACAGGTCGCGCCATTCGCCCAATCGCTGATATGGGCACAACGCGCAGTCTGTTCTGGCGGGAATGCACACGCCGCGCTGGTCAAGATACTTCCAGACATCCTCTTCTTTCCAGCCCCACTCGCGCATAGGGAAACGAATGGTTATGTCTTCACCAAACAACCCGCGTCGGGCTTCCTCATCGGCGCGCAGACCAACGTAAAGCGTCGATCCTTCGGGTAAGCCGCCCATGTAATCAATTGTTGGTTCTATCTTCAGAACCCTAGTACACCAACGGCTAAACACGTTGGGTAGCATATTCATCTGGTCAATAGTGCCTTCCAGATCTCGGTCATGACGCACCCGTATGATGGGCTTACCAAGCATTTCTTCTAGCTTCTCCCAATGCGCGATCATGTCGGGCAATTCGTTGCCGGTTTCGTTGCAAATGTATTCGTAATCTCTTGGCTCGACTTCCATTAGCCGTAACGCCAGCGCGGTGGAGTCCTTACCGCCAGACAAACCAACAATGTGCTTCATTTCCCGTACCTCTCCATAGTTTTAACTTCTGCCTTTAGGGGCAAACCTGCCGCCCACGGCGGCGACGTACACATGACGCGGCGTAATACGTCGGGGTCACCGTCCTCAAGGACGATCTCGTCGTGTACGTGAAGCACTACGTTATCTAATTGGCGTAGCGCGTGGCGCAGCACATCATTAGCGACTGCTTGCGTGATGTTCTCGCAAGCCAAGCCCTTCCATAGTCGAGCGCGCGGCCATTCTTTAGCATCGGCGGCGGGCTTCCAAGCGGCTTTACAGTATGAAATGCCATCGTCTTCCAGTTTTGCAAACGGGTAACACAGAACGCGGCCCGAAGGAAGAATGTACCAGAGATGTTGGCGGTCGAACAGATAAGTCACTCGACCCGCGCTGAACTCCGCATTAGGCGTGTGCATAGCTGATGTATAGGCCCGCTCAAGTTCTGACCAGAACCGCACCGCCCATTGGTTAGACCGCCGCCACGCGTCTACCATGCGCTTGGCGTCGGCCTCCGGTAAATGGATACCATAGGCCCGACCCATAGCCGCGAACGCGCCCACGCCGCCCGCATAGCCGCACGATAACTCCTGAACTTTGCCGATCTGGCGCTGATCGTCGGTCACTTGATCGACCGAGCACCCGAAGGTAGCGGCGGCGTTGATCTTATAGATGTCTTGGTCGAACTGCTTGAGCTTTTCCTCGCCCATGCCCGATAGCCACGGGTTAACGCGCGCCTCGATAGCTGACCAGTCAGCGACTACGACCGTAAGAAGAGGCTCGCCCCGTCGCAGATCCGCCAGCAAAAACAAATGCGCCTCGTACTCGGTCATCTTCGACATCGGCCAACTCCTGTAGACGTTTGAACTTTGCAATGCTGGACGCCCATAGATCGTCGGCGCATTGCACGACTTCACGCACATCCGGGTCTAGGTCATCACACGCTAATAGATTAGCGCGAACGGCCTTGTCGATGCTGTACTTCTCACCGACCCACATGAGCTTCTTCTGCTCATCCGTGACGCGCGCCAGCACCCACTCGCGCATCCGTGGCGAGCGCACGGCCAGACCGCCCGTGATCTCGGTCACAATGGCCTGTATCTCGGCTAGTTCGGCGTCAGCGTAGCGAATGGCGGCTTTGCATAGCGCAACGTCCACCTTCACGCCACGGTCGTTGATACGCTCGTTGACGTGGTAGTCAGTCAACTCGTCATCCGACAACTGACGCAAAGCGAGACTCACGGCGCGCATAGCGCGCACATCCTGCTCGCAGTATTCGATGAGTTCTGGGATTAAGGTTTTATTGTACGGCGGGACGCAACATTGCCGCACAAGGTAGTCGCCCCGGCGGTCTTTCTTCATATCCGCGCCAGCGAAGCGGCCGACGTCCTCAAGCGACCCCGGCGCGCAGTTAGCGCGGGCTTGTGTTGCGGTGCAATAGAACTGCTCAAGATCGAAGTTGATCTGAAGCACATACCAAAAGATCAGACGCTCAAACGCGGCGTTATGCGCTCTTATCTGACCTTTATGATTCTTTATCAAATCAGGGAATGGTTGATCGGGCGTCCATGTCTGGACGTCGCCGTCGTCGAAAGCGTAGGACATACAGATGACTTCGGTTTCCAAGTCCTGCGCGTAGTTATAGACACCCGCGACCCGAAGGTCGCAGGTGCTACGGGTTTCGAAGTCAACCCAAAGGATCACTTACCCAGCGCGACGGCGACGCGTCGGCGCGGGAGCTTCCTCTTCCTCTTCAGGTCCGTCCATCGACATGAACTCGACGATCTCAAAGATCGGCGTGTAAATGCGACCGTAGGACTTGTGCTGGTAGTGCTCTTTCTTGAGCAGCACGACCGGCACGGGTTTGCTCTCATCTACAGACACTTGATTAGCGAACGCAGATGCGAGCGCCTCATAGGAACGCTTGCCGCCAACCGAAGTCGTCGTATAGCGCGCCTCTAAGCCCTTGTCCTCGCCGGTCAAACACTTGAGCGAGAACCCGACTTGCTTCTCCCACCCG
>RGVZ01000351.1 GCA_010029825.1 bacterium | reverse complement strand
GAATGGACTGGTCTGGAGAGGCGTTGACGCGAGAAATGAGCGTGCAGCCGGGTCTGTTGACAAAGAAAAGAAAAGATGAGCCTAGTTTTACACTTTCAGAATCTATGCATTACTCGATTTCAATTATTGATGAAGACAACGACTATATATCTCTCGCAACCTCTAACCTTCAGTGGCAACAGTGGAGCAATAAAAATACCTTTAAATTTATTAACAAAAACAATAACTTGCCCTATGAGTATGAAGCGCAAGCAAGGGACGGCAAAAGATTTATCCTTATCATTCCGGAATCAACATTCTACCCTAGTAAAATACAATTTTATCCTAGCACATGGCCTAATCTTGCAGATCCAGAAGGTGAACCCGTAGGTGTTTCGTTTTCTGTTGCTAGATATGATGAAGTAAGTGCTATCCAGCCGCCATCGGATTATTTTAGGTTAATCGAGGAAGCAACGAACGTGCCATGGTCTGATGTTGCAAGTGTATATGTATCTCTAGATAATAGTGGATCAATGGGAAGGGATTCAGTCGCTCCAGATTTAGATTTATTTCTAAACAAATTAAAAGACCTCAACATTGCATTTTCTGAAAATAGAATGCCTAATTCTAATACTGAACAATGGATCTATCCCCATACTATTGATCCATGACCACCCCCCAACCCCCTTCTATCGAAACCCTCCTAGAGACGGTTCAAACCCGACAGCTCGCCAACCGCATGGCCGCTGCCGAACGCGAGCAGGAGCGCCGCCAGCGACCTAAGCCACAGGGTCACCGCTAAGCCGGAAAGCTCCGAGGTAGTTCGCGGGCGTGATGCCCCGACCAAATGTCCAAGCGATGGTTTGATGAACAGCTCCACAGCCCCGAGCCTGGCAGTGAGGGCGGTGCTGGTGTTGGCAGTGCTGCAGGTGCAGGACTGGGGGTCACTGATCCCGCACCCGGCAACAGCGAAGGCGATGGCGAAGGTGATGACCTCTCCCGCGTCAAACATGCCCTGCAGCGTGAGCGGGAAGCCAACCGCGAGAAGGAGCGCCGCATGGGTGCCTTAGAAGCCCAATTGCGCGAGCTGAGCACCACCAACCCCGAGGCGGTGCGGGCGGCTGAAGCTAAGGCCCTGGAAGAGAGGCCCGCCTAGAGCGCGAGCAGATCGAGTCTAAATACTCCGCCCAGCTTCAGCAGGCAACCACTGAGCTGGTCGCCGAGCGCGAGGCCCGCCAACGGGAACTGGTGCGGCAGCAAGCGGAGAAGGCCTTTATCGGTGCCAAGGGCAGCATGGAAGCCAGCACCATTGACGGCAGCACACCGTTTGATGCGGTCTGGTTCCGGTTCGGCCCCAACTTCCGCATTGAAGACGGCGCTCTGGTGGTCGTGGATGCCAAGGGCAATCCTGAAATCGACTCTGAAACCGGTAAGCGGTACGAGCCGACCAAGTGGCTGAAGAGGCTGCAGACCGATCCGGTCTGGGGTCGCCATTTTGAGCCCTCTATGGGCAGCGGTGGTGGTGCCCGCAACGGTCGAGATGGCCGTGCTTTTGCCGGTAAGGACCTGATGTCCCAACCGCTCAATTCCCTGTTCTCTGATGCCTTTGGAGGCGCGGCTTAGGGGCTCGGGAAAGTTCGGGCAGCAGGAACCGGCGGCGGCGTGATGCCTAAACCGGTTCCAAACCAATCAGCCAGGCGTGATGCCTTGCGGTGAACCAACTGGCGTGATGCCACCCCCGACCTTCATTTGATTTCCACTCATGGGACTCACCATTCTGGAGGCCGCCAAGACGGAGACTGATCCGCAACGGGTGGCCGTAATTCGTGAGCTTGCCGAAAGCGAGCTGATCAGCATCATGCCGTTCCGCAATGTGCAGGGCGGTCTGGACTACGCCGTGGAAGCTGAGCTTCCCGCCGTTGGCTTCCGTGGGTACAACGAGACCTACGACGAGTCTTATGGCGTCATCAATCCCCAGTATGAGCGCCTGAAGTTTTTCGGTGGCGACATCGACGTTGACATTCAGCGCATCAAGAACTACGGCCCTCAGGCCAAGGCCGAGCAGATCCAAATGAAGGTGCGCTCGCTGCGCCTGACATTTGAAGAGCAGGTGATCAACGGCGACGAGTCGGTTGATGTCCGCGCTTTCGATGGCCTGAAGACCCGGATCAACGTCGGCAGCTCCCAGGCCGTCAACGTGAACGGCGCCCTGTCGCTGACGGCTCTCGATGAGCTGATTGATGCGGTGGATGGCGACAACAAGATCCTACTGATGAACAAGAAGATGCGTCGGCGCCTTTCGGCTGCCAGCCGCAATACCACCATCGGTGGCTTCATGTCCTATGAGCAGGATGCTTTTGGCCGTCGGGTGACCATGTATAACGATGCCCGCATCGTTGTCACAGACACCAACGCCCAGAACGTGCAGATTCAAGGTTTCACCGAAACCTCCAGCTCCACCAGCATCTACTGCGTGGCGTTTGGCGATCTGCAGACCACCGGCATCCAAGGCCCTGCCGCCAATGGTTACGGGATCGACATTCGGGAGTTCGGCGAAATCGCTGAAGCCCCTGTTGATCGCACCCGTATCGACTGGTCGATCGGCATGGCGATTATGAACGGGCGCAGTGCTGCCCGTGCCTACGGAATCACCGATGCTGCGGTGACCGCCTGATCATCGCTTTATCAATCCATTCCCTGAGGTACTGATTCATGGCTCGTTCTACTGGTCTTGCCCCTCGGCGGGGCTATCAATTGGATGCTGAAACCATCCTGCTCGGCGCCGTTAAGGCTGGCGCCCGTGGTCGCGCTGCGGAAACCCGCACTGGTGCTGCCCGTCTGCTGCAGACCAATCTGGCTGCCAACGATGATCTCAAGCTCATCGTTGCTGGTGGCAAAAAGCGTATTTCCGAGCGCCCTGTTAATGGAACCTGCTTCCATTTGCACGGAAAAGGCATTTGCTACGGCCGGTACGCGCGGAAAGTCAACAGAATTGGCACCTGAAACCTTGTAGCGGCCATTGTCGGAGGTGATTTCAATGCTGTAGGTTTCCTCATCCACCTGAATGGTGATGGGCTGTTCGGGCAGATTCCGCAGGGTTTCCAGAAATATTTTAGCCGGAACCGCAATGGTACCATCGCCGCTGGCATCTACGGCCATGCTGATCCGCGCAGTAGTCTGCAGATCTGAGGCTGTTGCCAC
>RGVZ01000036.1 GCA_010029825.1 bacterium | reverse complement strand
CCTGAGCTGTCCCGTCATCCTGAGGGCGAAGCCCGAAGGATCCTCTCTTCCCGTCACCCTGAGCTGTCCCGTCATCCTGAGGGCGAAGCCCGAAGGATCCTCTCCTGAAGATCCTTCGCTTTCAGCTCAGGATGACGCGCCTTCAGCTCAGGATGAAGCGCCTTCAGCTCAGGATGGCGCGCCGGTTGTTTACTATTTGGCTCAACATTTGTCACCACATACAGTGTCGCTGGATTCATAAAATACTTTAGTAAAAAAGTAAAGTATTAAGAGCCGTGATTTTGCTGGCAGATTCCGGTTGCGCCGGTGGGCGGGGTGGGACTAAAACCGGGGGTAATTTTCCCGGGTTCTGGCCCTTATGGAGGTGTATTTTGGCCGTGCAGGCTCCAGCCCAGACGGACCCGGCGGGGACGCGTTCCTGGCGCGGCAAGGTGCATCGTTTCCACGGTGAGGACGCACCTGCTTCACAGGTTGGTGACGTGGCGTCATCGCCGTCCTCAAGGCCGGCAAATGCGGCGGACGTGACCCACGAGGCCCGTTTTGTGACCGGGGTTCGCCAGCTGACTTTTGCGGGCGCAAGATCTGGCGAGGGGTACTTCAGCCAAGACGGTTCGATGATGGTGTTCCAGAGCGAACGTGAGGCTGAAAACCCGTTCTATCAGATTTATCTCCTCGATTTGGCCACGGGTCGCAGCGCCCGGATGTCGCCGGGACTCGGGCGGACGACTTGCGCGTGGATTCATCCTTCGAAAACAAAAGTCCTGTTTGCTTCAACGCACCTCGATCCCGACGCGAAGGCGAAACAAGACCAAGAGTGGGAGCGGCGCCGCACGGGAGGCCAGGAGAGTTACGCGTGGGATTTTGACGACCAGTATGACCTGTTCGAGACCGACACCAAGGGCAACATTTTACGCCAGCTGACCAGCGAACGCGGTTACGATGCCGAGGCCAGCTGGTCACCCGACGGTCAGAAGATCGCCTTCTCGAGCAACCGGACCGGGTTTTCAGACGACATGTCGGATGAAGACCGCGCGGCGTTCGAGAAAAACCCGTCGGCATGGGCCGATATATACATCATGGATGCCGACGGTTCGAACGTGACGCGCCTGACAAACGAGCGCGGCTATGATGGGGGGCCGTTTTTCTCGGCCGACGGCAAGAGGATTACATGGCGCAAATTCAGTGAGGACGGATCGACGGCCGAAATCTGGACGATGAACATCGACGGATCCGACAAACGTCAGTTGACGCGGCTTGGGAAAATGTCGTGGGCGCCTTACTTCCACCCGACGGGTGATTATCTGATTTTTGCGTCAAACGTGGAAGGTCACCGCAACTTTGAACTTTACGTCGTCGACGCCGCAGGCCAGCGCGAACCAGTTCGCGTGACCTGGACGGACGGATTCGACGGGCTGCCGGTTTTCACGCCGGATGGCGAGCATCTGGCGTGGACCACCACGCGCACGCCGGAGAAAGCCTCGCAGATTTTCATCGGAGAATGGAACGATGCCGCCGCGCGCGAGGCTCTTGGACTTCCGGCGCGCAAACCAAAGCTGTCGGCGTTCAGCAACGAGATCACCGAGTCGGACTTGCGTTCGCATGTTCGCTACTTGAGTTCGCCTGCTCTCGACGGACGCTTGACCGGGACGCCCGGCGAGACGCTGGCAACGGAGTATGGCGCGGAAGTATTCGCGAGGCTCGGGCTTGAACCGGCGGGCGATCATGGGACTTTCTTCCAGAGTTTTGAATTTACGGCCGGGGTGAAGGCAGGGGCAGAGAACCGCTTGAGCGTTGGTGGCCGGGAAGTGGAAATGGACCGTGACTGGCGACCGCTGGCATTTTCGTCGGATGCCGTCTTGGAGAACGAGACGGTGGCCTTTGCCGGGTACGGGATCGTCGCGCCAGAAGGCACGGCGATAGGGCGGCAGGCGGATCCGGTGAATCGTGGCTCTGACTCTGGATACGACTCTTACGCGCATCTTGATGTGAAGGACAAGTGGGTGCTCGCGTTCCGGTTTGTCCCGGAAAATTTGCCGATGGCGCGTAAACAGTACCTTAACCAATTTGCAAGCATGCGGCAAAAAGCCAAATACGCGCGTGACCGTGGCGCAAAAGGGATCATCTTTGTTCACGGTCCGAACTCAGGCGTGAAAGACCAGCTGATCGCTTTGCGCATGGACGCCTCGGCGGCGGCGATGAGTCTTGGTGGGATCTCAATCAAGGATGATGTGGCCGATACGCTGTTGGCCGGGACCGGGAAGGGGCTCAAGTCCCTGCAGGACCAGCTCGATGGTGGGGATCTTGCGCAAGGTTTCGATTTGCCGGTGAAGATTTCGGGAAAGACGCAAGTGGCGCAAGAGAAACGCACGGGGCGTAACGTCCTCGCGCGGCTCCGGGCCTCGAATTACCCGTGCAAGGCGCCAGTGACCGGCAGCGTTCTGATCGGCGCGCATGTCGATCATCTGGGCAGCGAAGCCGGCAAGGGCATTTTTGTCGGCGCGGACGACAACGCTTCGGGCGTGGCGTCCGTGCTTGAGATCGCGCAAAAGATCGCGACGATGGACAATTTTGAACGCGGGGAACTGGGGCGCGACGTGATTTTTGCGTTGTGGTCGGGTGAGGAGCTTGGCCTGATCGGATCGTCGTACTTTACCAAGGATCTTGCCGCTCGGCAGAGCGGTCAGATTTATCCAGCTCTGTCGGCGGCCCTCAATCTGGACATGGTTGGACGCCTGCGCGAGGCGGTCACGATGCAATCGGTCGCGGCCAGCCCTGTCTGGCCGGCGCTGATTGAGGAAACGAGTTTGAAGCACGGCCTGAAAGTCGTCACCCAGGCGGATCCATACCTGCCGACGGACTCGACTTCGTTTTATGTGCAGGGCGTCCCGACGCTGAACGCTTTCACGGGATCGCACGACGATTACCACACAACGAGAGATACGTTTGAGAAACTGAATTATGAGGGGATGCGCCGCATCGCGGCCGTGATGGGCGATGTGCTCCTGGACGTGGCGCGCGATTCCGGGGCGCCGCCTTACAACCGGGTCAAGGACCCGAATGGTGGCGGTGGAGGCACTGGCGGTGGATTCAAGGCGTATCTCGGCACGATCCCCGATTACGGCAATACGGTGGTCAAGGGTGTTCTGTTGTCTGGCGTCAAGGCCGACAGCCCGGCGGAGAAAGCCGGCATCAGAGGCGGCGATATCATTGTGTCGCTGGCGGGCCAGAAGATCGAAAACATCTACGACTACACCGCGGTCCTTGGTGTCTTGAAGATCGGTGAGGCGGTCGAGGTCAAGATTTTGCGCGGTTCAGAAGAACTGACCTTCAGTGTGACGCCAGCCTCGCGCGGTTGAAGTCACCTGATGGACCTGGCGCGTCATCCCCTGACGATCGACTCGTCCCGGGACGAGTTGCCTCAGTCGTTCACCGCAAACCGGCAATTCTGGCCACTCATGGAACGCGCCCAGTTGTAGGCATCTTGGAGTGGCCAGTTGCCCTGGCCGTTGAACTGGTTCCACATCCCGTCGCAGCCGACCCGGACATGGTTCCAGGTGGACGGGTTGTAATAGCCCCAGTTTGAAGTCATGACGGCCCCGGGTACATAGGATTGCAGGCTGGTGACATTCCTTTGGCACAACATTGCGGGATCAGCGTACGCGAACGAGAATGCCCAGATGCCCGCGTTGGTTGTCGTGCTGCAATAGCCAGCCAATTGATCCGGCCCTGAAAATGCCCCGCCCGCCATGACAATCGCAGGCGACACGGCCAGTGCCGCAAGGCCCGCGCGGAGCATCCGGAGTGTGGTCATGGCTGCTTCCTTTTTAACGATAATGTTAACACGAAACGCGCGACGGGCTCCTCCCCGAGCTTCGAGGGGCATGTGGCTACGATGTTGACCGGCATGCTCTGCCGCTCCCCAGACTGGATGGTCCTTTGCACGAGGTCCCGGATGGCAGGACCGTCATTGCACGTGAAATGCACGTCCGCCTCCGGACGTTTAAGGAACTCGCCCTTGATATCCGCGAACACGAACGAGACGTCTACTTTCAGGTGCCGGAGCATCATGATGGCCAGCATGCCGCCGGCGATATCCGCCCCGATCGCCAGCGCGCCGAAATACATCGAATTCAGGTGGTTTTTGGTCAACCATCGCAGCGGTATCTTCACGACGACTCTCTGTCCGTTCAACTCAAGCACCCGTGGCCGGACGTACCAGATCAGCGGAACCTTGAAGATCCCGAAGATCCGGATGAACAGCGTCGCCCGCCATGCCGGGATGTTGAAGTCCTGAAGTCCCTGTCCATTGTTTGCCATCTTCTTCGTCCTCCCCGTCAAAATCGCGCGGTGGAAGCCAGGGCTTCCTGCAGCAATTTCACGTAAGCCTCATCCGTCACCTCAACGGCGCCAAGCGTCGACAGGTGCGGCGTCAGGAACTGCACCTCCAGAAGCGACATGCCTTTGCCCGTCATGTGCTCAACGAGTTTGAGCAACGCGACTTTCGAGGCGTCGGTCTCGTTGTGAAACATGCTCTCGGCGAAAAATGCCCCGCTGAGCGATACTCCATACAACCCGCCGGCCAGATGTTGATCATGCCACACTTCGACCGAGTGCGCGTAACCGCGCCGGAAGAGCTCCGAATACGCAGCGATGAATTCCGGGGTGATCCATGTTCCGGGTCGCGCCGCGCAAGCCTTCATGACGTCAGCGAATGCCTGGTCCACGGTGACGCTGAAAATCCCTCTTTTGATCGTTCTCATCAGCGACCGCGAGGCGTGAAAATGGTCGAGCGGGATCACAGCCCGCGGATCCGGGCGGAACCACCCGATTTGGCCGGTCACGGGATCGGGCATCGGGAAATAACCGTTGGAATACGCGTAAATGAGCAGTTGCGGCGAAAGCGGGGAGCGGTTGGCCATGGCTCACGCGCCTTTCTTCAGTCCCGCGCTTGTGTGTTCACCAGGGGACGGCGAAGGACCCGCGGGATGCACGATCATGTATGCCTTGGACTCGACGAACAGGCGGAAAAGCTCCGCGTCTATTTTGCCGCCTTTGACTTCCATGGCGAGGATGTCGAGTGATTTCTCCGGCGGCAATGACTTCTTGTAGGGACGATCCGCGGCCGAGAGCGCATCATAAATATCCGCGATCGTCATCATCCGCGACTGGACGGGAATTTGCTCGGCCACGGCGCTCGTCGGGTAACCACTGCCATCAAGTTTCTCATGGTGCTTTGCCGCGATCTGCGGGATATTCGCCAGTTTCTTGCCCCACGGGATCTTGCGCAGGAATTCATAAGTGTGGACGACGTGACTTTGGATCTCCGCGTATTCTTCGGCTGTCAGCGACCCGCGCGAGACGGAAAGAGCCTTCAATTCATGGTCCTGCAGTAATTTCCGGTCCGCGTTGCTGATGTCCCGGAAGTGGATGTTGGCAATGTCCTTCAGGCGGTCGAAACCGCCTTGTTCGAGCACGGTCGGCTCATTGGCGCGCAAGATGAAATTCAGGAACTCATCGAGGATGGCGTTGCGCTGGTCACGTTCCGACAGCAACTGCTCCGGTGTCATGCCAAGGGCTTGCAAATCGGGGCGTTCGTTCAAGTTCAGCATGGCCTTCAGGTAGTCGATCTCGTAAGCCGCGCGGACCAGTTTGAATCTCTCCTCGATCAGCGCGAGATCCTCCGGGAACAGCTTCTTCGCCTTGACGAGGACCGCCTCTCGCACACCGAGTTTACCGAAGTCGTGCAGGAGTGACGCGTAACGGATCTCACGCATCTGGTCCTCGTCGAAGTTGACCTTTCCGTAGATCCCCGTGTCTGTACGATCGACCACGCGTGCCAGCTCGACGGTCAGGGCGGCCACACGGTGGGAATGCCCACTCGTCGTCGGATCCCGCTGTTCGATCGCGGTCACCGACGCTTCCACCAGCCCGTCAAACAGGCGGGTGATTTCCTCAGTCATCTTCGCGTTTTCCAGGGCGATCCCTGCCTGCTGGGCGACGATCTCGGCGTATTTCACGGAATTCGCGTCAAACGCCGTTACCTCGCGGTCGAAGTCCCCTGGTTCAAGAAGTCTTTGCGCCGCGTCCTTCTTGCTGTTGATCAACTGGATCACTCCGATCACCTGGTGCGAGATGTCAAAGATCGGCAGGGTCAGCATCGAGCGCGACTGGTAACCGATGCGCTGGTCCCAGCTGCGGTCGTGACGGATGTTGAACGGGTTCTGCGCCGGGTCGGATGACAGTTCGTAAAGGTCCGGGATGTTGATCGTCTGGCGCGCGAGAACGGCGTTGCCGACAATCGAATTGCGGTTGATCGGCAATTTGAACTCACTCAGGTTTTGTTTCACCGAGTGATTTTGCGTGAACCGGAAATGCAGCACTTCCTCGCCGGGACGGGCGGGACTCCCGTGGGTGGCCGCGTCAACGGCGGACTCGATCGTGTAGATCGATCCGGCATCGGCACGGCAGACTTCGCGCGCCTTCAACAAAATCAAATTCAACAGTTTCGGGATGTCGCGCTCGCCGTTGAGCTCGCGGGAAATCGACATCAAGCGGGTGATGTTCTCGGATTCTGTCCGCAGGTCATCGCCGGTCTTCCGGGAATGCGCCAGGTGCTGGTGCATGAGCAGGATGCTGGTCAAAGTCGAACGCCAGGTTTCGATGGTCGCCGGGAGGACCGTGGTCTGGATGGGGGCCTCGGCCATCCACGCGGGCATGGCGCCGGCTTTCCCCGCGAGAACTTCCTTCAGGCGGGAGAGGGGCGTCTGGCCATCGGCGAACATCATGACGAACAAGGCGTCTCCTGCGGGCTCAGATGCAGGCGCCCCGCGAGGATTTGCCAGATTTTTGAGCACCCGCGCGTCATTCCAGTGCGCCGGGGCGACAAGGGCAATCCGCAACGAACCAACGGTGATCACCGGGCATGTCGTGTCTTTCCCGGCCGGAAAAGACACGGAGAAACCTTTAAGCGCTTCATCTTGCGAGGTGAAAGCGATAACCTGCTCGACGGTTTCCAGCGAAGTGGACGGCGCCCGGGAGGCAGCCGGACGGTCGTGATTTGGCGGCAGGTTTCTCGCAGCCATTTCGGGCCCTCAAAAGGTTGCGGCACGGACGGTTCGCGCTGGAATCGCTAAATAAAAAAGGCAACTGTCCTTCAATAGTACCTTTTCGGCCGGTTCCCGTTAAGGTTTGGCCTTTCTACAAGGCGCTGAAATTGATGTGAAATTGGAGAGATAATGGACTTTGGCTTGATTGTGGATCTGGAAACAACTGGCACGGATCCCCAGAAAGATCAGGTGATTGAGGTCGGCATCGTCGAGTTCGGGGTTACGTCGGGTCCGGACGGAAGTTTGCGCGCGGACATGATCAGCGGATATTCGTCGCTGCAGGATCCCGGTCAACCGCTGTCACCCGAGATCACGAAACTGACGGGGCTTACCGACGGGATGGTCTCCGGGCACCGCGTTGACTGGGACAGGGTCCGTGAAATGCTTTCCAGGGCGAGTGTCGTCATCGCGCACAACGCGGCGTTCGATCGCGGGTTCTTGCAACGGCGCCCGGAACTCGCCGGGGTGAACCCGCACTGGGCGTGTTCCGTCAAACACATCAACTGGCGCAAGCATGGATTTCGAACACGCGCGCTCAACTACCTGGCCGCGGATCACGGTTTCGTCAATCCGTTTGCCCATCGCGCGCTGTTTGATTGCGCGACAACGTTCCGTCTCGTTGCCCCATACATGGAAGAGTTGATCCGTCGCAGCTACTTGCGCGAGTTTCTCGTGGTGGCCACTGGGGCGCCTTTCGAGACCAAAGACACTCTCAGGCAGCACGGCTACCGGTGGAATCCCGAGGCGCGGGTCTGGGCGCGTCAGATGCTCGAGGATGAATTGCAGGAGGAACGCGCGTTCCTGAGCGCTGAAGTTTACAAGGGCGAACCGAGGCATCGTGAGGAAGAGATCAGGGACCAGGTGCCCGGCGATCAGGATTGACCGGAGGTATTGTCAGGGCCCTGCCCGGTGGCTGGCCCTGGCATGGACTCCCTGCGGCGCTTGACCAGGTAGAGGATCACGAAAGTGATGATCGTGACCGTCACCGCCGTGAAGATACCGTATTTGAATCTTCGAGTTACTTTTTCCAGTTGTTCCAGGTTGGACCCGAAGATAAATCCCAGATAAACCCAGACTGGCACCGAGATCAGGGCTGCGAGACCATCAAGCCCGAAAAACACCCACCATTTGACTTGGAACATTCCGGCGCTGAGGAAGACAGGCATCCTCAAGCCCGGCATGAAGCGCGCCATGAAGATCACCTTGGTGCCGTATTTGCGAAAAATTTCAGTGACTTTTGCGTCCCTCTCCGGTGTCAGGATTTTGCTGAACGGCCTTCTGCGTTTCAGTTGTGGCCCAAGTTTGAGGCCCATGAAGTAGATGACCGCGTCCCCAAGAATGACTCCCGCGAAGCACACGATATGCGCGTCGTGCAAGTCGACGACCCCGTGCGAGGCCAGGATTCCGGCCGTGAGGAGTGGAAGATCCTCTGGCAACGGCAGGCCGAAGCCGCATGCCAAAAGGATGAGGAATATGACAATCAGACTGTGCGTGCCGTAAGGACTCAGCAAATGGAGTAGATCGAAGGATCAGCGATGTCATGAGGATTCCGCCGAAGAATCCGGCGATGGCGGCGACAACGGCGACGCGGCTGGCGGCCTGGGCCAATTTCAAGTTGTCGTCGATGAAATCAAAACGCTTGATGCGCTTCGCGTCTGCTGAAAATGGATTGTCCTTGTCCATGGGGCGCCGTCCACTGAGATCATCGTGTGCTATCAAGCCATGATGACTCGCTGGGTCGTCGAAATCAAGTGCGGTGTGCCAGACCGGGTTTTAAACCCGGTCGGCAGGCTTGTGGCGCAAGTCAAGCGCCGCGTCGTCCCATGACACTGTTTCCGGTGTCTTGACTTCCACGGACAAACCAGCACTGCGAACGTCTTCCGCAAGGCGCGTGACCTTGATCAGGGCCGGATCGATGACACCGAGGTCATCGGCGCCGAAATCGGCCAAAAGCGCCACCAGTTTTTGCGCCGGATGTTGCGAGCCGTCACTTCCCACGCCCATGACCGGCGCCAGGGTTGGCACTTCCGTGAGCACAGGCGCGATGACGTCTGCCATCCGTCCGGCGGACGACTTCAGGCGATTCAACGCATGCAAATACTCGCTCGCCGTCACCACAGCTCCGCGGCCAGCGCCCAGGATGATCGAGGTCATTCCGAGCGGTCGCAGTCCCTCGCCGACCGCGCGCAACTGACTGTTGAAATCCGTCCAGTCAACGCGGCTGGCGGCTGCCTCGCCCGCGTGAGGCGCTTTCGTCGAAGCACGCAACGTGACGCGCCCCGTGGTCGGGATGTCGGCTCCGTGGGCTGCCTTGTGGATCGCAAGCAGGTCTTCCGGACGCGCGCGCCCGGCGTCTTCCTGGCTTTCCACGATCCGGCGCACACCTGATTTGGCCAAGGCCTCAAAGCCCTTTGAGAGCGGAATCGACGCGCCGGTCATGACGGCTGCCATGGCGGTCAAACCGGAAAGGATCGTCTGGCATCCGGCGGCGCTGACTTCGGCACAGGTATCAAGAAGTTGCGCCCATTCAAGTGATTCCGCGTTGCTGACACAAATCTCGACGGTCGATCCCTGTGCGTTCGCGGTTTTTTCCCTGATTTCCGCCAAGGCGGCCAGCCCGTCCACGTTGAGTGTCATCCCCACCGCGAATGAAAGATTCTTGCCGCGGCCGACGGGAAGTGTCTCCGGAGGAGCGTCCCCTGCCGATGCCCGCAATTCCGCGGCCCGCGCTATGGACTTCGCCAGGTCGATGGGACGGTAAAGCGTGTCACGTTCCACCGGAGTGCGGCCGGCCCGCAGGATCAGGTGTTCCAGGTCGCTACGGCTCATCACCATGCCCGCGCGCCCCCCGGCCATGCGTGAGATTTTTTCCTCGGTCACGGTGCCATCGAAATCGTTCGCCCCGAAGTTCAGTCCAAGTTGCGCGATGTCCTGGCCCATCATGACCCAGTAAGCCTTGATGTTCGCGAAATTGTCGAGATAAAGGCGCGCGACCGCGATCGTTTTCAAGTCATCGAAACCAAACGTGTAGCGGCCAATGCCCATGTCGTTCTGGTACGGCTGGAACGCCAGCGGAATGAAGACGTTGAATCCGCCGGTCTCGTCCTGCAACTCGCGCAGCCGGCGCATATGGTCCACGCGGTGCTCGTAACGCTCAATGTGCCCGTAGAGCATCGTGCAGTTTGAACGCAGGCCCATTTTGTGAGCCATGCGATGGGTGTCGATCCACTGCCCGGCGCTGACTTTTGTGTCGCAGATCTGATCGCGGATCTCAGGATGGAAGATCTCAGCCCCGCCACCGGGCAAGGATCCAAGCCCGGCGTTCTTGAGGTCCTGCAGGATCTCGCCAAGGCCGCGCCGTTCCTTGCGAGCCATCCAGTCAAGTTCAACGGCGGTGAACGCCTTCAAGTGGACGCCCGGGAACTCCTTGTGCAGTGTCGCGATCATCTCAACGTAACGCTTGAACGGCCAGCGGGGGTGCAGGCCGCCGACCATGTGCAGTTCAGTAGCGCCCTGCGTCACGGCCGCGCGCGCTTTCTCCACCATCTCATCGATCTCATACGCGTACGCGCCTTCCTCGCCGGGCTTGCGCGAGAAAGCGCAGAATTTGCAGCTGAGCGCGCAGATGTTGGTCGGATTGATGTGGCGGTTGATGTTGTAGAAGATCCGGTCCTCGTTTTTGCGCCGGTTCGCCTGGTCGGCCAGCGCCCCGATCCGCATCAGGTCCGGAGACTCGAAAAGAAACAGCGCGTCGGACTCGTCAAGGCGTGTTCCCGTCTCGATTTTCCGCTCGATTTCCCGCATCCGATTCACAGCCAGAGTCATCAACGTGGCTCCCCTCAAATCCTGACAACGCAATCGCGCGCGTTGACCGGTTCGTACAGACCGAGGCGCGATCCCTCGCCAAGCAAACGGTCCAATCCTTCCAGCACATCATCCTGCAGCGCAAGGCTGCGATGGTTGACGTACATCGATATGTAACGGTCCCCGAGATTCTCGTCGAGTTTCGCGACCGCGGTCGAGATGGCGCCTTTGAGTGTCTCCTGGCGCGCGGCGAGTCCCGTTGTGATGCTGTCCCTGAACAGCCTGGTCAATGCCGTGACATGCTCTTCGCCGAGGCCGCGCCGGATGGCGTTGCCGCCTAGAGGGATCGGCAAACCGAACCGCCCGAACCACAACGCGCCCAGGTCGGCCGCCTTGATGAGGCCGTGGGTCTCGCAGTCGATCTGCATCTCGTGGATCAAGATGCCCGCGTCGACGCGCCCTTCACGAACCGCTGGCGCGATATCCATGAAATACATTGGAACAGCCTCAAATTCCCCCAGCAGCGCCCGCGCCGCGAGGAACGCCGAGGTTCGCAGTCCCGGCACGGCGACTCTCTTTCCGGCGAGTCCCGGTCCTGCCAGGTCAAGGATCCCACCCGGACGCGTGACCACGGCAGGCCCGAATCCATCTCCGATGCTGCTGCCGACAGGCATCAGCAGGTATTCATCGCGCAGGTCCGGATAGGCAGCCATGCTGATCGCCGTGATGTCGTATTTTCCGTGACGCGCGGCTTCGTTCAGCTCCTGGATGTCGCCTACGATGAACTCGAACTCATAGGGCCCCCAGTCCAGCTTTCTCTCGCGGAGCGCCTGGACCATGAACTGGTCGTCCGTATCCGGACTGAATGCCAGGGAGATCTTGATATTCATTTCCGGTTGTCCATTTCCCGTCATCGACTATGGCCGGCGGTAGTTTTGAGCGTCACCGGGATCAGCGCCCGCGCGCCGAGATGAGCGTCAAGTTTGTTGCAAATATCCTGCGTGCCTTCCGCCGGCAACAGGGCGAGGAGGCATCCGCCGCCGCCCGCTCCCGTCACTTTTGTCGCGAGGGCGCCACTTGCGAGGGCGGCGTCCCGCAACTCATGCAATACGGGCGTCATTGCCCCGGCTTCCGCGAGAAGTCCCGAGGCCTCGTTCATGACGTCCGCCAGTAACCGGATGTCCGCCGTCCCAAGTGCCGTGGCCGCGGATGAAGCCAGATCGTTGAACCGCGCGATGCGCGAGTCGGTGGTGGCCGCATTCCTGAACCACGGGGCGACGCGGTCAATCATGGCGCTGGTCGCGCAACGCTCGCCGCTGTCGATCAACGCAAAGTGCCACTGGCCGCGCACGGGGACCTCGTGGGCACCATCGCGCCGGTTGAACCGGATGACGCGCTCGCGCGCGACGACGTTGGTATCGAGCCCTGACGGGGTCCCGTGAAAGGCCTGCTCAAGGCGATTCGCGAGACGAGCGAGGTCGGCTTCCGGAAGTTCCCGTCCGTAAACGCCGGCCATCGCGCGCAGCAGTGCCACGCACAAGGCCGCCGATGATCCCAGGCCGGCGCCAATCAGGATGCTTGAGGTTCCGGCGATCTTCAGGTCGGGAGACGCGATGTCAAGAACACGCGCGGCTTCCCGGGCGGCCTCCACGAGTTGCGGGGATACCGGCTGGCCGCCGAGTTCCATTTGCAGGAGGGGGCGTTGGCTGCTGCCAGGGCGCCCGTGCGGTTCCTGGCGGACGGACAGCTCAAGTCGCATGTCATGGAGCGGCATCGCGACGGCATCGGCTCCGTAGACAACAGCGTGCTCGCCAACCAGGATGGTTTTGGCGCAAGCCGTAAAACGCCTCTCAATGACCATCGACGGCCTCCAGCGTGGCGCCGTTGCCGGTGTGGTCCTCAATGACCGGGAACGCGGGAAATTCTTTTTTTATCCTTGTCGCGATCGCGGCGCTGTCTTCCGGGCGGCAGATCAGGTGCGGGTTCGGGCCCGCGTCCAGGGTGAACCAGGCATTCAAATTTCCGGCGACGCGTTCCGCGCGCAACCAGGCCAGGAATCTTGTTGTCGGTTCGCTGAAATAATCGGTCCGCGGTGTGGATGTCATCATGACAGAGTGCATTTCCATGGCCTCTCCCTCGATGATGGTCCCGAGGCGCTCCAGATCCCGCGATTCAATGGCCCGGACCGTTTCCCGCAAGCGTTCCGGCAGGGCCGCGACGCGCGGGGCCATCAGCAGGCTGGTGAAAGCCCGCGCATGCCCCTCCGAGGAACTGACGTGCTTGGCTTTGTCGTCAACCAGCACAATCAAGTCGGCAAGTGGCCAGTCGTCCCGGGAAAATGCGCTCGACACGTTTTGTCCGGCGGGGCTCGCGCCGCGCTGCCAGTGGACATACCCGCCATGGATGCTGCGGCAGGCGCTGCCCGATCCGCGGCGGGCCCATGCCGCCAGTTTCGCCCGGTCAATTCCGATATTTTCGAGGTCGGCGATGGTGCGCGCGCCGGTCCATGCCCCGGTGGCGGCCATCGTCAACGCGGCGAATCCGCTGGCGCTGCTGGCGATCCCGCACGACGACGGAAAGGTGTTTCTTGTGGTGATGTCGAGGGCCCCGGTTGCGCTGCCATGACGGGCGACTTCCGCGCGGAGCCATTCAAGGAACCGTGTTGTCTTTTCCGGGACGCGCGACGCGGTCCCGGCGTCTCCAAACGAGATCCGGTGCGAGCCGGGAGACTGCGCGTCGGTCCATGCCCGCGCGGTGGTGATGGAACGCGCGTGGTGCAATGTCATCGAGAGGGAATCATTCGCCGGCCAGTTGAGGGACGCGTCTGATTTGCCCCAGTACTTGATCAAGGCGATGTTGCTCGGCGCGACCGCGCGGACGCTGACGGATTCGCGGCTCACCATGTCGCGAGGCCCTGCTGCGTGAAATTGAACGGGGACTTGCGCCACCCCAGCCCGGCGAGGGCTGCTTTGGGCGCGGCAATGGCCTCGGGCCTGCCGATCAGGATGATGGCGTCTTCGCCGCCGGCGCCCGTGGTTTTCCAGGACCAGTTCTGGTCCAGGCCCGGCAAGGACTCGAGGGCATCGGCCACAACCTCCGGAAATACCGGAGACGCGGCCATGAAGCGACGGTGGTTGCCGACGGCGGTTAAAAGTTCCGGCAGGGGACTCGCGTCTTGCGCGGCCAGGAAATCCTGCCAGGCGTCCACCAGCGATTCGGAAAGCTCCATCAGTTTCGCGCGCCGGTGGTCATGACCCAGCCATTCCATGAACACGCGCATGGTCGGTCCCGTTGGCGCGCCCCTGCCGCCGACGATCACGTGGACAAATCCAGCGAGCTTGTCGAGCTGGTCCGTCGTACGGGACGACAGGGATTTCGAAGCGCCCTCGCGGTAAACGATAAGCCCGCCGCGACTTTGCACGGCGATGTCGTAACCCGACGCGGCCGGCTGGCTGCGGCGTTGAAGTTCGAGGGCGGATTCCGCCAGTTCGGATACGTTGATGAGGGAGTCGGCCGAGATGTGACGCGCCGCGGCGAGGACCGCGAGTCGCAGGGCCGATGATGAACCCGCGCCGTGCGACGGATCGAGGTTGCCATCGACTTCAAAGACGATCCTGGTCGGCTTGATCGCGAATCCAGTGACGGCCGTGATGGCAGCGTCTGTGAACGGGTCGGGATCCGGCGGCAGGTCGTCGCCGCTCAGTTCAACAAATCGAGGCTCCGACCACAAGTTGCTGCGCAGCTCAATAAGGGTTCCCGGATTTTGCGGGTTTTCCTCGCGAATCGCCTCGCAACGGACACGCAGCTCGCCGTCAAGGGCGACGGCGAGCGCGCGTCCGCCGTCAAGGACAGCGTATTCCCCGGCGAGCATCAATTTACCTGGAGCCGACGCGTGACCGGCGAGGAGACTGCCATTCTGCATCAAGATTCTCCCGCGCCGGAGCCAGCCACGGCATTCGCCACTCGCGGGCCGCGCGCAGCCATCAGTTCCAGGTTTTTCTGGTGCAGTCCCATGTGGCCGCGCTGGATGCCTTCTGACGCGAGGGCGCGCAGGGCGGACAGGTTCTGCGCGAGGCCAACGGCACAGCAAATGCCGGCCAACTGGCGCGCGTCCGGGGTTCCCATCAGCCGCAAGGCGGCCCGCGCGGTCGGGTGCAACTTCGTTACGCCGCCGACTGTGCCGACGGCCATGGGGAGCTCGAGTTCGCCGGTCAGGTTGCCGCCGGCGTCCTTCCCCCATTTGGCCATCGGGCGGTAAGTCCCGCCGCGTGCCGTCCACGCGTGCGCGCCAGCCTCGATCGCCCGCCAGTCGTTGCCGGTCGCGATCAGCACCGGGTCAATCCCGTTCATGATGCCTTTGTTGTTGGTGGTCGCGCGGTAAATATCGTGCCAGGCGAACTCCCATGCTTTGACAATGCGATCGACAACTTCCGGTCCGCGGTAGTCGCGCGACTCGAAGGCTTCCTTGGGGACAACGCACGTCGCCTTCGCGAGGCGCCGCTCGGTCAAGTTCGTCAGGATGCGGAGTCCGGTGTCGCAGCAGAGCAGTTCGGCCAGCATTGGAGCCAGGCGTTCGCACATTGTGTTGACGATGTTGGCGCCCATGGCGTCGCGCGTATCGACGTGGAGGTGGACAATGACGCTGCTTATCCCGGGGATCCAGCGCCACTCGATCTCTCTCGCGCCGCCCCCGCGGGCGATCAGCGAATCATGGCCGCGATTGGCCCACGCGATCAGGTTCGCGCGGCTTGATTCCAAGGCCTTCCGGTCGTCATCCGTGAATTCATTGACGAACAACTGAATCTGTCCCGTCATGACGGGATCCGTCGCGGTGCAAGTGAAACCGCCACCGGCGCGGGCCAGTTTCGCGCCATGGCTTGCCGCCGCGAGGACCGAGGTTTCCTCGACTGCCATCGGTATCAGTACGTCGTCGCCATTGATCAGGAAGTTGGTGGCGACTCCCAGAGGCAGGCTGAATGTCCCGACGGCGTTCTCGATGAAGACATCCGTGAGCTCTGGCGTCAGCGCGCCGAATTCGCCGAGCGGACGCGTTTCGTTATCGTCGAGGCCGGCGAATTGACCGGCCACGCGCAAGCGTTCGGAGAGGGGGAGTTCGTAAAACCCAGGTAGTCGTGACGTCATGTCAGCGGTCCCCGTTGGCGAAGATGGTTTTTGACAGAGCCTTCAGGTCTCGCGACCCGGTGCACATCATCACGGTCCTCAGGCCTTTGATGATCTGGTCCAGCGCGGCCTCGACTTCCAGCGCGCCATGCAGCGCGGCTTTGAACAGCGGTAGTCCGATGCCTGCCATGTCCGCCCCGAGGGCGATGACCTTGGCGACGTCTACGCCGGAACGAATCCCGCCGGTGGCAATGAGGTCCACGTTCCGGGCCGGACCGAGCGCGTCGCGCGCCATGACCAGCGCCGCGCCGGTGGTGAGCCCCCAGTCACGGAATGCCGAGGCCAGATCCAGCGTTCGCGAATCCCCCGCGCGCAGGCCCTCGATCCATCCCCAGGACGTGCCGCCGCGGCCACCGACGTCCAGGGCCGCGACGCCTGATTGCGCGAGGCGCAGGGCCGTTCGCGGGTCCATTCCCGAGCCGACTTCCTTGACCAGAACCGGCACCGGGAATCCGTCGGCAATCGCGGCAATCGTAGAAGCGACGCCACGGAAGTCGCGGTCGCCTTCGATCTGGATCATCTCCTGAAGAACGTTGACATGGATCGCCAGCGCGTCGGCCTGGATCATATCCACGGCGCGCAAGCACGCGTCGCGGGCCGCTTCCAGCGAACGGTCACCGACAAGCTGCGCCGCGCCGATGTTGCCGATCAGGAACACGTCCGGGACTTCCTTCTTGACGTCGAAGATGCCAGCGAAACGCGGATCGTCGAGAGCCATCCGTTGCGATCCGACACCCATCGGGATGCCGCGGGATGCCGCCGCTCGCGCGAGGTTGTGGTTGATGTCGCGTCCACGCTCGACGCCGCCGGTCATGCCGGTGATCAGGACCGGGGCGGAGAAGTCCTTGCCGAGGAAACGCCGTGTCGTGTCGATTTCGTCCCAGCACATTTCGGGCAAGGCGCACGGCATGAAGGACCAGCCCGAGAGCCCCTGGTCGCGGTCGCTGGACTCGACGTCGCGCGTCTCACAGATCTCGATATGGTGGACTTTCCTCTGACTGGCGATGAGCGCGTCGAGCACGGGAAGTTGTGCCGGGTTCACGAGGCGGACAGAAACCGGGGATTCGTTGTCCGCGGAAACGGTTTCGCACATGAAGTCCGATCCGCCGACGGTGATCCGGCACGGAGTCCCCGGTTTAAGTTGAGGGTTCGTCTGTTGTGTCAGTTGTCGCGTTTGGGGCGAGGTCCCCGCGGCGGCCACCTCGAGGATCATGTGACCACTTCCGGCCTGAACTGCCCAGGCGGCAAGAGGCCCGAACGGATGCGCAGGTCCGGCGCTCGCGACCGTTACCGCGAGACGCGGAACAATCGGAGTCAATGCGGGCATTTGCGCGCGCCGCGCGAGTGGCTCGATGATGGGCTGCGTGGTCGGCAATTTGGGTCCCTTGTCCGTCAATATCACTAATGTCAATATGGATTGAAGAGGCCTGGAGTCAACATTGATTTCTTTAAAATCAGTTAAAAAAACTTTTGGCCGCCTTGAGGTCCTGCGCGGAATTTCCTTTGACCTCCATCCAGGCGAGCGGGTGAGCCTTCTCGGGCCCGGCGGGTGCGGAAAATCGACCATCCTCAAAGTGGCTGTGGGACTGATGGAACCCGATCGTACGGCGGACGGAGTCATACCTCGTGGGTGTGTAACCCTTGGAAATGTGGACATGTTTCATGGTTCCAGCGAAGGGCGATCGCGAGTTTTGCGCCAGGTCGGGATGGCCTTCCAGCAAGGGGCCCTGTTTGACTTCATGACCGTTCGCGAGAATTTGCTGTTCGCGATGGAGAACATGACCTCGATGACCCCGGAGGAGATGGACCGGGTGCTCAAGGGGCTTTTGGCAGGGGTCAAGCTGGGTCATACCGAGAACTTGTTCCCGTACGAGTTGTCGGGAGGGATGCAAAGGCGGGTCGGGATCGCCCGGGCCCTGGCGACCAAACCGAGCATCGCGATCTTTGACGAACCGACGGCCGGCCTGGACCCTGTGACGTCAACCATCATCCTGAACATGATCCACGAGCTAGGAGCCGGAAGCAGCCGGACGCTGCTCGTCGCGACCTCGAACGTCGAGATCGCCATCCGCTTTGCCGACCGCGTGATCCTCGTCAACGAGGGTAAAGTCGTCGCCGATGGTCCCTGGCGTGAGTTGATCCTTCGCGGCAGCGAATGGGTCCGGCATTTCCTTGGAGTGCGGTTGATTGGGCTTGACCTGGACTACGCGCGCGGGCTTAACCTGCCGCAGGAATTTTTGGACGCGCACTGGTGATCCACGCCGATGTTCCCCGGCCTCATCCTTCAAAAAATCGCTGACCGGACGGGACGGCTGTCTCCCGCAGGGGCAGAGTCATTGGCGTTGACCCTGTCCGCGTTCTTTTGGTCTGTCTTGCGCCTGAGGCGCCGGACCGTCGTCAAAAACCTCCAGACGGCCGCCGCCGGGGGGCTGGACCTGCCTCTCGGTGTGGAGGGCACTGCCCGCAAGGTATATGACCACGTCGCGATGACAGTCGTGGAATTCCTGCGCGGATCCCGCCATGACTGGGTTTCCGGCGTTGAGCTGGCGGGCGAGGAGCACATCAGGGCGGCGCTCGCCGCGGGGCGCGGCGCCTACCTTCTGTGCGCCCATCAAGGCAACTGGGAAGTGCACGGGGCTGCTTTGTCCAGACTGATCCGCCCGGCGCACATCCTGGTCAAGAAAGTCGGCTCTGACTCCGTCAACGAATTTGTCCTGGGAATGCGTCGCAAGAACGGCTTCCTCGACATCGGCCGGGCCAGGAAAGGCGACGCGGTGCGGACGATCCTGCGCGCCCTGTCGGCAGGAGACATGGTGGCTTTTGTCATGGACCAGACAAGGCCCGGTGAACCCATGCTCCCGTTCTTTGTCGTTCCAGCCCGGACCAATACAGGGCTTGCGGCCTTGTGGCGTCGTCACGAGGCGCCGGTGGTGCCGTGCTGGATCGAGCGCCTGGGGTTCGGGCGGCACCGGTTGCATTTCATGCCCGCCCTGGATTTGACTTTGGCCACCACTTCAGACGCGAAAACGGATATCATGGAGGCCACGAGAGTTTTCAACGAGGTCCTCGAAGGAATCATCCGTCAACGGCCTGAACAGTATTTCTGGATGCACCGGCGGTGGAAACATTGAGCGACGCGGGTTCGAATTCATCGACGGTCAAATTGATCGTCACCGACATCGACAACACGGTGTTCGACTGGGTGACGTATTATGTTCACTCGTTTACGGCCTTGCTGAGAAAGGTCGAGACGATCACCGGCATTCCGTACGAGCGACTGGCCAGTGACGCGCGTGAGGTTTTCACGCGTCACGGGTCGATCGAGTACCCCTTCCTGATCCAGGAACTTGCCAGCGTCGACCAGCATTACGGCGATGACATAGACCGGATGCTGGCAGAGGCGGTTGATCCGGGGCGCAAAACTTTTCTGAAAACGGCGGAGTCGTGGCTGGTCCCGTACCGCGGGGTCCGTGAGACGCTCGAGGAAATGCGCCGCAGGCTGCCTGAGGTCCCGATCGTGGCGCTGACCGACGCGCCGCGTTACGTGGCGATGTGGAAGCTCAACAAACTGGGTCTGCTGCCGCATTTCAGCGCGGTGTACGGCCTCGCGGATCCGCGCATCCCGACTTGCGAGCGCAACGGTCGCGTGAAAGTGGACCCGGAGATCCTGCTCAAGCACTTGCAGCAATCAAACTTCGGATTCAAGGGGCGGATCCGCATCCTGCCTGATGAGTACGAGAAGCCAGGGACGCGTGGCCTCAAGACGGTCTTGATGGATTACAACCTTGACGAGGATCCGGCGCATCGCGGATCCGTGTTGTGGGTCGGTGATAATTTGCGCAAGGACGTGGGTCTTGGCCAGAGGCTCGGCGTGCGCACCGCGTGGGCACGTTACGGTGTGCTTTCGGACGAGAGTCTCTACCGTTCGTTGCATGAATTCAGTCCGGTCGCCAATGTGCACAAGAACGCGAGTTTTGCCGCTGGCTCCCCCGACGCGCCGCAACCAACCCACACCCTTGGCGAATTCGCTGAATTATTGAACTTTCTAAGTTGATTGTTGGACCCCGGTCCGTTGTCCGGCCCCGGCAAGGGTGCGAAAATGGGAGTTGAGCTCCCGTTGCGCAAACTTGTGGGGTCGCGATGCCTTTCGCGCCGGAAAATTTTCGCTTCGCCATTCCCGCGCTGGTCACTGCCGGACTGTTCGCCGTCGTCGCGAATTTCGGCAACGGGGATATCTACGCCGCGACCGGTCCGGTCGTCGTCAAGCAGACAGTGGCCGGTTATCAAGACAATGCCGGACAAAGCCGCGGAAAGGCCGCGTTCGACGTCGGCGCCGATGGTCCCGGCATGTCCAGTATTTTATCCAGCATCAAGTTGTCGATCGCGCGTGAGAGGGTTGAAGACAGCCAGTGGCGCGACAACAAGTACTTGCAGGCCATGTACGGCGACGGTGTTCGCGTGAATGACAGCTGGACGGTTTCAGGCGTGAGGAATTTTGACAAGCTCACAGACGCGCGGATTGCCGCGGGCGCCTCTTCCGATGGAGTCGTGCGGTCACAAAACCTTGGCATCGGCGCTTCGCAGTGGTTTGTTCACGAAACACTCCAGACGGCGCTGGACTTGTCGCGGGTTGAGGTTCAGCGACCGGAATACGAGATCCTTGATTTCGACGCGACGGTGCTGACTGCCCCGCCAGAGGTCAGCACATCGGGCGCGACTTTGTCGCTGCGTCACCTGGCGACGCCGGTGACGATGGCGCTTTATTCCGCCACATTCAGCCATGCGACTGACCGGCCTCTTGCCAGGTTTTTCCAGGCGGGTGTGCGTCAGTACGTGCCGGGACTGGGCGGCGCGTTTCACGGCAATTTGTATCGTGGCGTGAATCGCGGCGGCCTGTCGACGCAGACGATGTATGGCCAGGTTGATTCGTGGTCCGCGGATCTCGCCTGGGTGCATGAATTCGGTCAGGCGACGCAACTCCGCGCCGGATGGCGGGTTTACCAGGAGCGCGAGACCGGCCGCGCGTACCGCGACGTGACCCAGTTTGGGTCCGATTTGTTCTCGATCGGTTTCGCCCATGACGTGAAGCCCGACTTGACCGCGGGCAAGCCGGTCACCATCGAGGCCGGAGTGGCCCGTTACCTCACCAACAACAACTTGACGGCAACGACAGCGAACCTCGGCGTTTCGGGGAGGCTTTGATCATGAACCGGAGCACAATCGGGATCAGCAACTGGATCGTCAACTGGATCATCAGGATTTTCATCATGGGCGTCGTGACCGCCGCGTCAACAGCGATCCATGCCTGCCGCAGCCTGCGTCCGTATGAGAAGGAACATCTGCTGAAACCGGCGATGGACGACGGTCGCGTCGGGGCGCTTGAACCCTCGTACGCGAAGTCCACGGCGTCCCAGTTCGAGAAGCTCGCCGCTGGATCCGCGCAGGGCGGAGGAGGGTCTTCATGTCCCACGTGCGGTCTATGAGCCGTTTCGCGTTGGTACCCGCAGTGTTGCTGCTTTTGTCTGGCGGCTGCGGGTCGCGTTTGCCGCGTGAGATCACCACGAGGCGCCCGGTCGCCAGTCTGGTGACGCGCGTTGACCTTGGTCTCGTTGAGTTCACCGACATCGAGTCAGGCAATGTGGTCAACGCGGGACAGTGGATGGATGCCAACCAGACTCGTTTCGCGCTGCTCACGTTCGGGTCGCGCGCGTGCTCTGCCTGCAACAAGAAATCACGCGAGATCCGGGACAATTATGTGGACGACAACGGGTCGTCCCTTGTTGACGCGGGAAAGTCAAAGCTCGCGATCATTGGCGTCAACACGGACGCCGACTCGCTCAGCCTGACGCGGCGTTTTGTCCGCAGCGAAGGATTTGGATTCATCCGCTGGTCGGACCCGCGCGGCGAACAGATGATCCGCTGGTTCATGCCCGAAGGGCGCAGCTACGGCGTTCCACTGACCGTGATGCTCAGCCGCGAGGGAATCCTCTGGTCCTACGCCAACGATTCGACGGCGACCGTGGATGAGATCATGCAGCGCGCCCGCGCCACGATGGGGGAGGACGCGACGACGCCCGGCGGCAATAACGACGGCAATGGAGATCATGACGGGAACCCGGACGATGGCAATGCCCAACCTGACCCGGACGCGATTCCGCCAAGGCTCGCGTTTGAGGGCGCGGACCGCATGAAGGATGTGAGGGTATCTGCGTGCGACGACGGGTCCGGCAGCCCGGGGACGGTGATGAGCCTCAGCGCAGCCATGCCCCTGACCCGCGGGGTGACTTTCTTCCATGTTGAGAGGGCCGGTTGTGGCGCCATCTGCGCGTCGAATCGCGCGATCATCGAACGCAGTGCCAGGGCGAGTCGCGAAGAGGACGTTGGCGCCGGGTTTCTTTTCGCCGGGGAGGGCCTGGCTGGATGCGCCGCGTCGGCGAGCCGGTCCGGTGGCATTCAATCCAACGGGATCCAGCACTTGCGCGGCGGCAGCGAGTTCTTTGAGGTGTTCGCGTCCCATTTTGACTGGAATCACGCCATACACGAATCAGGAACCGGTGGACTCACGATGGATCCCTTGTCGCCATCGATCACACTGGCTTTTGGTGGTGACGGAAAGCTCGTATTCTCGGCCGAAGGCGCGATTGACGAGACCCGTCTGGCCGCGTTTTTGAGGACGGCATGGCTGCCGCCCCGTGGGAAGGGAGGCAGTCCGTTCGCGCGCGGGCCCGCATGGAATTTCTACGGCATGTATCCGGCGGCGCCTCGTGGCGAGGCGATCGACTACAGCGTGTTACGGATGGGGGCGAAGTACACGGTCGTCAACGTGTTTGGCGAGAGTTGCGCCAGTTGCATGGGCGAGATGAAACACTGGGCTCGTCCCGGCGGACTTTTTGAAATGTGCGCCCGGGACCCGCAATTCTGCTTTGTTGGTGGCATCGAGAACGGTTTGCCGGCGGCAGTGATGTCGAGCGATAACGGCCCTGCCGATATGGACCGGTACCTGATCCAGATCGACCAGACGCTCGTATCGCGCGGCATCAGGTTGCCACTTTTGATGGTGGATCCTTACTCGCCGGAGAATGACGGTGGCACAGGGTACTTGAAACGTTTCTTTGATGGATATCTCAGCGCGCGGAATCCGGAAATCGGTTTCGATTTCAGGACGATCGTCAGCGACCGTGAGGGAAAGATCCTTGGCGTCTTCAAGGCAACTCCACCGGAGCCAGCCAAGGGCGATCACGTCGAGGATTTCCTGTTCAACTTGCGTCGCCTAGAGCGATGATTCCCAAGGAGTCAGATCATGATGTTCGTGTTTGAAAAGACCACCTTCAGGATTTGCCTGGCGCCCCGAATGGTTGCAATGGTTGCAATGGTCGCGATGGCCGCAATGGCTGCGATGGCCCTGTTGCCGGCTGAACTCTATGCAGCGACGCCAGCGGCGGGTGAAGGTTTTCCGGTGATTGAAACCACGCATCTCGCGTCAGGTAAAAAAGTTCCCGTGGCAAAATCCGGAATGGTCACGATGGTGAACCTTTGGGCGACCTGGTGTGACGCATGCAAGGTTGAGATCGCCGAAATGGAGAAAACGTTGTTGCCTCTGACGGGCGCCAATGGCGTCCGGCCGGACTTGAAGTTTGTGTCGCTCGACAAGGAACCCGCCAAAGCCACCGAGTGGTTCAGCAAAAACACGTCCGCCAAGGAAGCCATGACCGCCAACTTGTACTCTGACCCGGCGTTTGAGCTGGCGGACAAGCTCGAGGCCGATTCCTTTCCGATGACGGTCTTGATCGGCAAGGACGGCAAGATCCTGCATGTCGAAAAAGGCTACAAGGGCGGTGCCGAAGGCGAGGCCCAGGTCAAGAAAATCGCGGGCCTGATCCAGTCGGCCCTGTGACGCCTGGACGATTTTCAGAGCGTCCCTGATTCATCGATCGCGATTTCGGGCTTCGCGTCGGGTCCCGTCGCCAACTGGACCCTGATCTTGTCACCCACGCGCAGCGGGCCGACGCCTTCCGGCGTACCCGTGAAGATGATGTCTCCCGGGAACAGCCCGTGCGACGATTGGATGCAACGAAGCACCGTCTCCACACGCGCAGCGGGCCGACGCCTTCCGGCGTACCCGTGAAGATGATGTCTCCCGGGAACAGCCCGTGCGACGATTGGATGCAACGAAGCACCGTCTCCAGATCGAAAATCATGTCGCGCGGCGTGCCGTGCTGGCGCCTTTCGCCATTCACCCATAATGTAAACCGGGATCCGGCGATCTGGTCCATCCGTGCCTGTCCTGTCAAAGACGCCGGCAGCTCCGCAAAACTTGAGAGCACGGCCGAACCTGTGAAGCTCTTGGCATCGGTCCACGGGAGGCCCTCTTTTTTAAGGCGCGTCTGGACTTCGCGGCGCGTCAAGTCAAGGCCGAGCGCGACGGCATCGACACGGTTAATCAGCAAACTGTCTCCGGAAGTTGGTTTTTCCGGCGACGGCGCGCCTATCCTCAATACGAGCTCGACCTCGTGGTGAAACGTCTCGTCTGGATACGCGATCTTTCCGGCCTCGTGCAGGCCCCGGACTGCCGACGGCGACTTGAGGAAGACCACCGGACTTGCCGGGACGGCGTTGCCGAGTTCGCGCGCGTGAGCCCCATAATTGCGTCCGATGCAGTATATGGCACGCGGTGTCGCCGGGATTCTCATTTGGCGCCTTGCAACGTCTCAAGGAGTTTTGCCGTCTTTTTTGCGTCCATTGCCGGGTCAACGTCCTTGTCGATGTTGCGGATCCGGAGTTCCGGGTCAATCACAAACGTCCAGCGCTTGGCGATCCCGATGACCGGCATCTTCACGCCAAATTTTCCGGCGACGTCACCATTCTCGTCGCAGAGCAGCGGGAAGTTGATCTTGTGCTTCTCGTGGAATTTCTTCTGGTCGGCGACGGAATCGACCGAGACGCCGTAAATCTCCGCGTTTTTCGCGCGGATCTCCTTGATCGCGTCCCGGAAGCCACATGCTTGTTTGGTACACCCGGGCGTGTCGGCCTTTGGATAGAAATAAAGGACCGTCCATCCTTTGCCCTTGCGGTCGGCCAGATTGAATGACTTGCCGTCCTGGTCGGGCAACGTGAATGACGGTGCCTGGTCACCCGATTTGAGGCTGGTGTCGGCCGCGTGCGCGACGCCGGCGATGGTGACCATGCAGAACACAACGAGAAATCTGATGAATTGCAACATGAGTAAACCTCCAGTGTCTAAAGACTGAACTGGAGGTTCCCATATCTTTCGTCGTGACGCTACCAGCGTTTGTTGTCAGTGCGCGACGCTTGACTTGACCTCGATATCCACGCGGCGCTGCAATTGCATGTGGCCGGGTCCCATCATGTGGCGGGCGATCATGCCGGGGCCGACTGGTTCGACCTTGATCTGACCGGCCTTGATGCCGTGGGCCTCGAGTTCCTTGCGCACAGACTCGGCGCGGCGCAGGCACAAGTGCTCGTTCAGGCCGCGCGGGCCGGCCGCGTCAGCGCGCCCGGTTAGTACCACCTGCAGCTCCGGATCTTTGCGAAGGGTCTCAGCCAGTTCCTTCACGGCCTTCCTGCCCTCGGCACTCAATCTGGCGCTGCCGATATTGAAGTAGGCGATCGGCTTGTTAAACGTGAGAACTTCGGCCCTCGTGACTTCCGCCACAGCGACCGGGGTTTCGCGCTTCAAACTGGTCTCGGCGGTGAAGGTATCGATATCCTTGTCCCAGTTGTGGACCTTTTCCGTCGCCTTGCGGGCGTCCTCGGCCAGTTTCCCGGCGGTCCATGCCATGGCGGTCGCTGCCTCGCGCGACTTCGCGTCGTCGTGCTTGCGCCATTCGTCCGATGCCTGGCTCAATTTGCTTTCGGCAGTGCTGAGTGTCTTCGGCATGATGTTGGCAACGTTCTCCTTTTTGGCCTCTTTGATTTCTTTCTCGGCGTGTGAGAACTCCTCGGGTGCCCCCTTGGGGATCGTCGAGCATGCCGTGACGAGAGCGAAGGCGACTGGTATCGACAACATGGTGGGCATTTTGGCGGGTTTCAGCATCGGAAAAAACCTCCTGCGGGAAATTTTGGACCCGGAATGATGTCCAAATCCGCAGGAGGTTTTTGCAAACAGCAGGCCAGTCAGTTTTTTCAGAGGAACCCGTCGGCGCGCAGCTCAGCCAGTTCGCGACGTCCCTCTTCGGTACCGCCAAGCAACGATTCGAGCTCCGCGGGTGAAGGCACCTTCGCGATGACGAGCGCGGGATCGTAACTGCCGGTGTACACCGGAGTGTGCCCGCCCACTTGCTGCGTCTTGCGGACCGTGAAAGCGATGATTTCTTGCAGGCTGATCTTGCCGTCACCATTGCCAGCCATGCCGTTCCCCTTGCGGTCCGCGTATCCGATGAGGGCTTTCCACAGGGCATGACCGAAGGCGCTGCCGGCGCTGCCATTCGGCCCGTTTGGCTCGTCCGGGTCGCGTCCAGGTCCAGTCGAGCTGGTGTCGTCACGTTCGCTGGACGCCATGACAAACAAGTTGCGTCCCCCGGCCCTGTGGTTTTCCCAGTCGGCGCGGCGCTCGTTGAACGAGTCGACCAGATTTCCCGAGTAGCACGCCATCGTGAAGACGACCGTCTCGCGCGCGCCCAGCGACAACGCGAAATCCCGCATCTGGTCGTAGGTCACGCCAACGGCGAGTCCGTCGTGATATCCGTGTCCGCTTGAGTACTGCACATACATGTCGTCAGCCGCGAAGTTTGACTTGATGGCGGCCCATTCGCGGCGGATGTCGTCATCGTCGAATGGCCGGCCCGTCAACTGACGGCCGAGATAATCTCCACCGTGCCCGCTCGTGAAAAGGTTATGCGTGTGCTGGACGTCGTATTTTGTCTCATTGCCCATGAAGCCCGACAGGTATTCACCCCAGCCAAAGTAATGTTTTTTGCCCTCGTAACCAGGTTCGGTGATCGATCCCAGGCGACTCATTCCCGGATCCTTGCCGCAGGAGACGATGGCCATTGCGGCGACCGCAAAAAAAGGCGCGCGCGCGAGACGACGGATCATGAAGAACTCCTCGTTCGTGGTTCGTGATGCACAAATTTCGTGGGTTTCCCTTTGATTTTACCATCAGGCGTGCCGTTCGTGGATTGGCGAAAAGCCTGAAAAAGGGTTGAGCGATTTGTCGAAATGTTCAGCAAAAACGGAAAATTACGAAAAAATTGACCAGCGGTTACGTTGGGTTGCGGGCGTTTCTCCAAGGCCCGGAAATTGCAATAAATTAGCGAAAATCCCTGGAGGAAACCCCATGTTGCGAAACGCAACTTCAGGCCGCGCCTTCTTGTTCGTCAGTGTCGTCCAGACGTCTCTGTGCCCATTGCAAGCATGCGGCCCCACGGCCACGTTCAAGTCGCCAAGTCCGCGGGCCGGCGCTGAACTTCAGGCGCTCTCCGTGCAGGCGAAATGCGGGCAGTCAAACGTGGAGGTTGACCGTAAGAGCCTCGAGTCCACCGGAGGACGGATGCAGGTTTCGGGTGAGATCTGTCCGACGTCGTCGAGCAGCCTTCATGTTCTTTTCGTTCTGGATTTTTCGGGATCCATGCAATCGAATGATCCCGTGACCGGTTCGGGATCCAGCGCGTCATGCGGACGATCGCGGGCGGTCAAGGCGATCGTTGATCGCTTGACGGCCTCGCGCGGCAAGGATGACAAACTCTCGGCCGGCATTGTCGGATTCGGGACGGACGCGACAGAAGTGGTCGGGGAGACTGATCTGGCACAGTTCAAGCCACCGGTTGATTCCATGTGTCGCAGTAGCGGTGGTGTGACAAATTACCGCGCGGCGTTTGATCTGGCCGGGCGAAAGTTGGGCGCGTCGTCCAAGGCGACCCGGATTCTCTACTTTATATCGGACGGTCTGCCGACCGCCGGTGGCACCTCGGCGTCTCCGATCATCATCGATCCGTTTGATCCCTTCAGCGCGATGAACGCCATGTCGGCCGCGGCCGCCATGAGCAACGACTCCAACTACCGCGCCGGCTCGGACGCGGCGGCCGCCTTGCGTAGTCAATTCCCGGGGCTGGTGTTCAACGCGCTACTGTTGCAGCCTTCGGCAACCGTCAGCGGTGACGGCGCGGACCCCGCGCAATATCTCGCGACCCTTACCGCTGACGCCTCGCGCGTGCGGATCGTCAGCCAGGCCGGTCAGCTGGCCGACAGCGCCGTGCAACTTCTGACGGTTCCCGTGATCCTTGATTCAGGCAATGTCGACGCGGCTGTCGCGAACGATTCGGGCGCGCGCCAGACGCTCACTGTGAAGCAGCTTCTGCAGTCACAGGAGTCAAAAGGAAAGTGGGTGTTCGCGACCAGTGACTTTGACGCGCGCAAGATGGCCGGCGAGGACTTCGCGAAGGTGATCCATTTCTCGATGGATGCTGCTGAAACCTCCGGCCACAAGCAGTCCCTGAAGTTTGATCTTGTCGTTCGTTGATGTGCCGCTCGTCCCGTCATTCTGAGGGTGTTGTCCCGTCATTCTGAGGCCCGCCGCAGGCGGGCCGAAGAATCTTTTCTTAAAAAAGATCCTTCGCCTCCGGCTCAGGATGACGCAAGGGCTCAGGATGACGGGGAAGAGAGGATCCTTCGCCTCCGGCTCAGGATGACGCAAGGGTTCAGGATGACGGGGAAGAGAGGATCCTTCGCCTCCGGCTCAGGATGACGCAAGGGTTCAGGATGACGGGGAAGAGAGGATCCTTCGCTTCCGGCTCAGGATGACGCAAGGGTTCAGGATGACGGGGGAGAGAGGATCCTTCGCCTCCGGCTCAGGATGACGCAAGGGCCTCAGGGTGACGGGGGACGCGCGGGGTGTGGTAACCTTGGAGGCAACCAAACCTCTGCTGTGAAGGAGTCATTGCCATGCGTTTCTCCGCCTCGATCAAAGTCATTGCCGCGGTTTCCCTCGTTCTTTTCTCGACAGCCTCTATCGCCGGTTCCAAACTCGCCCCGAAGCCGACCGCGGTGAAGACCGTCGCCGAAGGCGTCGAAGTCCGCAAGGATCCGGACGGCAAGGCTGAAGTCATCGCCACGTTGAAAAAAGGCGAGAATCTGACGGCGCTTGACCGCAAAGGCAGTTACTGGAAAGTGAAATTGTCCGATGGTCGCGAGGGTTTTGTTCCTGTCACGTCGGTCCACACCAAGGCCGGCGTGAACGCCATCAAGTCGGCGGTCAGCGACGGCGCGGCTCAAGTGG
>RGVZ01000350.1 GCA_010029825.1 bacterium | reverse complement strand
ACAGAGTAAGATTCTGTCTGTTCCGCTTGCCTTCAAACGCACAGACACCATGCCAAGCATGATCATCCCCGATATCGCCGCGCTGACGGAGGCCATCGCACGCAAGGAGATTGCCACAGAGGCTCCCGAATGGATGGAGTTCTGTGCTGTCTATTACGATGGACTGCGGGAGTGCTGGAACATCTGCAGCGACGGCATGGAGTCACAGTACATCAAGTACCGCAGTATGGGTGCCGGACCGTACTGGGCTGCTCTTGAGCAGCGCGTCAAGAAGGCGGTGGGGGCGACGGCGCCTCTGTTCGTCGATCGCCCTTTGCGGAAGTTCCGGCCCCTGCCTCTACCCATTTGTCTGATGGCTGGCAGTGTCGTTCTGCGATACAGTCATCCCACCGCTGCCAGCACCGTCGTCATTCTCCGGGATGGACGGTTCAGGGAGCTCCGTCGGGGGGAGCTGACCGGTTCGGCACTTCGCGCGGCAGGGCAGCGCCACTGGGAGAACATCGTCGCGTGGAAGTCCGACATGCCGGCTGGTGGAGAGTTCTGTCCCACCTCACAGGCTCTCCTGGAGCGCATTCCAGTCGGTGGAGCATTCTGTGACATCTCACTGGCTCTGCGGGAGCGAAAGCGGGAGCGCACCATGATGCTGGTTTCTTGATGTGGAGACGGACACCAGAATAATGAAAAACAGACAACAAGACACGGGGATGGAGACATTTTGGTGGCGAACGGAGCGATAGCGGAGTGAGACGACAGGGCGGCGGCCGCAGGGGCAGCGGAGTGGGACGACAGGGCGACCGCAGGGGCAGCGGAGTGAGACGACAGGGCGACCGCAGGGGCAGCGGAGTGAGACGACAGGGCGGCGGGCGGGCCGCAAAACTTGACACGTGGGGGCGAGGTGGGGTCGGTGCCGGTGGGACAACACAGAGTAAGATTCTGTCTGTTCCGCTTGCCTACAACATGCACGGCACTCTGCGCTACAGTCATCCCACCGCTGCTAGTACCGTCCTCATTTTCCGGAATGGACGGCTCAGGGAGCTCCGTCGGGGGGAGCTGACCGGGTCGGCACTTCGCGCGGCGGGGCAGCGCCACTGGGAGAACATCGTCGCGTGGAAGTCCGACATGCCGGCCGGTGGAGAGTTCTGTTCCACCTCACAGGCTCTGTTGGCTCCGCCGACGCCGACGCCGGTTCTTGAGGTGAATGAGACAGCGACAGCATTCAAGAAGGAGTTTGCCGCGGCTCTGGCGACTCCTGCGACCGCTCCTGCGCCTGCTCCTGCTCCTGTGCCTGCTTCCACGCCACGCGAACTGTGCTGCGCAGAGATCGCCCGGATGCTGGATTCTGTGGAACTCGCTGTCGGAAGTAATGCCAAGTGTGCGGCTTCTTCTGTGCTGTTCTCCTACATCCTGCGGGATACCGAGGTTGCCGCTCTCATCGCTGAGCGACCTGTCTTTGCTAGCACTGTTCGCGCAAAGTGTCGTGAGTTCTTCAGGGAGACAAAGGCTACTCCGCCGCTTATCGCTGCCATCGGAGCGGTCTTGGCCAAGTTCTGGCCTGACGATTACGCTGAGCTCGTTGAGGGGCGCGCGGTGACTCCTGAGGTGGTGGCTGAGAAACGGATCGCGCTCTATGCGGCGTTGGGGGCGTGTCATTCGGCGGAGGGGCGCGAGGCGCTGGAACGGATGCTGTTGGCGGAGCAGCGGGAGTTCCGCGTTGTCTTCGCAGCAGATTCGCAGGTCGCTGCGTTCGTCCGCGCCATCCTTACACGGGAGGTCATCAAGTCCGCATTCTTCTGACGGGGGCGCTGCGGCGGCAGAGGACTCCAGGGGGACTCCAGAATAATGAAAGTAAAGACGGGCGGAGGATATTTTGGTGGCGTGAGACAACCGGGCGACCGCAGGGAGACTACCGTGGCGACCGCAGGGGCAGCGGAGTGGGACTACCGCTGCTAACGGCGCGACTGAGGGGTTAAAACTGACAGGATGGGGATGGCGGGAGTGCGGGTGGTGGTGACATCCGACAGACAAGACTCTGCCTGGTGTCGCCATGCGCTTCTTCCGTCTAACATGGTTTGATGGTGAGATGGTCGAGACACGCGCTGCACGGTCGGCGGCTGATCTGTGTGAAGAGCTGTTAGAAGAGTGGATTTCCGATCCGGATGTATGTCCGTTGGAGGTGTTTGTCTATCTGGCCGCGTTCGGAGTACGATGGGGAGACCGCATCGGAAAGGACACGACGCTGGAGGCAACTGTTCGTCGGGCAGCGGCTGAGAGCGTCATGGCGCGCATTCGGGATTCCGACACAGAGCGGCGGTTGTTTCTCATTATGTGTGGACGGGCAGCGGCTGAGAGCGTCATGGCGCGCATTCGGGATTCCGACACAGAGCGGCGGTTGTTTCTCATTATGTGTGGAGGCGCTCTCTGTGTTGAGGAGGTGTAGCTAGTGTTCGGCAAAACGCAGTGGCTCGGCATTTTGGTTTGTTAGTATCACAGAGGCGACCAACGGGAGCATCTGTTCCCTTAACGAACTACCAAATATGCCGAACACTAAAGAACTACACGGAACTGGTAGAATACGGACAGGGTGTGGAATGGGTTGGCTCTTACGAATACTTTTGGCCGGTGTTGCGATGATAGGCGTGACACACGGACAGACATGTACTACTGGGCGTTATCTCTCTGGAACAACTTGTGTCAACTGTGCGACGGGACGTTATGGCGCGACATCGGGATTGACCAGTTCGGCGTGTTCCGGACCGTGCCCCGCGGGGCGATATGGTGCGACCACTGGCTTAACAACCTCCACATGTACAGCCGCATGTCCCACCGGCTATTATGGATCAAGCACGGGTCTATCGGCATCCAGTTGTTCCGGGCCCTGCCCAGCAGGACGCTTTGGCAGTAGTACTGGATTAACAACGTCCTCATGTTCCGGTGTCTGCGGTGTTGGAAGTTGGTCCGCAGCAGGCGCGTCCTCGTGCTCATCGTGTCCAGCGGGCTACTATGGAACTGCTACGGGCATGACCGTGTCTACATGTTCGGGGGCCTGTCCAGCGGGACGCTACGGCGCCACAGCAGGAATGACAGCATCTAGCTGTTCGGGGCTCTGTGGAGCGGGGTCATGGTCCGCGGGGGCAGCAACGGTCTGTTCGTCGTGTCCGGCGGGCTATTACGGCTCTGGGAGT
>RGVZ01000349.1 GCA_010029825.1 bacterium | reverse complement strand
AGGACAAACGCATGGGAGGTCGTATCACGATTGAGCCGTTCGCAAAGATCGAGTGCGTCATCCCGGTTGAGGGGTTTTGGCAGGAGAAAGGAGAAGACCCTCGTTCCATCCGCCTTCACGAGACTGACCCAGGATCCGCAAATATCCTGCGGATTTAAATACATGATGCGCCGGGTCTGGACGATGTCGCCTGGCAGGCATTCAAACCATGCGTCACGAAACTTGAACAACCATGGCTTGGTCCCACGTCCGGGATCCCGCTGGCCCTCAGCCAAGACAGAAGAAATCACGCGACTCGCGACGAAACAGGCGACGTGCTCTGGACTCAAAAAAGCCTCCCGCACCGTCAGGTGAAAACGGAAAGGCGCCCGGCGGCCATCGTCTGACGCGTCACGAAAATGACTTCCCAGGCGCTGTGAATGCATGAGTCCGGCACGCAAATCGCGAAAATTCAGAAGCAGACGCGGCCTGATGCGGCTCCAATACATCAACAGCGATAAAGCGAACGCCACCATGTGCGCGTAATAGACCGGCAATCGACCCCCGTGTGCCACCACGAAAATTCGTCGGCGCGTCGATGCAAAATTCGATTCAACGGCAAATTTTTTGCAAAGGATTTCTTCCTAAAGTTTCGCCGGAGGAATTTCGATGCCCCGCTGCGCCCGGAGCGAACCTCATAATGACGAACGCCACCCGGGAGAAATTCCTTGGAAGGAGAAACCGATGCGAAAAGACTCGAAATGGGCGTCACCATACGCGGTCGCCGTGATGGCACTCGCGGCAGCGCTGACCGCGCATGGCTGTGGCATGGAGGAAACTTCACAGCGATCGTCCGCGACCAGCCAACTGTCGGCCGATGGCGGCGGCGCGGGAACAGAGCTCGACCTGACCCAGACTGCGGTCACAGTGATTCCACCGTCAACCCTCTCCGTCAAAAAAGGCTACGCAAGCAACCAGCCGATCTCTGTCCTCGGAAAACTCGAGCAATCCGGAACGACAGATGACTGGAACACTTATCTGGAATTCACTCCGGCAAGCACTGGTTCGGCGACGGCATTCACGTTCACGGTTCCCTCAACCATCAAAGTATCCGACATCAATTCACTCAGCCTCACGGCAAACTACAAAGGCCAGGCGAAATCAGCCCAGACGTGGTCCTTCCTGATCTATGACAATTCAGCCGCCAAGTGGGTCACGATCGGCGACAACAGCAACGCGGCGAGCTGGAGCTGGTCGAAGATGACGTACAACGCGTCCGGAACACTCTCGCGTTTCGTCAACCTGGCTCGCGTCATCAACGTCCGCTACCAGACGACGAGCGCGGTTGATGCGAGTGATCTTGACTACCTTGTGATCAGTGTTGGCACAGGAACGACCCCGACGCCAACGCCAACTCCCACTGCCTCACCAACCCCGACGGCGTCACCAACTCCGACAGCCTCGCCAACGCCCACTCCGACACCGCCACCCGGCAGCGCATGGTGGAAACCAGTCCCGGGAACCAGCTGGCAAATCCAGTATAGTGGAACGATTGACACGTCGCTCAATGTCCAGATGTACATGCTCGACATGTTCGGCACAGACCCGTCGGTCATCTCAGCCCTGCACGCACGCGGCATCAAAGTCATCTGCTACATCGATGGTGGCAGCTGGGAAAGCTATACGCCCGACGCGGCATCATTCCCGGCCTCCATTCTCGGGAAGGTTGTCGGAGGCTGGCCCCAGGAACGTTTCCTTGACATTCGCAGCACAACCCTTCTTTGGCCGCTGATGCGCGCGCGACTCGACCTCGCGAAGCAAAAGGGTTGTGATGGCCTCTATCACGACTGGGCTGACAGCTACCAGAACGACACTGGATTCCCCCTAACCGCACAAGACCAGCTGACGTACAACCGCTTCTGGGTCGCTGAAGCCCACGCGCGAAACCTCAGTGTCGGCCTGATCAACGATCTGCTGCAGATCAAGGATCTCGTTGGAGAGTATGACTGGGCCATCAATGAATCCTGCTCCGTATACAGCGAATGCGCCTACATGGACCCGTTCATCGCGTCAGGCAAGCCAGTATTCAGCCTGAACTACCAGGGCGATACAACGACCGTTTGCAGCCAGCTCAACGCGCGGAATTTTGACGCGATATTCAAGCAAGTCGACTTGGGGGCTTACTGGTTACCGTGCAGATAAAGCATCTACGAACTCTCTTTTATGTATTTGCCTTGATGACAGGGCTTCGTCCGGCGACCGCGCCGGGCGAGGCCATCCCGAACCCGGTCGCGTATGAAATGAACGGCCAGGTCGTGATGACATCAGAGTCGTCCAGTGGCGCCCGCGTCGGTGCCACCGCATCCGGATCGACCTGGGGCGTCTGGGGATTCGCAGAGCGCATCCACAAGCAAGCAGACCATATGAACGAAACAGCAGACGGCAGATACGGAGAATTTTCCACGGTCCACAGCATCGGACCGTGGTCGTTTACGGCTGGCGGCGGAGGCGGGGACGATCCCGCCCTGCGCCCGTCTTTCATGATCCTTGGCGATATGACACGCCGTTTTCCCGGTTTACGGACAGCCATCTACGCCGGGCACACAAGGACAGGATACAACGGGACCAACAAGAGCCTTTACCGCTTCTACCGTCTCGGCAGCCTCGTTGATGTCCTTCCCAACTTGAACTTGAACATAAATTTCCAACTCATCGACCGTACCATTGATGGAGACCTTGCGGCGCGCCGTGGATCCAGCGGAGGGATTTCGGTCACCCGCTCCGCGGGCGAACACCAGATTGGCGCCAGCGCGTCCTTGTCCTGTCTCGGCAATCAACTTTGGTGCAAAGGCGGCCCCCTTGAGCGTTACGCCGAATTCTTCATCAATGGCAGGATCGCCATGGCACCAACCTACGGCCTGATCGGCAAGGTTGGCTATACGACGCAGTCTTCCGGGATCACACCGGCGGAAGACACCCCGGGTAACGAGGCAACGCCTGCCGCGACGCAAATCTGGTTCGGAGGCTATCAGAAACTTTGAAACAGTTTGAAGGTCCGGTCGAACTCATGCCCGTCCCCAAACTCAAGTGGACTGGTCAAGGGTAAAACCACCATGAGACGGCCATCTTCTAAAAGCGCCCTCGCTTCCATCGCGAAACGCCAGCCCTTCCCATGAAATGAACCATCTTGCTCCTTGCGCAAACGCACTGAGACGTTCTTCATCTGGTCG
>RGVZ01000348.1 GCA_010029825.1 bacterium | reverse complement strand
CTGCCCAGGACCAGCAAATCCCGGTTGCCCACGATCCCGGACAACTTGAAGATCCGGCCACCAGCGCGGATATTCGTCACCCGGGCAAAAGCGAAACTGCTTCCCCCGCGCATCTCAAAAATATTTTTGTTTACCCGGTTCTGGCACCCTGTGATCAACTTGCCGGCGACACCGGAAACGGTCACGCCTTTCCGGACATTGTAAGCGTCTGGGGTCGGAACTGGCTCTGTCGAACCGCCTCCGCCAGCGCTGCAATCGCGGGTTCCCGTATCTTGATCCCCCGACGCGTTGATGTAGGTCACATCGCTGCACACTTGCGATCGGTCGGAGATGATGATTGGCAACGAATTCGTCGCGGACGTCGCGACGATGGCAAGTTTTCCTGCTTCAGTCCCGCCTGCGCTTGCCGTCGCCTGCTTCAAACCAAGGCCGAGACCGTCTGGCACGACAAATTTCGCTGTGGTTGTCGATGTTACCGTTATGGGTGCCGATACCGCGCCGAAATTCAGGGACGAAGCTACGGAGCCACTCAGGTTGTTGCCGGTGAGCTCCAATTCGTCGCCGGGCTTTCCGGCTATGGGACGGACACCGGTAAACTCCATGCCTGCCGGAACTTCAGCGGACTCTCGACCCCCAGACGAAGACGACTTGTTGCACGCCACGGACATCGCCATCAGCGACGCAGCAATCGATGCGCGAAAATAAACTCTCCGGATTGGACGCACGTCCATCCCCCTTATCTCTATGAGAAGATCGGAGTTTTCCGGGAACACTGAAGCTGAGTTTGGAGCCATGCGTCCGACGATCGCCAAATACCCGAAATTATTGCGAATTTACGTTTTCGAAACTCGCGATTAGCGCATCAGTTCGAACGAGCACTTGTATTCAGGGCGAGCCAGCACAGTCATCTGGCAGGAGATCTCGCCAATCGCGTACTGGTTTGCGCCGACCAGACGCGGGCCAACCTGGGCACCGTGCTTCTCGAACAGGTCAACGAGGTCCTCGAAGCGGCTCGAGTTCATTTCGCCGAGGCGCACACCGTCCTTGAAAAGCGCGCACGACTTGGTGAAGTTCGCGTCAAAAGATTTGGTGCAGGTCAGCATTTCCGCCTTCAGCGTGACGGCTCCGTAAATCGGTTGGCCATCAACCGTCTCGGGCTTGAGATTCGCGGACTCGAGCGACTTGTAAAGGGTCTCAGCCTCATCGCCGGAAATCTTTTTTGAAATCGAGGCATTTTCGTCGCTGTTATGCAGACTCACGTTGAAATCACATTTTGCCGTGCCATAGGGACCAACGGCCTTGGAACACTCGATATCGGTGGCCTCATAGTGGGTCACGCCGATGACGGCGAGCGGAACACGGGCATCTGCTGTATCGAGGGCGTTGGCGGCAGCCTTCGCGATCCCGGCACTGGCGACATCAAGTTTCTGCGAATCTTTCTCAACCGTACAGGAAGCGTCCTGGGTCGCGTTCATGATGACGCGGCAGTGCAGGGTCGACGCGTACAAGTTCACGGCGCCGATGATCACGCGGCCATCAACCGTATCTGCTTTTACTCCGGCATTTTCAAGAGCCGCGAAAAGTGCGTTGGCGTCCTCGCCACCGACACTGCGGTGAACCGGGAACTGGGCGGTTGACTTGGCATTGCTGGTGTTGATGTTGTTGACGCCACATGCGGTGGCCAGGCCTGCGAATACGACGAGAGCGATCTTTTTCACGGGAACTCCTTTGTTTCGATGCCGGCGTATGAGCAACCCCCGTGCCACCGTCGCGCTCGTCACGGACCAAACCATAAGTGCCTGTAATGACTGGAAAGTGACTCCCTTGAAAACGTACAAAAAGCGCATCCAGTGGGATTCCACCATGTCCACATTGAAAACAATGCCTACTCCATCGCCACAAAAAGGTTCACGCCTTGCAGCGTGCTGAAAACAAGGGAGGATTCATCATGAGCACGTTCAAACAAGGCCATCTGATATCTGGAGTGTTGTCAGGCTTTCTTTGTTGCCTGCCCGCGACCGCAATGGCAGCCGGGTCATCCGACACCGTCTTCGCCGATCCCGCGTTCAGGCTTGTGCGATCACAGACGGTGGACACAAAACTCGCCGTTGGACGGACGCAGGCACAATTGAAGGGGCAACTGCAGTTGATCATCCGCGGCACCAAACGCGGCCTGGAGCAGGGCACCGTCGAAGTCGAGGAATTGACCTTCGCCGCATTCGACGTCAACCAGCGCCTCCTCACGAACCGGGTTCCACGCAACAAGGCCAACAGCGTTGTGTCTTTTCGCATGCAAGGGAAAGGAACCAAGTTCCGGTATGACGCGAACACGCGCTCCATCGGAGGTTCGATCAACGGTCTCGTGCACTATGCGCAATTGACGGAATTGTTTCCGCCCCAAATGCCACGCGGAAATGATGACTTCGACCTGAAGAGCCAGCCAGCGACGATGAACCTGAACTTGAAACTCGACACTCCGTTGACAGGGGATCAATCCAACAGGGTTGAGGACATTCCGGCAAGTGTCTCGATGACGATGCGCGCCGCCGGGATGCGCGAACAGGAGATCAATGACTTCAATCTTTCCGTGACGGGCAAGTTCGCGGTCCAGAAATACTGGATCGTCGCGAACTTCGAGATTGTTCGCCGCCTGTGCCTGCAGCCTGTCCGGATCCGCGCCTCCGCGGGCGAGGCCTCGCCGACCGGGGCTGGCCTTGAATTCGGCCTGCCGGGGGCGACGAGCGAGTGGCGCAAGGGCGACGTCATCTTCGATGTCCGTCCCTTCAAGGAAATTGTCAGCCCCACCCTGAAAATACTGTCGGAATCCGAGGCGGGGGCACTGCTGAGCACCGTCAATGACGATGACTGCATCGAGATCTTCTTCGTACAGAGCCTTGAACCTGAGTCGCTCTGGGGCGGCGGCGCGACCTTCGGCACTGGTCACGCGACCGCGCAGATCATCACCAGCGACGGTATGGTTCCGGCGGGCATCGACTTGCGCCACCTGGCGCACGAACTCGGCCATGTCATGAACCTGAAGCACCCGGGATACGGAACCGCGACAAGTCCAGAGGGATCAACCGGAACAATCATGTGCCCCAGCGGGTGGTTGCACGACAACCCGGACGCGAACAGCACGGACAACCGCAACAACATCGGAAATCCGCTGTTCCGTTTATCCATCACGACCCGCGGGTCTGCGACAGACTGCCAGAACAGCGCTGATTGCGG
>RGVZ01000347.1 GCA_010029825.1 bacterium | reverse complement strand
TCGCCAACTGCTACAAGGTGTTCGTCGAGAAGTCCCGCGCGCCGATCATCGCCTCTGCGCTGTCTACCACCAGTCAGGTGTGCTTTGGGGCGTCTGCGCTCAATACGTACGCCCCGGGCACTCCCGTCGTGGTTATGGTGCACGACAAGATCGGGCAAGCGTACATCATCGGTTCTGTGCCCAGCGTTTTAGATATCGGAAAGCGGGCGTACCACGACTACATATCGCAGGCCAGCCGCAAGCGTGTTGACGACTGCCACAAGAAATACATCAAAGAAAAGCTAAACGGCCAGATGATCGACTGGTCGTGTTGGCGCCCGTGGGACGCGACACTTGCGAGCGAGTGGGGCGCGGTGTCGACCACGGGTATCGGCGTCTCCGTCGATGACTTTATGCTCCGCGCCTCTGTAAACGAGTTCTGCGGGCTGTACGGCTTCTACCACGACCAGCTGCTGCGCGTGGCCGGCTGGAACATGCAGGTGTGGACGGCCGGCAGCGAGCGCGACGCCTACATGGATCAGGCCGAGTGCAACGACACGACTGGTTACTCGCCGTATCCGTGGGAAGCCGCCGGTAACATCGAAATCGGCATGCCCATGATCAAGGAGTTCAAGCCGAAGGACTATCAGTGTCCGCTGGGCGTGCCGTATTACTCGCATTGGGAAAACGATAACGAGTTCCAGCAGCCGTATCACCGCACACAGAAGTTTTTCGGCTATCTGGGCCAAGGCTCGCGCACCGTCATTCACGCGCCGCCAAAAGGTGTGCTGCGCTGGACGTATAAGCCGGGTAGCGCTGGCTCCGCAACACCACCCTACGAATCCAGCATCCGCGGTAAAGACGGCTTCTCCCCGGATTGCGGTGGCGGCAGCAAAGAACGCGACCACGAAGAAAAACCAGTATACGGCCTGCAGGAAGACAACACCGGGCTAGACGGTCGCCGGTTCATCACATCGTCCAAGGGGATTGTGTTATCTAAACGCATCCTTCTGCCTATTCCGCAAAGGCTGCGCCGCCCCGAGTCTGGCGAAGGCGACGACACTGAGCGTGACTACAAAGCCGCCAGCATGTTCGGCTCTGGGCCGGACCACAAGATCACGGGCGATATCAAAACGACGGATAGCAAGTGGCCAAACATGCAGCGCGCCACGGCTGTCCTCGACCTGCACGGCTACTTGTTTAATTACGCCGGCCTACACCCCTTCTACTGGCACGCTAAAGACTATAAGACGTGGGAAGAGCAAGAACTGCGGCAAGAAGGCTACGCTGACGTCAACCAGAAGATCCCCGAGTTCAGTCAGCTCAAGGGCTCGATGTATCTCAAGGAGCCGACGCCAAAAGAGTGGAAGATCGACCACCGCTACAACCAGCAAAAGTTCTACGAGCAGGAGTCGTACATCTCGCTGCTGGAGGATGGCGGCGTAGTGATTGGCGACGGGTATGGTGGCGAGATCCGAATGGTAGCTGGCTGCGTGATCATCTCGGCCCCGGGCGACGTGTGGCTCAAAGGCGGCCGCGACGTGCAAGCGTGGGGCGGTAACGACGTCATTCTGCGGGCGAACAAGAGCATCGACATCTCGGCTACGGAAAAGAACGTCCGCATCAAAGCCGAGCGAAACGTGCTGGTGCTTGCCGGCAATGATTCTACAGATCGTGAAGGCGGCATTCTGCTGGAATCGCGCGGCAAGACGATCGAGTACGACTTTGAAACCTGCGGCGACGAGATCAAGTTTGCCGGTGTCGTTGCGCGCGCACCGCACTCGAACGTGGTGGGACTGGCAAAGCAGATCTACATGCGCACGGGTGGCGGCGAGGTAGAGCCCGGCGATATTGTGCTTGACGCCGCTCAAGGCTCAAACGACGTCATTACAAAGTCCAATAACCTGTACAACTACCTCAAAGAATCTGGTTCTGTTTACCACTTCTTTGGCGGACAGAAAGTCGGCGGCACCAACAAGGCCAATCTGTTCCAGCAAAGTGTTACGTGCCTTTGTGGTCCGATCGGCACAGACGGCGACATCTTCTGCGACGGCAATGTGCTATGCGACGGCAGCGTACTTGTGGCAAAAGGGCACATCCTCACCGAAGCTGCAGCGAAGGGCGCAATTTTCGTGGGGCCGTGCGACGGTGACTGCCAAGGACAGGTGCGCGCAGCCGTCGAGCGATTTAAGAACCTTATCGACGTCGAGATTCCAAACGTAGGCAACCAGATCGACACGCAAAAACTGCAAGAGATGTGGTACACGGAAAAACGCGCCGGCAACGAAAAAGTTATGACGATCATGGAGTTCTCGTTCCGGCGCGACGAGGATTACAACATCCCGGACTTCATGTTGTACGAAGACCGGTGGCAGCAGATGGCGCGGCTGGGTGGAAAGAGCCCAGAGAAGTGGACGGAGCGGCCTGTGACGGCTAAATCATGTGGCAAGACCTTCCCGTTCCCCGGCGACAAGTGGCTGAATTCAGAACCAGCGTACGTCGAACAAGACTTCAAGATCGTGCAAATCGAGGACGGGTATATCGACCAGTCCCGCGGCACGGCTCCGGGTCTTTCGTCTGAATACGCAGAACCAGAGTTTAAGCCGAATCAGCCGAAGATCATCAACGGTAACTATCCAATCATTCCGCGCACTTAATGAAGGAGCCTGCCATGGAGCTGGTAGAAAACCCCTACGTGTCCGATTTCACGAAGAAGACGCTGGAGCAGTTTGGCTGGCGCAACAACGACCCTATCCCCGCGGATCTGGGCCCGTTCATGTTGCAGGTCAAAGACACGCTGCCGCCGTCGAAACGCGTCGACGTGTTAATCGACAAAGAGATCATGAAAGAAGAGGACATCGAAAAAATTAAAGAAATGCTGAAGGCGGCAAAAGGCGTGGCCAAATCAGAAGCCGACAAGGCGCAGCTCGAAAAAGAAACAGAGAACATGTCGGAGTCGGTGCGCGAGATGTACGAAAAGCTCAAGGGCGGCACTGAGATTATTGACGATCGCGAAGAGGCGACCGCGGGCGAAACACCCGCTGCGGTACCAGAGCAACCTGCAGAAGAGCCGGCGACAGAAGAAACGCTACCGGAACCGAGCCTCGTACCGCCGATGGTAATCCTACCGTTTTGCCCGCGATGCGGCTGGGACATGCAGCAGAAGTATGACGTCGACGTGACCGATAAAGATAAAGAAGACTTTTTGGCTACCCTGCTTGGCGGCTCGCGTTTCAAGCGCGACTACGCACTGGCCGGCG
>RGVZ01000346.1 GCA_010029825.1 bacterium | reverse complement strand
TAGGCACGTAGCAGATAGAGATGTCTACGGCGCTGGGTGATCACTCTGATGGTTGGGGAATTGAGATGGAGACATCTGTTTTGGCAGAGAAAACGCATGTGTTTAACTGTGTTCACTGTGGGGCGCCGTTTGTGATAAAGGAGCACGATTTCAACTGCCGAATTCTCCGGCACGGGGTGATGCGGGCGGATGGGCGTCCCATTAATCCACATGCGCCACGGGCTGAATGCGAACGCCTGGTGCGCGAAGGGCTGATTTGGGGATGCGGGAAGCCTATGCGAATTGTGGCGGGGGTAGGGGCAGGGGGCGGTGGGTGGCAGGTGGAGGAATGCGATTACATTTAGGGGCGGGGCGTCTGCGTTCAGCCCGGGTGATGAAAATCTCTGGCAATAATGGAGGGAGTAATCTCTCTGGTTGCGAGATAGCACAGCGGTAGTGCGCCTGGCTCATATGCGGTTTGCGCGGCGGCGGCCTGCGCAAAGTGACCAGGAGGCCGGTGGTTCAAATCCATCTCTCGCATAGACGCGATACCAAAGTGGTTAATGGGTTCGGTTGCTAACTGAATGGGCTTTGCCCGCGGAGGTTCGATCCCTCCTCGCGTCGTCACTCGCGGTAGCTCAATGGTAGAGCGGAGGATTGTAGCGGCAGTGTTCTGCTAGATAATGCTCCTTAGGTTGCTGGTTCGATTCCGGTCCGTGAGACTCCTATCGTCGTCAGACGGTCTAATATCCTTTCAGGACATTAGCCCGCCCCCCCAAAGTTGACGCCGCGCCCCCGCCCACCAGCCCGCGTCAGGTACGACGAGAAGCAATGTCCACCACTGCCTCCAAGATGATCACCAAGTACACTGAGCTGTCCCTGCGCACTGCGTTCATTCGCACCCCTGTAAAGCTGCTGGATGAGATCGGTGAGGCGATTATTCAGGAGGACAGTGCCGATGATGCCGAGGCGCTGCTGAACCTGGTAGTCAAGCACAACTACATCCGCCAGATCTTTAACATCATTGGAAACATTGCCAACACCAGTGATGAGCTGCGGAGCGCTGCGCTCTGGACGGCGGGTCTGATGCTCGCATCTGACTATGATGTCATCCGCTATCAGGCTGTGACGCTGACCTTCAAACAGTTCCCCGCTATCTGCAATATGCTGTTTGATGATGCCGGCTGCTGGAAGCACCCGAGCTATGGCGCACTTCATGGACAGCGGTCGGCAGCATTTCTGGTTCACAATCTGATGCGCAACCGCAACATTATGCGGACCAGCTTCGGTGCGGCTGAGAACACCCGGCTAAAAGAGATTCTGCGCAATCGCCTCACGGAGAATGCCAGTACCATCAAAAAGTATTTCCCGTGCTTTGAGTCGTTTAAGAATCTGCCGCCCAACGCGATGAGCGATTACTTCTGGGCGGTCTCTCTGCTGCTAGGCTATACGGATAACCTTTCTGTTTCCACTTTCCTGCCCCTGGTACACGACCTGGAGGACTGGATGGATGTGGATGCGAAGGCTGTGGCAGCATGTATCGGGGCGCTATCTGAGAAGAACGGTGCCATCACTGCGGAGAACTACGCCGATGTGATGACCTGGTTCAAGTGGCTCTTTGAGAACCGTGCGCCGCTGCGCGAGGTCCACTGGACTCTCTCCAACTACGTGTGCGAGCCGGGGGTGGCCGACCTGTTCCTGCGGAGCCTGGGCAATGAGGAGGACCCGTTCCACCAGATGATCCACGACTATGTCATCAATGCGTCAGAGGCGCAGGCGGAGAACTCTCTGTGGGTGCTCGCGAACTGTGTGGCGAACGTGCAGGACGAGGATCTCAAGCGGGCTATTGTGGACCCCGAGGATAACCGCTACTACGACCTGTGGGATACGCTGGAGGGTGATGCGACGGAGTACAAGGTTGCGCGAGACGGCTTCGCGTATCTGGAGCAGTGGTACACTGAATTCTACCCTGAGGTGGAGGAGTACACCGACACCGACACCGACACCGACACCGACACCGAGGTGGAGATTGTTGAGGAGGGGACGCCTGCTACCAACAGCTGTGAGCATCTGGGAGAGGCTGAGGCGGCGACCCCCTCCGCACTCCAGCTGCTGACCGGCAAGCTGCCTGAGCCTTCTGAGACCGTGCGCCGTCTGGTTGGCCAGCTGAAGAGCACGGGTGTGTACGACTGGGTCCCCGTTGCCGACAATACGGCGTTCTCTGTTGCGGACATGCGCTGGATGGAGGGCTCTGGCTATGTTGTATCGCAGGGACACTTCGGCATCGCGCCGTGGCTGCGCTGGGGCTGCTAGATAGAGGGCCAAAATAGGAAAAGAGGTTTAATTAATAAGAAACAGGTGGGTCATTTTGGTTAGCGCGGGATAACAACCAGCGCCTCCGCCCCTGTCCGCTCATGCGGCTCTCGCCACTGGACGCCTAGCGCCTTGAAGATTTCGCGCTCGCTGCGGAGCCCCAGGGCCGGCCGGGCTGTCTTCAGGTGGGTCAACGCATGCTCGTTGAGCGTGTAGCCGCGGTCCAGGGCGTGGGAGCGCATCGCCACATTGAAGCCGTCGCTGCCCGTAAAGTAGAGAACTGCAAACGGAAACTCCTCGGGCGGCGTAATCAGCAGGTCCAGACGGCGCGGGATGCCGGCTGCCTCTGGCAGCGCAGCGATTGCCAGACACTTGTGCTCTCCGTGGGCCAGCACCTCACGAATGTAGCCGCGGGCGCGGAGGGCCGTCACAAAGTCGGTCAGTGCGGTGGCCGCGGCTCCAGCACCAGCCGGACAGGTCAGCAGCATGTCGATGTCGCCGCTGTCGGGGCGCCCGCGACGGTAAGAGCCGACAATCTCACCGTCCAGGGCGGCGGGCTTGGCGGAAAGCAGCAGCGCGGCGTGTCGGTCCATTTCGGCGCGCGGGATGCGCTCCAGGAGCGGTTCGTAGTAGCGGAGACCGGTGGTCTGGTTGCGATTTAGCAGCTTCGGATTGGCTGCCGCGGCGGCGCGTAGCTCCGTTATAGTGGTGTAGCCGGCGGTGATGAGCTCCTCTGCCTTTTTGGGACCGACACCGTAGATTGCTTGGAAGGCTGCGAGGGCGTCGGCACGGGCGCGGGCCGCGGGGGCAATGGAGAGACCGCCATCGGTAATGATTCGGGCAATCTTATCGCGGATCTTCGCACCCAGGCCGTCGCCCTTGGTGGCGGCGTCCAGAGCCTGCTTGACCATCACCTTGTTCTGGCTCAAGGTCGTGACGACGGCATCGT
>RGVZ01000345.1 GCA_010029825.1 bacterium | reverse complement strand
CTTGATGATGTTCTCGATGGCCAGCTGATGACAACAGCGGCAGCCATCAAGGAATTCAACCTAAGCGGCTCTTTGGTTATTCACAACTGCGACACTTACCACGATGCCACCAAATACAACTTTGAAGACGCCCTGAACATCAGCAGCAGCCGGGTTCGGATTGTTCACCGCCTTGATGTATCCATGGTCCGCAGTGCTGTCATGGACCGCGATTTGTTTGACCTTGAGGTGGACGATGGTCCTTCTTACGTCACCCTGGCCAAAGGGTGCGAGGTCGAGCTGAGCGGGATTTTCGGGGACGAATTAAAACTCAGGTCGAGTGATTTGCCGCACCCCGACCCGTGCAACTGCAAAATTTACAACTTCAAGGGCATCTCGCGCCGCAATCCGACTTCGATCTACTCGATTTTGGAAGATTGACTCGAGTCCGTCATGCTGCAGAGCCGCCCGCATTGGAATACGCGATTGGAGCGGCTACGGGAGAACATCAACTCCAACGCGGTTGATGTCATCCAAAAGGGCGGGCTGTCAATTTCGTGAATGGCCAACAGGTCCACTTTGTAGGGGAGCATGAGGTCATCAATTTTCTGACTCAGACGCAGAAGATTGGAATGGTTGAATGGTCCAGTGACCAGAGTCAGGTCGATGTCTGATCCCTCCCGGTAACGGCCCATGGCGCGTCATCGCGATTGAACGCCTCGCGCGACTTGGTAAGTCCGCAAAAAAGACGGCTCCGCCCCATGATTCCGGGGCAGGGCTGATTCATTTGCTTTCCTGATAACTGGCCAGCTGGACAACAATTTTTGCCTGCCGGTATACTTTAAGTAACTTCCGAAAAAGCGTTCTATTTTCACCACCGGACTTGGGGGTCCCATGCGTTCTGCATCGAAGCTCCGCAAAGTTAGTCGTATCGGGTTGTCGGCATTTTGTGCCGCATTCACAGCCGGCCTCGTCGCGGGCGCGAGCATCGCGGTCGCGGCTCCGGCAAAAAAGAGCGCGCACTTCAACTTGGACCGCGAGCATGTACCTGGTCAGTTGATTGTGAAGTTCAAGCGCGGAACCGAGTCGCAGAAGTCCGCCATGGGCACCCTCGCGCAATATGGCGCGTTCAGCGCGATCCCGTTCTCGCGGACTGGCGCGATGAAGGTCACGTTCCCCCTGATCGGTGCTTCAAAGGAATCCGCAACGGACCTCGAGGCTGTCGCAAAGCAAATCGCTGCGCGTCCTGACGTTGCCTACGTCGAGGCCAACACGATCATCCGCATGGACGCCAAGTTCCCGAATGATCCGGAATTCAACCAGCTTTACGGCATGCACAACGATGGCTCGACGGGTGGCAAGGCCGGCGCCGACATCAATGCTCCCGAGGCGTGGGAAGTTTCGACCGGATCGAAGAATGTACTGGTCGGCGTGATCGACACCGGTATCGATTACACGCATCCTGACATCGCTCCCAACTACTGGACGAACCCTGGCGAGACGGGACTCGATGCCGAAGGTCGTGACAAGCGGACGAACGGTATTGACGATGACGGCAATGGATTCATCGACGACTTCCACGGCTGGGACTTCGTCAACAACGACAATGATCCCATGGATGACAACAGCCACGGCACGCACTGCGCGGGCACGATTGGTGGCAAGGGCAATGACGGTGTCGGTGTTGTTGGCGTCAACTGGGACGTCAGCCTGGTCGGTATCAAGTTCCTGTCCGGTGGCGGATCGGGGACCCTTGAAGATGCGGTCAAGGCGATCGAGTACGGAACGAAACTGGGTGTTACGCTCACTAGCAACAGCTGGGGCGGCGGCGGGTTCTCCGAGACGATGGCGGCAGCCATCTCGGAAGCCGAGCAGAAGAGCATCCTTTTCGTCGCGGCTGCCGGCAACAGCTCGGATGACAACGACGTCGATCCGCACTATCCGTCCTCGTACCAAAACGACAACGTGATCGCCGTCGCCGCGACGGATCACAATGACGGCATGGCTTACTTCTCATGCTTCGGCGCGAACTCGGTGGACATCGGCGCTCCCGGGGTTGATATCCTTAGCTCGATCCCTGACAACCATGGTTACACGAAGTACAGCGGCACCTCCATGGCCACCCCGCACGTCGCTGGCGCGGCAGCCTTGGTGAAAGCAGCGTTCCCGGACCTGGGCGCGAGCCAGATCAAGGCCCGGTTGTTGAATGGCGCGGACCAGATTGATTCGCTCCAGGGAAAGACGACGACAGGCGGACGTTTGAATCTTGAGAACGCCCTCGAAGTTGACAGCATCGCGCCGGGCGTGGTCGCCGGGATCCGCGCGAAGGCAACAACCCGCGACTCCGTGACTTTCAGTTTCAACTTGTCCGGTGACGATGGCGATAACGGTCTTGCAAAGTCATACGAAGTTCGTGTGTCCCAGACCCCGATCGTGACGCCGGCTGACTGGGCTTCCGCAAGCAAGGCCGCTGCGCGGATCACTGTCGATGCGGGCACCCGTGAAGGTACCGTACAAATCAACGGTTTGACGTTGAATAGCTCCGGTTACCTGGCGATCCGCGCGATGGACAATGTTGGCAATGTCAGCGCAGTGTCCGCGTCGGTCCCGTATGCGGTGAAGCAAGTCCAGGTCGTCGCGCGCAACACGGCGAGCTCTCTTGACGACGTGACTTTCGACGGCACGTGGGGTCTCGAGGACGCTCCGACCGCGGACGATCCGGACAACAAGGTGTTCTCGGACAGCCCGGGCGCGGATTATCGCGAAAACGCCAACACTAGCCTGACGTTGCCGGTTTGGACGATTACGAACCTGGATTCTTCTCTCGTGGTCCGCATGCGTTATAACCTCGAGAACCGTTACGACAATGGTTATATCGAGATTTCGACTGACGGACGCGACTGGTCGCGTATTGATTCTGTGACTGGCATGAGCGAATGGACGACGAAGCAGTACGATCTGTCCAGTGTCCTCGGTGACAACAAGTCGTTCCAGGTCCGCTTCCGCCTGTCGTCGGACTCCTCCATCAGCCGCGATGGCTGGTTCATCGACGACGTGATGGTAGTCAGCGCTGTTGATTGATGCCTCGTCAGTCTGAGGGCGTAGCCCCGTCATTCTGAGGGCGTAGCCCCGTCATTCTGAGGGCGTAGCCCGAAGAATCCTTTCTTGAAGAGAGGATTCTTCGGCCCTTCGGGCCTCAGAATGACGAGTCGCTTCGCGTCAGAATGACGAGTCGCTTCGCGTCAGAATGACGAGTCGCTTCGCGTCAGAATGACGA
>RGVZ01000344.1 GCA_010029825.1 bacterium | reverse complement strand
CAAGGCTGGCCCGCCTGCTGGAGACCGAAGCCTACGAGCCGTACGAGGACGACGAGTAGTCGCAGAACGCCAGAGATGAATGGCTGCGAACACAGGAGCATGACACCATGACAGACGAAGCAGAGCAGTCCATTCCATCGCGTGGTTCTCTCTTGGAGGCACACATGAAGGCACAAGTGACAGAGGATGCGGCTGGGCTGCATTTTGAAATCAAGGATGATGGGTCGGCTGAATATCAAAAGGCGGCTCAGTTGACGCGAGAGGCGAACGACCGAGAAGAGCGCGGCTGCGAAGCAATGCGTGACTCACAGGAGCCCCTTGCTTGGGCGAGATTGAGCGATCGTGGGGTGGAGGCTGTGTACCTTTTGGAGGCCGTTGCGAAGGACAAAGCGAACGCTTTCGGTGGGGAAGTTGTCGCACTCTACGCAGGCGAAAAGCGATTCGACGCCAAGCGGGCCAGCGTCGGCCAGTTGCTTGACCGAATCAAGCGATTCATTGACCAGACCGACCCTTGGACGAGTCAGGTTGTGGACAAGGATTACAAGATCAACACGCCAGAATCGCGGAACGCACGCAAGGCTTTGACGGAACTTCGCAAGAGGCTGGCGGGATTGATCTGAGAACGCACAGGATCAGCGGCAGCGATGAAAGGACTCCCCATGCCAAAAGACGATGCAACGCTGTCCGCTGCATCCGTTGGTTCTCACGCTGAACTCACCGGCAGGCTTGCCGAAACCATCGGAGCCGACCCGGCACTGACGCAGGGCATCCGCATTGATGTCAACGTCCACAAGGAGCCGACCGTGACTGTGACGATGCTAGTAGATGCAGATCAGGTCGGAAGGATCATCAAAATGTCAACTTGGGCGGACTTCACACTTGTAAAAAACGACGAACTCAAACGACTGCGAAAGCGCACTGCGCTCACCGACGAGGAGCGGGAGGCTATTCAGTGGGCGATTGCGACGTTGGACGCAGAGGCCGCGCTTGGCGACGGGAGACGCGACGCGGAGGAGGCGGCGTCGCTTCGGGGCCTGCTGGAACGGCTAGGCTGAGAACACGCAGGATAAGCGGCGGCCACGCCGTCCGCTTCATCCGCTGGTTCTGTGCGCGTAGGATCGGGCGAACAAAGGAGGCTGCGATGCGACACGCATTCAAGATACTTGAGGAGTTGGGTGCCGAGTGCGACCGGCTCGGAGTGCGCGTGGTTGACGTTCACGGCGAGAGAGGCTCTGCGTCAGAGTTCCTTGCCAAGATCGTCCGCTACATCGAAGCACGGGAGAATGAGTGCGACGCGCTCCGTGCCACTCCAAAAACCGACGAGTAGCCACAGAACGATGCGATCTGCGGCTCCGTCCGCAGCATCGCTTGGTTCTGTGGCGAACCCCAAACGTATTGAAAAACTAACGGAAAGCGACGGATTACGAATATGAGTGGGGGGTGGATTCCGGCAACGGAGCGTATGCCGGAGGACGGCGTGGTGGTGCTGGCATGGCAAGGCAAGCGGGTGGTGTTCGGATACCGCCGCGACGGTCAGTGGATCGACACGCTCTACGGATGGGTGATTCCGAATGGGCCGACTCACTGGATGCCGCTCCCGGCCCCGCCCGAGACGAGCAAGTAGCCACAGAACGCTTGCGATCAGCGGCTCGTCCGCTGCATCGCTTGGTTCTGTGAGCGCAGGAAAACGAGGTGAACGATGTGCGACGATGACTCTGTGATGTGGCCTTCAACGCTGCCGCCATGCTCAGTCTCAATCTCTTGGGCGCAGGCGTTGCAGATTGCAATGGCCCAGCAGATGGACGAGACATGGAAGCAGGCGGCCGTCGAAGGGTGGGCGTTCAAGGAACTGGACTGGACGCCGACAAAGCCGACGCACCGCAAGGACGGCCCGCCGCCAACGGCGATGTCGTTTGAGCCACCAACGGACGGCAAGTAGCCACAGAACGGCGGCATTGAGCGGCTCGCGACCGCTCACTTATCCATACCGCAGAGCGTGATCGCGAGTCCGCTCCAATGCTTGGTTCTCATGGCTTTCTGGTTCACCAGCGACACGCACTTCAATCACGCGAACATCATTGAACACTCGCGGCGGCCATTCGCCTGCTTGGAGGAAATGACAGAGACGATGGTTGCTCGCTGGAATGAATGCGTCCTGCCGGGCGATGTGGTTTTCCATTTGGGGGACTTTGCCCTTTCATGGGGCAATAAGCACGCCGCTCCTATCGACGCCATCCTTGCCAGACTAAACGGCCAGAAGTGGCTGATCTGCGGTAACCATGACAGAGACGAGGTCAAGAAGAATCCGCGATGGACGATGGTGAAGGACTACCATGAGATCAAGGTCGATTTCGGTGGGCCGCACAAGCAACGGATCGTCATGTTTCACTACGCGATGCGAGTCTGGAATCAGATGCACAGGGGCGCGTGGCACCTGCACGGGCACAGCCACGGCAGCCTGTCGGACATTGGCGGCAAGACGATGGACGTTGGAGTGGACTGTCACGGGTTTCGGCCGGTCGGCGTGGAGGCCATCGCGGCCTTCATGCGGGATCGGGAGCCTGTAACGTGCGATCACCATCAATGAGAACACGAAAGATCAGCGGCTCCCGGCCACTGACGAACAATCACCACAAGGCGGAAACCGGGAGTCCGCTGCATCGACTGGTTATAGGACGTACCACATGAGCAACGTGCGACTCATCGAAATGGATTGGGCGGAGATTCAGAGGATGCTCCCGCAGCGGTGGAAGCGGAAGTTGCTGGTCGAGGAGAACGGCCGCGTTTTCATGTCGGCCGCCATCGGGTTCAAGGACGAGTACGAAGGAGTGATTTTGGCTGCTGACGCCGGCCAAACGGTCGTGACCTTCAAGGGGCACCAATACATTGACGCGGATTGGGTCGCCACCGTGCTGCCGCACATCAAGGACAACGTCGATGGGCTCAAGAAGTTCGCCAACAAGTACGCCGCCAAAGGCGTTACCCAGTGCCTATAACGCCAAAGATCACAAGCCGCGAACAAAGGAGGCGGCAAACATGAACGATACGAATGAGCGGTCTTCTGCATCGCGTGGTTCTGGCTTGCGTCCAAAACGGATCATTTCGCAGGGGTGGCGGCGATTTGACTGCGACGAGTGCGGGGCCACGTTTGAGGAGGCGACAAGGGACTGCGGATCGCCGTCTGGCGAGTCGTGCGAGTGCGGAGCATGGGTTTTCCCGACAACGTGCCGAGAGGATGCGTCCCTGCCGGTTGACCCGCTGACGGGCAA
>RGVZ01000343.1 GCA_010029825.1 bacterium | reverse complement strand
ATGGTCACGGACCAGTCCTGGTTCCAGCCGGGCGTGCCCGAGGCGCGCGAAAGGGCGACGGGCACCTGGGTGAACCAAGTGGCGCGGCGCGTCCAGCGGACAAAGTAGGCCGTGGCGTCGAGGCCGCCGTACATGTACTTCTCCAGTTCGTCATAGGTGGCCAGATCGATGAACCCGGAAGTCAGGTTCGAGGTGGTGTATTGGGCCATCGGAGTGGTGTGGTGTCAAAGTTTCGTTTATCCGGAAAGAGAAAAAAAAAAATCAACAGTCGACCGCAGCGACGTGTATTTCGTTCTGTTTCTGCCGTATATACAAACACGTAGATTGATTGCGCACGACACAATGACCAGAATGACAACGACAACGACAACGACGACGCCTTCCAAACGCGTGCTCGCGACGTTAGTGACCTCCTTCTTGCGTTTTCAAGCCCAGGTCAAGCTGTACCACTGGCAAACGCACTCGTACAGCCGCCACAAAGCCTCGGACATGCTTTTCGACGACCTGGGTGACAAGATTGACGAGTTTGTCGAGACGCTGCAAGGCGCCTACGGCCGCGTCCGTCTCCCGCCCGCGCAGCGCGTCCTCATCCTCCATAACATGGGCGACGCCGCCAAGGACATGCCCGCGACCGTGCAGGCGCTCATCGCCATGCTGCTGCGTCTCGACCGTCGTCTTCCCACCGACGGGTCCGCCAAGGCCTTGCTCAATCTTCGAGACGAAATGGTCGGTTTGCTGCAGCAAACGCAGTTCCTCTTTACCTTGCGGTGATTCACTATGAGCGACTGACTACCACGTCATGTCGCCAAAGCCGTACGATAGCGTGCGCTCGTTTCGACCCAAGACGCCCTCGAGCAGTGCACCGGCGGCATGGGTCGACCACCCGCGTCGACGCGCGGGGGCGTGCATGGCGTGCACAACGGCGTTCTGGTCGTCGCGGAGCGTCAAACGGCCGCCGTACGACGTCCAGCAGTCGGTAAAGTGACGCTCGACACTGCGCTGCTCGAAACGATCGACCTCGTCAATGACGAGACGAAGTGTTTTCGTGTACGTGTTCGTCGCATCGATTGCATCTATGGCCCATTTCCACAAGAACAGGTCAACATCCGTTTGTGGCGCCACGTTGTTGCCTGTGTAAATGTGCAGCACAGTGACGAGTGGAAACGACAGTTCCTCGGATCGCGAGAATGCGTCGTCCAACGCGTCCGTTTCTGGTGCGGTAAACGCAGCCAGCCATCGCAGCCGATCGAAAGGCCGTAGGAAGCGCAGCACGTAGTCACGAACGTCGGTGGGCATGTCGTTCATGATTTCTGTGTCAAACATGCCAAACACCAGTCGTCGCATAGCACATCGACACGGATCTGTCAGATTGCGAAGCAACCAAATGCGAAACACGTGCAAACGCGATCAATAACATGCTTTTCGATCCAACGCTCATTCAGTTTTTGCGTGTATCTGTGAGTCGTCATCTACGCAAGAGAGTGAAAGGGGATAGAAAAGGAACAATCATGTTTACGCATTTGCGATTGCGTCCGCCGTTGGTTCCGCGGCCGGCCATGTGGACCATCATCATGGAATTTCTCGTCTTTTACTACCTTCCCGCCGCCTTTTCCGCCGGCGCGACGGCCGTGCTGTCCGTGCACATCCTCACCACCCACGCCTTTTTGCTCCTCACGATGGGCGCCATGATGCGTCGTCGTCAAGAGGCGGTGGCACGCTGCGACGACGCCGTCGTATGGTCCATTCGGAGACGGCTCCAGTGGAAACGCGACCACGATTGGCCGCACCTGCTCCTGCTGCTGTTGACGCTGTTCTTTGTCCTCTTGCTCTCGCTGCTGCGGGAAACGCGTCGGCCAGCGCCTTTGGAGGCAGCGCACGACCTCGGAGGCCTGGATGGTCGTTTGACGACTGCGCAGAAGCGCTTACCAAGACGAGACGATCGCGTGCGCATCCGCCCGTGCCCGGACGAGGACCGCCTGCGCCATGTCGACGTTCTTCTAGCCTGCGACGTTGCCGTTTCTCGCGCGCATTCCACCGCACCACCGTCGTGTGACAAGACGGTTTGGCAACTGCAACTGGTCGAGATCGTCTTGCATCCGTCCACGCGCTGCACGCCGCGGCACGTGCGCATCGCCTTCCCCCACCACGAACCAATCATGCTGACGATTCAGAGCGCAGGTCCGCATCCACATCAAGAGGAAAACATGACCTTCCCGTTGGTCGTGTGTCCGGCGACCGTCACGTTTGCGGGGGTGCATGTTCGGGACCTTGACGCGTCGTCTAACGAAGCGTGGACACTGAGCGTGGAAGGCTTCGAGCCGACGACGCGGTCCCTGCGTGCCGAATGGCAAGATGCGCGATGGGCGGAGCGGCCTGCGCGTCTCTACCTCGCACCGTTGCGTGTGCAAGAGTGCTCCCACATTGTCGGCGGTCACGTTCTCTTTCGATGGACGACGTTTTGGCAAGGATAGTTATCACTTATCGAAAAGAGGAGTGACGAACGAAAATGAGTGCGTCGCAACTCGTGATTGGCGTCGACATTGGGGAGCGAAATTTCGGTTTGGCCGCGTTGCGCTTTACGGCACGTGATACACGCCAATGGGACGTCGTCCTCGTGCGACTGTGGGACTTGCAGTCCGAAACGACCGCGCACACGTCCTTTGCCACGGCGCGGCGGCTGTGGACGCTGCTGGACACGATTGCGTGGCTGTGGACGCAAGAGGAGGCTCGCCGGCCGATCATCCTCGTGGAGCAGCAGATGCAGTCGCGGCACGCGTGCAACGTGCGCGCACTCAAGTTGGCGCAGCACGCGGTGGCTTACTTCCTCTTGCGATTTCCGACGCACGTGCACGTCCTCGAAATGGCTGCCAAGCACAAGACGCGCGCGTTCGGACAAACGTTTCGCTTGAAGCGGGACCGCAAGGCGTGGACCGTCGCGGAAACGGCTCGATTGCTCCAAGAGCAAAACGACGTCGTCGCGCTGGATTGGTTGTCGACGCTGTCGAAGCGCGACGATGTCAGCGACTGCATCATGATGGCGCTGGCGTATGGGAGCATGAAAAGCATGATCAACACCAAGTGAAGGAAAAAGACGGTGCGGCGCACATGAACGCCTTTTTTCTGCCTCGTGTGTACGAGGAGAACGCCAATGTCACGAGAAACGGTCAGTGACGGCGTCACGCTGTTCCTTGAGAACCGAGTTGCTCGTGAAGAGGACTATTACCTCTACATCGTTTCTCTTATGCGATTGCTCGACTACGCTCGCTTGCGTGACGC
>RGVZ01000342.1 GCA_010029825.1 bacterium | reverse complement strand
GGCGTCTGCAAAGCCCCGCAGGAGCGGCGCACGCGCCATTTCGGGAAACTGCTTCACAAAGGCGCGGTAAATGGCGAGAAAGACGTTTCCGCCCTTGTAGGCCAGAATGGGTGTGGACACGTGATGCGTCTTGCCAAACGTTTCGAGTGTGGTAGTGAGGCGGTCGACAACGAGGTGCATAAAGGGAAAGGGGTCGCGAAGGCACGATCGCGTCACAAAGGCCGTGCACGCCGCCTTTTGCTGCTCGAGCGGGTCGCGATACGCCGTTCCGGAGTGGGGCGACGCGCGGACAAAGACCTGACCCGGCACGAGACCGGCGCTTGGGATCGTGTTGGCCCATGCGGTGCCGTACTCGCCGGTCAGCACGACGGCGCTGTCGTCGTCGTTCATGACATTCATGACACGATTCTTTTCTCGTTGCGCAAAAAAAATCCGGCGAACGCATACAAATGCAGCATACAAATGCACACGGAACATAAAAGAATTGACCACCGAGACATTGACACAAATGATCACAAAGAGGTATTCCCTACATCCGGGCATTACGATCGTAACCGCTGTCTTGCTGCTCGTGGACCTCGGCTTTCTCGTCAAAACGGTGCTGCTGCGTCGTCGATCACCCGTCATTGCTAAGAAAAACGCACGCGTGTGGCGCATCGTCACAGTCGTTGTTGTCCTCACTGTCCTGGTTTGCGCGAGCATCAAGTCGTGGGGGCTCCTGCGTTCCGGATGCGCGTGCACTTCCTACGCCTTTGCCATGTGGACACACGCCGTCGCAATCGGCGGCACGCTGGTGATGCTGGCTCTGCTGGCACCCTTCAACCCTTCACGGGTCTTGAAAGTGGTAACGGTGCTGCTCCTGATTGTGCATGCAGCACTCTTTCTACACTTGTTCGTAACGGAGGCGGCATGCACGCCACAACAGGCATCCGAGGTCGAAATGACTGCGCTTCGCGACGAACCGTCACGACTGATTCAGCAAGCGCCACTATCAAGACTGTCGACCGTCGTAACCGGCCGTCCCTCACAAACATCGACTCAGGGACAGCAACAGCAGCAGCAGCGCGCAAGTTTCGAAGACTGGCGCTCAATCATGAAAAACGTCTTGGAGCGACTGTCGAAGATGTCATGGAACGAAAACGATGCGAAGCAAATTTTCGTTTCGTTGGACGAATCCTACAACCCATTGCTCTCGTTGTCGAAAGAGGATGATAACTTGTGTCGACGGATAGCGAACCAGTTGACGCGGTGCATCGGTGTATCGACGGGCAACACCAAGTTGTTCTTTGGCGCGGCTTTGCAGGAACTCCATCACCACATGCGCGACAAGATGCAGGCACCAGCGGATACTTGCATGGAGGAGGCCTTGACCGCTGCGCAAAAGGAGGGGCAGACGGACAAGAAGGTTTACGCAGCGGCGACCACGGTGCTCTTGGCATATTTTGAGCAGTCAGGAATCGATTCGACCAAGCGCCTGTCCATTGCGAAAGAGATTTTAGGGAGCAGTTCGAAGAACTTTCTCACGTTCAGCCAGGCGCTTCTCGGACCCCCTCTCTTTCTGTTTGCCGCCAAACTCGGCGACGAGGGCGTCGAGTTGGGCAATCAAGTCGTTGAAGAACTGCGCTACAAACCGACGGATGACGAGACGCTCCAGTATCTGCCTATGGAGGATCAAAAAGTCATTGAAACGTTGTGGAAGAAAGTTGGTTCGTCGCAAGCGCCGATGCCGGTCGGCGCGTAACTGTCGTTCATTCACTCTCACACGGGTTCAAAGACGACGACGCCGTTCGAGGTCGTCGATACGCCGTTCGGTGCCTTGAAGACGACTTGCGCTTCAATGACCGAGTTGACGTTGACACCGAAAAAGGGCATGTTGACGTAGCCTTTGCTCGCACCCCAGTCCGTTCCGAACGAGTTGGCGCAGATCCAGAACGGGATCGTGGTCATGTCTTGTCCGTCAAACTCGAGATGCTGCTGCTGTGTCGACGTGAAGAAGGAGCGGTGCACCGGCGCAACGTCGAAACCGACGACACGGAGCGCGTGCGAGCCGACAAAGGCGCCGGGGTTGTCCTGGTTTTCGATAAATAGATTTGCGGGATTCCCACTGGCGTTGCCGTTCTGATACTGCCCCGACATCCACGGCTGAAAGATGTTGACGGTTGCAACGACCGGCCCAACGTTCATGATGTGCTGCTTGATCGCCGCTTGCGTTTGCAGCACCGCCTGCGGGTCTTGCATTTGCTGCGCGTCGACGTAGATCGATTGCACATTCTTGACGTAAAACAGCGGACCGGTGCAGCTGCAATTGGGAATCAACTCGTCCAGCGTCGATGGTGCCGTGGCACGCGTCATGTCTGTGCACGACTCGCTCTGCGTGCACCAGGTGAAGGGGGCGCAATCGTCCGTCGCGATGCCGTTCGACTGGATCCATTGAGCCAGATCGGCCACATTGCCGCCGGCACACTGACTCGAGGGCGGTGGATCCGTGCGCTGTTCGCAGGCGTCGGCGTTGTCCGTTTGTGCGCAAAAGGGGAAGCAGGCGAGCGCGTGCGTTGTGCTCATCATCTTCCACGGACTGGTGCTGCCGGGTGGGAGGTGGAGGAGGGAAAACTGGTCCGTCATGGCAGCCGCGGTCGCCAAGGCCCAGCAGCAGCCGCAGAGGTATTGATTGAGCGGCGGAAGGATGCGGGAATCGGTCAGCAGCGCCGTGTACGTGGCGGGCGGTGGTTGTTCACTCCAAACGGGTTGCGGACAGGAGGACACGTCAAAGGGTTCGATAGTGGTCGGAACGGTGGAAATGTCTTTTCGGGGAATGCGCGAGAGGTCCCCGTCGGTATTGAACGCCACGGCAAAGGTGTGACCACCGCTCTGAAAGGTGAAGCGCGGCCGGGTGCGCAGCCAGGACCGTAGCGGTCGGTCGATGGAAAAGGTTCCGATGCGGTGCGCCAACGCGCTCTCGAGCAGGGCACGGCGCCGAGCGACGCGGTCCTGACGCGCACTCGCGCGATCGGCGTTGGTCGATCGAAAGTCGTTGGCGCGACCGACGTCAGAGGAGCGAAAGAAGCGGGAGCGCATGCGGTTTCTTCGGGGATGCGGAAATAAAATAATCTTTGGGTCCGTACTGCAAAGCAAAGCAAAATGACGCAAGCGAAAATCGCCAAGGCCTTTCACGCCGCCAAGAAGGGCTTTCACGGCCTCCCTCACCCGTCCCCCGTTCCCAGTCTGCACCCAGCGCCCACGCTGCACCGACACCCGATGAAAATGCAGTCGTCACGCTGCGGCTGCGGCGCTGTGCGGC
>RGVZ01000341.1 GCA_010029825.1 bacterium | reverse complement strand
ACCTGCCCAGGACCGGAAGATCCAGAGACTCACCTGGTGCCAGGCCTTATTCACGTAGATCTCGAGGACTCGCTCGGGGTGTTCGGTTGTCATGGTCTCAGTATACCCTTTCTGGTGGGAACTTTGCACCGCAGTGAGGGGGAGAAATCTCCCCCCTTCACCGAAGGAGTGGAAGTCAACCAAGAGACCGTCGGAAGGTCTTGAGAGCGGTCGAACCGTGGATTGCCACGATGAGGTCGTAGAGGCCTTCGCGCTTGGCGCGAAGGCGACCGGTGTTCTCAGTGATGTCGGCGATGATGGAAGATTGTGTCGGCGGTGTGACGTCGTAGTTGACCTCGACCAGGGCGGCGGCGAACTCCGCGAGGTTCCGGGAGAGCCGGGCCGAGTCCTCTGCGATGGTGAAGATGAGGTCGTCGATCTGCCCCGCGACGTCGAGGATCCGGTAGTTGGCGTTGGCGACGGGGTCGACACCGAGGGAGGCGATGAGTTGAACGACCGCGGTCTCGTAGCGCTTGGCGTTGTTCATGGTCTTACTATACCCTTTCCTTAGTGAACTTTGCACCACTCCCGCGAAAATCCTACAGCCCCTCTGCGAACCAGAAGAGGAGCTCCTGTCCGTCCCGGCAGAAGTCCCCGTTGTGGGCGGCGTCATTCTCCTTCAACCACAGCTCCTTCAGGAACTTGTCACGGAGCCCGGAGGCCATCACCCGGCCGAGGACCCTCCGGTTGTGCTGGGCCAGCTCGTCGAACGCGGCCAGCTTGCCCTCCGGTGCCGCGATGAACTCCTTCAGCGAATTGCTCTTTGCGTTCTTCATGGTCCTAGTATATCCTTTCCAGGTCGAACTTTGCACCGCTGGGAGAACTTTTTTCTCAGGCCTCGGTGATCCGCCAGAAGGTCTGGCCGTCGTCGAGGAAGTCCGTGAAGTCCAGGTCGGGGTTCTCGTCCTCGTCGTCCATGTAGTGGTTGGCCAGGTACTCTTCCCGGGCGAACTTCTGGGCGGCCTTCAGCGTCTTGAAGACCCCCGCGACGGAGACTTCCTCAGGGGAACCGTCGAACTCGCCGGTGAGCACGATGAACTGGGTCTTGGAGGAGGTGTTCTTCATGGTTCTAGTATACCTTTTCCTGGAGGAACTTTGCACCGCTGGGAGAACTTTTTTCTCAGGCCACTGCCGCGGCGAGTCGGTCGATCCGTGCCACGGCGTCCTTGGCTGCCGGGCCGGGAGGGAAGTAGAGGAGGTCCGGACCGACCCGGTCGACGAGCGACTCCTTCACCGCCTCGTGACCCATGCTGCGGTCACACCCGACGCTTGGACCGACGGACAGGTAGACGTAGCCGCCTGGAGGGGCGACATGGGCCACCTTGATCCACTTGAGGGTCACCATGTCGATGAAGACGGCTCCCTTGAGGATGGCCGGTTGGGCCGAGACTGAGGAGAGTGACTCCAGGGCCTCGAGGGCGGCGCGGATGGAGGCTAACTTGCTGTCGTGTTTCATGGTCCTAGTATACCCTTTCCAGGTCGAACTTTGCACTGATTTGTACAACTCGTTGTACATTGGTCCCCCGGCTTTGATAAGTAATCGCCACCGGGGGTGGAGGTCAGTTGACGGGGGAGATCTTCCTGCCCTCTCGCACCCAACCCTCAAGAAACTCGGCGACCTCGCCCGGAACGAACCGGTACAGCACCGTGCCGTCGAGGTTGGTCCACACGCCAGACCCATCTTCCCGAAGGTCGACATGGAAGTCCCACTCACCGTGAACGAGGTAACGACCGGGGGAGAACGTAGTGGTGTTGTTCATGGTTCTAGTATACACTTTCGCAGTGGAGCTTTGCACTACCGGGTAAACTAATATTAGATCTTGGTCCCCTACCTTTGATAGGTAATCGCCGGCAGGGGAAGCGAGGCTAGGTTCTTTTTACTCGGAGTAGGCGATCCTCTTGCCTTTCGAGCGAAGGATGCTGTCACCTGAAGAGAATGGCCCCTCGAGGAGAACATAGTCACCTTCGGCCAGCTCACGCGCCTTGAGGGCTGCGGCCAGCTCGTCGAACTTCACTCGAGCCGAGGGTTCGTCAAAGAAGATCCACTGGTTGGCAGGCGCCTCGTACGAGATGCCGAGCGTCACTACGTAGATGTTGTTCATGGTTCAAGTATACCTTTTCTCGGGTGAACTTTGCACTGCGGTCAGGCCCAAAAACGACCGTTGTGGGTGGGCAGGGCCGCAGAGGGTTGCGGGATAGCTCGAACGATTCGGGTGCCGACCTCGATCCGGAGGTAACCTTCCGACACCCCTTTGCCGACTTCCTCCCGGTCCGCACACTCGAGGTCAGAGAACTTGAAGCCGACGAAGTACCGGTATGCCGCCGCATTGTTTGCCATGGTGCTACCCTATTAGGTCTTCGTTGAACTTTGCACCGATCTCCTCGAAGATCAACACAGGTTTCTGGAGGGCTGCGGCGAACATCTTCATGTCGTTTTCCAGCTCCTCGAGAGTCTCACCCCAAGGCTCCATCTCGCGCACTGTGCATGATGTAGGATTTCCATCGGAGTCATAGTACACCTCATGGATCGCGTACCCAACGTCAGACTCATTAGGACCATGGCGCTTCTTCACAACTCGATAATTCCACGACATATATTTGCACCTCAAGGCAAGAGTGATTTCACGTACGGGCGCGTCAACTAGTTGGACTGCCTATTATCCTTCAACGACCGTTTCAAACTCCTTTGACACCGCCGACAAGAAACCAACTGCGTCCATGAAGTTCATCTCTTCTCCTTTGCTGATGATCTTCATTCTTCCGCGAGAAGACACGGTTACTCGAACAGAACCGTCGTCGAAAGCAACCTTCCACTTCTCGCCATGATCCAAGAAAGATATCACCTTTGCAGACATTTCACTCCTCGACTTTCTTGGGGGCGAACGCCTTTGTGATCGGCAACCCGAAGATGAAGAAGGAAATTCCGCAACACAAGGAGAACGGTAGACCGCCGAAAAAGAGAGCGATGATGTACATGAGGCACGCAGTGCCCATGGTGTTCACCGTTAGCATGAATACCCAGTAGAACACCGTAAACACTCTCGGGAAAAAGTACGAGAATGCCAACATGAACGGTAGAATCACCAAAAACGAAAAAGGTATCGCCATGTGTTTACCCTACCAAACAATGCCTCGACATTGCACTTAAAAGAGCGTGTTTTTTGTTGGTTACTGGAGGTACGAGAGGATCCCTCGGTCACCTGACAATATGGTCATATCGCAGCACCAATCCTCTCCGACTTAATATTCCGTTTCTCAACG
>RGVZ01000035.1 GCA_010029825.1 bacterium | reverse complement strand
CACAGTCCCCCTCCTTCAAGAAAGGGGGGACATTGGCCTGTCATGGTGCGTGGGGTGAAGTGACATCCCATGTCAGGCGCAGCCATGTAGAGCAGTTTCTACACGTACGCAGAATCGCCGCCAGTGGCGATGACGATCTTGCCTTCTTCCTCGAGTTTGCGCGCCACTTGAACAATTTCATACTGGACTGCCTCAACATCCGAGAGCTTGACGGCCGGCATGGCTTCCATGTCTTCCCTCAGCATTTTTGCAGCACGTTCTGACATGTTCTTGAACACCAGTTCGCGCACGGCCTCGGAAGCAGTTTTGAGCGCGATCTTCCACTTGTCGTTCTGGACACCCTTGACGATTTCCTGGATACCGCGATCGTCGATCTTGACCAGGTCATCAAAAGTGAACATGAGCTGACGAATCCGCTCGGCAAGTTCCGGATCGCGCTCCTCGAGACCATCGAGGATCTGCTCCTCCGTCGCGCCATCGATGAGGTTGAGCATCTCGGCGATCGGTTCGACGCCGCCGATCTTCTGGGTCGAGATGGAACCCATCGCCTGGATCTCGGCGCGCAAAACGTCGTCAATCTCGTCGATGATCTCAGGCGCCACGGCATCGAGATTCGCGATGCGGATCAGGATCTCCGTGCGGATGCTCTCGGGCAACATCTTCAACGTGTCACCGCACTTGCGCGCGTCGAGGTGCGCCAGAATCAGCGCGATCGTCTGCGGATGCTCGTTGCGGATGAAGTTCGACAGGGTGCGCGCGTCAATCAGCTCAAGGGCGTCCAGGTTGGACGATGATCCCAGCGCCAGCTGGTTGATGAGTTCATCACCATCGTTACCCTTGAAGGCCGTGCCGATGACTTTCTTGGTGAAGTCGTTGCCACCATAGAAAAATTTCTTGTTCTGCTGCAGGACCGAGTAGAACTCGGTCATGACGCCATCGACCACGTCGTTCTCAAGACGCCCGAGGCGACTCATGGCCGCGCCGATGCGCTTGATCTCGAACTCAGTCATGTTCTTGAAGATTTCGGCTGAAATCTCCTCGCCAAACGAAAGCAGCAGGATGGCCGCCTTCTGGGCGCCGGTGAACTTCTGATTGGCCATGGGCACCGTCCGATGGTTTTTCTTTTATTTTACCCCAATCTGCTGTCCAACCGGTTGACACTTGTCATCCGGATTTCGCGCCGGCAACCGCGCCCGGATTGGTCCCCTCCCGAAAAAACCCAAAATCACGACGTCAAAACAGGGACTTACGCCACGCTCTGGCCCCTACCCCCGCCCCGCCACCCGGATCTGGCCGCTGGAACAGGCCTTGCTCAGGGTCTCACTGACCTTGTTGCCTTGGAGCTGCCGTTGATGATGCTGAAGTTGAAAAGTTCGACCATTGGTGCCACCGGAATCCTGATCGCATCGGTTTCCCTGGCCTTGCCCGCGGGACTGGCTCTCGCCATGGACTCCGCCGCGCCGCGTCTTGACGACAAAACCCGCAAGGAAGTCCGCGAATCCACTTCGAAAGACAGGATGCTCGAGGACAACAACCAGTTCGAGCAACAAGCCAGCACCATGGCCAACGCCGAAGACTGCCTTCCGCTGTTCGTCCGCCAGCTGGCGCAACTGCGGGTCCTTTACATGCACTGCTCGCCGGAAGCCCTGCGGGCCGATTCAAAAGGCCGCAAGGTGACAGAAAATTTCTCTGTCCCCGACGAACTTGCCCGCCGTTTCAATTTCTGGCGCCGTGTCTATGGCCTGTGGGCAAAAGACCAATATGTCCTGCACAGTTCCGAATACCCCGAGGTGATCCTCGAGATCATTGACGCCAGCAAGGTCTACAAGAGTGATTTCCTCGGTCGCGAGGCCCAGGCCGAAAGTTACGTGTCCGGTATCGGGGCCATCCGTCGCGCGAGTTACCGCCAGATGTTGATGGACCTGCACCGCGACCGCAAGAAAGACGTCAAGACCCTGTCGCCTGTCATGCAGAGGATCGCCCGCCTGTTTGAGCACATCCAGGACCCGATGAAGTACGCGAAAGCAGCCCGCACACTCAGGTTCCAGCGCGGCCAACGTGACTTCATCGCCGCCGGCCTGCAAACCGGCCCGAAATACCTGGACGCGATCGAGCCGATCTTCGCCGGACAGGGAGTCCCGAAGGAACTTTCCCGCCTGGCCTACATCGAGTCATCGTTCAACCTGGTCGCCGTATCGAAGGTGGGCGCCTCGGGCGTATACCAGATCATGCCCGAGACCGGGCGCCAGTACCTGCGCATGGTGCCTGGCATTGATGAGCGCAACGAGCCGGTGAAGGCCGCGACCGCCGCGGCCAAATTGCTGAAAATGAATTACGACATCCTCGGTTCCTGGCCCCTCGCCATCACCGCGTACAACCACGGGGTCGGTGGCCTGAAGAGGGCCGTGCGCGCCACCGGTCGCAATGATCTGGGCTGGCTGGTGCAAAACTACACCAACCCGCAATTCCAGTTCGCGTCGAAAAACTTCTTCTGCGGGTTCCTGGCGATCCTCGCGACCCTGCAGGAATCGGAGAAACTTTTCCCCGATGTCGCGGTGGCAAAGCCCGTGGAGTTCCGGACCGTGAAGCTCACCCAGGCCCAGTCGCTGCAGACGGCATCCAAGGCGCATGGCGCGACGGTCGATGACCTTCTGGCGCTGAACCGCGACATCCAGCGCGCCTACGCCAAATCCGGTGGCACGTTGCCCCGCGGTTATGTCTTGAAGATCCCGGCCGCGACACCGGTCCAGATGGTCGAGGCGGCCCACTGATGATGACCCGCGGCAAAACAGTGCTGATCCTCGCGACAACCCTGGCGCCGGCATTGTTCGCGTGCAGCCAGGAAAAGATCGGCAACCTCGTCAACGGCCGCCGCGAGGCGCCGCGTATCGTGCGCACGGTAGAGAGCCAGGACGCCAACCTGTCGATGATGAAAGTCTACCTGGACCTCGGCACCAACGGCATGACCATACGCGTTTACAACATTCCGAAGGACACTGAACTTTTCTGCGCGATCGACGACCGGGAACCAGCGGCGTGCCACCACGGGGACCGTTTTGAGCGGCCCGTGGCGGGTGATCATTTGATGACGGTCAAGGCACGAAACAACGGCAAGATCGTTGACTCCGCGATCACGAGGTTCACGGTCTCGCCCGACGCGACCGGCGAAGAGACCATTGGTTCAAGTGATCGCCTGCATCCGCTGGCGCTGCAGGTCAGCAATCCTGGATTCAAGAATGGCGCGGCCATCCCCGGTTCCCGCGCGTTCACGATCAACTTTTCTTTCCCGCAGACACCGCCTTGCGAAAAACCCGTCCTGCGTTGCGCGATGGATTCGACCTCGGGCATGTGGTCTCTTTGCGACCAGCGCGAACGGCGCAAGGTCATCCCGGCAGCGCTGATGGCCAGCGGCGCGCAATCCCTGTTCGCGCAGGCGAGTTGCGGGGACCTGACTGGCCCTGTCTTGAAAGTCCAGTGGTACGGTGTTCCCGACAACTACCAGCCACTCATGGCCCAGTCGGATTCCGCGGAAATCGCGGTTGGCGGTTATCTGTCGCTTTCGCTCATCCGGGATCTGGATTGCGCGTCCGGCGCGGTGCTCTGGGAATGCCGCGTGGCAGGGACCCAGGATTCATGGGATTCGTGCGCCCCGGGCGGGCGCCTGGGTGGCACGGCCGCGAACCGGTACGACGGTTTCCGCGCCGTTTGCGGCGATCAACGCGGCCCTGCGTCCTCCCTATAATTTAGCCATTGATATCGGATACTTGAACAATGTTTGGCACCCCTGAACTCAGGTAAGGCACGGGACGGTCGATAGCCTCAGAAGAAGGCCAGTGAACGTCCGACAGCGGATATCCGCGAAGGTGCCCGATGACCAGTGATCCGGTCCGCGAGCAGTTGCTCCAGGCAAACAAGCTGATTTTTGTGAAGGCTTACGACGAAGCCGGAGTCGTGCTGGACCAGATTGTCAGAACCGCGGAAGGACGCCTCGACATCCTCGTCCAATTGCGTCGCATCGAGCTCGCGCAAATGCTCGGCACGTTGCCGGAACTCCGGCAATCACTTTACGCGGAATTTGACAGCGTGATCACCCGGCATGTCTCGCCAAAGGTCACGCCGGAGGAAGGCGAAGCCTTTCGCATCATCCTGGCCCTGGTCGACCAGCACAGCGGCGCCCAGACCCCGTCTGAGGCGATGACCCGTTTCCAGGAACTGCTGAAAACCCAGAAGGCCCATCCATCCATTCATTACGGCCTCGGTTTCGCCCTGGAAGGCCTCGGCAACCAGGAACGCGCCATCTGGCACTATGAGCAGTCCATCCAACTCGACCCGCAGTGGTATCCCAGTTATTTCGCGCTGAGCCAGTTGCACTACCAGAAAAACGACGAGCGCCGCGGTGACGCGTTTTTCTTCCAGTTCGAGCAAGCCGCCCCGTACAACGTCTATGGCAACTTCGAGACGCACCGGAAACTCTACCTTGAGTTCCTCGACCAGGGCGAAATGGACAAGGCCGCCGAGTCGGTATTGTCCCTGTCCGCCTGGTGGCGGGAAAATCGCGGACGCACGCCGGGGGAGATCCAGGTCTACGAGACTTTTGCCCTCGGCAGGATCGCGCAAACCCGGGGAGACGAAGAGGAGTTCCAGCGTCGATTCAGCGAGGCAAGGCAGCTCGCCGGTTCCATGATGCAGTCCGGAGAAACTGAGGAGAACACGCTCTATTTTGTCGCCAAGACCGCCGACGAGTTCAACGAGCCCGAACTGGCGTTTGAAGTTTACCGGCATGTCCTTCGTCGCAACGACTGCAATCCGAAACTGGTCCAGCGCATCGGCGGGCAGTTCCTGACGGCCGGCGAACCCCGACTGGCGTGCAGCCTGTTCGAGGACGCGTACAACGCCCTGCCCGACAGCCCCGAGATCCGTTTCTGCCTTCTCGTCGGCCGGCTGAAAATGGCCGGTGTCAACGTCGAGGAATACCTGATCGCGCGTGAACGCCTCAAGCAGGTGGTCGAGACAAATAGCGACCGGGTGGAGACGCTTTCGTTGCTGCACAACCTCATGGCCCGTTTCCAGGAGGATCCGGACGTGCTCGGGCATGTCGCTGACGTTTATCTTAAACTCGGGCACGCCACGAAGGCGGCGCAGTACTATGAGAAGATGTACCTGCTGGATGGCAAGGCCCGGGCGACCGCGATCAAATACGCCGGTTTCGTCATGCAGAACGGCGATCCAGACGACGCCATCCGGATTCTCGAGAAGATTGCCGTGGAGAACTTGGAATCGCACTCGGAAAAACCAGAGATCTACTGGCTGAAAGCCAACTATTTCGCGCGCAAGACGGACTTCAAGGCCTCGACGGCGATCCTGCAACAAGCGTTGCGACTGGACCCGTGGAATGTCTCGTATCTTCTGCAACTGAGCATCAACCAGCAAGAGATCCTGCGCGCCAGGGGGCCTGGTGAAGGCCCGGCCGCGGGTCACGACCTGGACCAGGACGTATTGCAGGATCCGGCACTGGTCGCGCTGAGCGCTGGTGGCGAGGCGACCATCGACTGGGATGACTTCGACCGCAGGACGCGGTTGATCGAGAAAGCCCACGCGAACGACCTGGCTTATGTGCGGCGCAAGCTGCGGTTCCTCTACAGCAACGGCAACGATGAATGCCTGATCGAGCTGATCAAGACCGCGTGCCGCTACAACGCCGAGACGGCGACTTACGAGTTGATGCGGTTGCTCAACACCAATTACGACAGTCCGAACCTTTACTGGGCCCTTGGTTTGCTGTTCAAGGAACTCTGGCAACTCGAGACGGCGGGGATGTGGCTGGAGCAAGCGCTGATCAACCCTCACCTTCAGGATGTCACGCGCCGGCGCGCGTTGCTGGAGCTGGCGGATTGCTATATCTGGCGCAACACCAACCTGAAAAAAGCCATCGAGTACGCGAAACTCGCGATCGAGATGGGCGAACGCGCCAATGGACGCGCCATCACGGTCCTGGCTCACGCGTATCTCAAGCAAGGCAATATCCGCCAGGCGCAGACGTATCTCGAGCAAGTCGACCGCGAGCGCGACATCGAGGCGGTATTCCTGATGGGACTCGTGCACTACCGGAATGGCTCACGTCGCGACGCGAACCAGATCTGGAAACCACTGATCACCGTCCGCAGTGAGAGCCTGCGATTCCACAACATCAAGCAAGAGATCCTGCGCTATTATTTCGAGGGTTCCCCGTACTTGAAGGGCGATGGCACCCAGAGTGTCAGCTGATTATTTTTTGTTCACACGTTGGCTACGCGGCCAATTAGGGGTTGACATCGTTCAGCCCGTCTCTACAATCGGAACCAGCAAAATCGAAGTCTGAAGAATCCCACCACGCACGGATGCGGGGTGAACCAACAGGTAACGCAAAACAGACGTGACCGGCCGGCGGTGCCTGGTTGACGTCAGGATGCTGAACACAGGAGACTGCCTTGAAATCCATCGACAAGGTTTCCGGTAACAAGTCCACTGCAAAGACCATCGATCAGCAAACGCTGAACAACCTCGCCAACCATTGCTCCCACTGCCAGTCGAACACCAAGGCGCGGCGGCGGGATTTCTCGGAGCAAACCTGGACTGTCCTCATGGTCTGGGGCGAGATCGACGCCAAGACGTCCGATCAACCTCTGTGCGAGCCGTGCTACAACGAACTGCGGGAGGTCCTGATCGATCGAACCGACGAGATCGAGAAAGCACTCGCGGATCACGCGGCAGGCGTCAAGCCAGCTGCCACCAAGGCCGGAAATGCCAAGCCAGTCAGCTCCAAGCCGGCCCCGGGAAAGAGCAAGAAATCGGAAAAACGCGCCGGCTGAGGCGAACCCGGCCATCACCGGGTTTCAGCGGTTTTCGATTTTGGAATTCCCGAAACAAGCTCCGTTATGCCAATGAATCAAGAGACCCGCGTCCAGCGGGTCTTTTTTTTTGACATCCCGGTTTAAGGCCATGCCGTAATCGCTCCGATCGGAAAGACATCCGACTTTTCCTCAGGAGCATCCGGATGAATCCACTCGTGCAATCTTTCGTCGACAGTTACCCGGAATCAACGATCAAGGCGCTGCATTCCCAGGCTGGTTTCACGGACTATGCCGCATGCCTGTTGCCGCTGTGGAACGGCCAGAACGGCAAAGCGATTGACGCGGCTTCGGCCGTCATCAGCGCGAATCCAGACCATCCCATGCGCTTCCAGGTCTACCGCATGTGGATCGAGGCCCTTGCCAACTCTGGCGAGAAACTCGCGCTTCACGCGCTGCAGGAGCACCTGCTCATGCGCGGAGAAGCGGCTCCGGAAGACCGTGTGACGTACATGGCACTGCGTGGCTTGATCCACATGGAACTCGACCGCACCCATGCCGCACGCCTGATGTTGCGCGCGATTTCCGGCGAGACGGGAAATCCGTGGGCGATGGAACTGAACGAAGCCGTTCTCAACCGCGACATCAATCCGGTCGAGCTCCCGGCCCTGATCCAGATGAACAAGCCGTTTGCCGACTATGTCGTCTGGCAAAACCTGGTCCGTACCTTTGTGGGCATGAACCAGCGTCACCGCGCCGAGCCCTGCCTGGACATCATCGATCGCCTGTTCACCGGCAATCCTCTCAGGGACGTTTGTTACTTCCACTGGACCAGCGAACTCGCCGACTGGGCATCGGCCCTCGAGCACGCGACCCATCTGGCCTCCACTTTCCAGGACCATCCCGACTACGGTTTCTTCGCGGCACACGCGGCCTACAAGATGAACCGGTTCAACCAGGCTGTCGTCACCCTCGAGGCATCCAAGGGCCTGAACCTTGAGACGGACCCCGACGCCTCGTTGCTGCATGGTCAGGCCCTCAAGCAGATCGGCATGCAGAAACATGATGCCGGCATCCTTGAGCGCGCCACGAAAAGCCTCTCACGCGCCAGCAAACTCTTGAGCCGCGAAGGCGTCAGCCCGATGGTGCCGGAAATGCTGATCCGTGAGATCAAGGAGGCCCTTGATGATGTGAACGACGCGAACGGCGCCGTCACGGAAACGGCATCCCTGTTCCGCCCGACCGGCGCGTGGCTGGTGAAACTCTCGGCGCGGCGTTATCAGGAACTGCGCACCAGCCGTGAATCCAGCATCGAACGACTCGTGCGCCCGCTCGGGCCTGACGCGCGCCCCGGTGACTTGTGTTTCTTCGCCATCGACGAAAGCGGAAATACCGCCGACCGCACCTGGAAAATCGCGGCCATTTACACAGTCGATTCCGACCCGGTTTGGCATCCCTACTGGCGTCACCAGTCGGCTCTGCAGTTGATCCATCTGCCGAAAAAACTGATCTCCGTTGACGTCAAGATGGTCGACGCCCCTGTTGCCCCCAAAGGCATGGACGTCGCGCCAGCCACTAAGGCCCCAAAGGCAGCCAAGACCTCGAAAGCCAGCCGGTTGCCGAAAGATCACCCATTGCGTTTCGGGGTCTACCAGCTCGAGGAAGGCGCGCTCGACCTGATCCAGGAAGCCATCAAGCAGCATCAGCAAGGTGAGGCGCAGGACTCGCGCGACCAGAAGAGAAACCAAACGGGCCACAAGGCGGTGTGACCATGATCCATATCCCAGCCATTCTCCTGATGTTTTTCACGGGAACAGCGGTCATGGCGGGACCGGCGCCGCTGCCACTGCAAAATGGCGCGGCGACGGCGGCCGGCGTAACAGCAAAGCAGCCTGAGGTTGAATCGGATGGCCGCGTGCGGGTTGGCGAGTCGGGATTCTCGATGAAAGCCCCGGAAGGGTGGACGATCCGCCATGATGTGCCGGGCGTCTCACTGGTCCTCGAAGCCCCGGCGGCTGGCAAGGAAACATACCGCCGCACGATCCAGGTACGCATCGCCCACGGCGCGCGGTACCTGGACTCGCTGGGAATCAGTGAATTCCAGCAAGAGATCACGGACAAGCTCGGCAACAACGACAACTCACTGCGGGAATTCTCAATCAGGAACGCCGAAGTCGTGAAAATGGACGACGGCCGTGAAGCATTGCTTGTTTACAGTGGTTTCAAGTTGAACAACGTGGACTTGTTGCAGGCGCATGTGTTGATCCCGAGCGCCGAACAGCACGCCGTCGTGACGTTTACTGATGTTGCTGAGACCTTCAATTCCAATGCCGCCGATTCGCCACTTGGTGTCGCGTGGGCGGCGATGACCACCTCACAGTTGCCGGGAGAGAATCCCGGGCGTTTTGCCGGCCCGATCCAGATCGCGGCACTCGCCGGAGCCATGGTGGTCCTTCTGGGAATCATGTTCAGCATTCGCAACGCTCTGGCGCGCCGCGCCTACGCGAAAGTCGCGATGTCCGCGGACGATGCCGGCCCTGCAACCAGCAGCATCCCTGCTTCGAACATGGACGTTTCAAGTCTTGAGGTTTCAAACCCCGGCTTGTCAGAACTCAAAGTATCCAACGAGGACTTGCTGGAGTCTTCCCCACCCGATTCGATCTCACCGCGCCGCGCGGCCTGACGACAGATCAGGCCCCGGACAACCGGTATTTGAAATGCATTTCCTGTTGCCGCTTGAGCGAAGCACGTTCAAGCGGTTTCGCCTTCAGCCATTCCAGCGCCGCATCTCGCGTCAAATGCAACGGGCAACGGTCATGGCCGGCCTTTGTGATCTCAGCCGGAGCCGGGCCAGTGATGATCGCGAATCCGCCCCGGGGGCCCTTGAAGTCGCGGGCCGGCGCGTGGCGAGACACCAGAACCGGCACATAAAGCTCCTCAGCGTGATCCGGCGCGATCAAGATGGTGACTTTCCGTTCCTTGGCCGTTTTTTTCTCGGATTCAGACGGGCGAAATTTCTTGCCTGACTCTTCCGCGGATTTCTTGCGGGCGGCCGTCTTGGCCGCGAAGATTTCCTCGACCTCCGCGAGCCTCACTTTCTTGTCTTTCAACAAGTCCGCCACGAGCACCCATTCCAGAAAGGCCTTCACTTTCACGACACCGGTCGCCAGTTCCGGACAGCCCAGCCAAAACGGGGACGCGAGGTTCTCGGCACGCGCGTTGTAAGTCGAGTAGCGACCGGGGTCATCAATGTCTGGAGAGGGCCACGCGCCGTAACGCATTGGCTCGATGTGACCGGACGTGACCACGGGCGCGAAGTGGCCTGGAAAAATCTGTTCGCGGGAAAAATCGGGAAACTTTTTAGGGTCGGTTTCGTGCAACCTCTCATACGCGGCGAACGAATCGCGCACCGAAGTCACGCCGAATTCGGCCTCAAGGAGCTTCAGGGACTTCTGGACCATCGGCGAATAGCACATGAAAATCCCCTCAGGCGTCGATCTTCTGAAGGTCAACATCGCCGCCGGGGCTCACCAGGACAAAGTGGTTCGCCGGGACGAGGTTCCAGTCTTTTTCGGTCTTGGTCAGTTTCTCGGAGACCACGAGGACCGCGGCATTGTGCGCCTCCGCGTGTTCCATCCGGCAGGTTCCGTTCTCCACGACATAGCGTGATCCAGAGGAATAATAGAGCGTCAGCGGAGTCTCGGCCGGATCTGACACGTAACGCGCGGCGACCAGGGAGTGTCCGTCCGTGAGCGCCATGTTGAGCCACGTGCCGTCTTTAACGCCTTTTGATTCCTTGATCTGTTTTACTTCGCGAATCACGTCCTGCACGACGATTGCCATGGTCGCGACGGTTGCCTTGCCCATGGGGATCCGGCGCAGGCGGTCGACGCACAGGCCGAAAAAATGCTCCGAGTCCGTCTGGCCGTGAACCCAGGAATAAGTCTCGTCGGACAGGCGATGCCGGATCTCGCGCTTGATCCGGTCGAATCCCTCGATGCTCCCGTTGTGCATGAACATGAATTCCCGGAATTGAAACGGGTGGCAATTCGATTCAGACGTCTCGCCGAAACTGGCGGCGCGCACGTGGGCGAACATGCAGTGCGATTCAATGCGCGGGGCGATGTTGCGGAGGTTGCGATTGCTCCAGGCCGGGCTGACCGATACGAAGACGGCCGGACGCGGGTCGAGATGGTGCGTGTACCATCCGATGCCGAATCCGTCACCGTTGAGGGGTTCCTCGATCTCGTGGGCATTGATGCTTTGCTGGACCAGTGAGTTGGACGGCTGATAGATCAACCTGTCCATGACGACAGGCTGGCCCTTGTAGGCGAGAAAACGGCACATGGCGGCACCTCCGTACCTGTATTGTATCAGGTCCCTGATTCAACGAGGGGTGCGCCTCCCAATGTTTGCCAGAGCCGGCGGAGGTCGTCAGGGAACGGGCTCGCGAAATGGAGGGCGGCGTTCGATACGGGATGAACGAATCCAAGTTCGGCGGCATGCAGGGCGAGGCGCGGCGAGCGGCTCGGGTCAGGAAGGTCAGCGTCGCCGCGGACAGGCCTCCGGTAAACAGTATCACCGCAGAGGGGATGACCGGATTCGCAAAGGTGGATCCTGATTTGATGGGTGCGGCCAGTCTCAAGGCGACACGCGACCAGGGAGTACCCGGTGGAGGGCGTTGTCGCGAGGCATTCGACGTGGGTGACGGCGGGCTTGCCCAGGTCGCGGTGGGTGGTACTGCCGCGATAACCGTCGCCGCGATCATCGATCAGGCGTGATTTGATGGTCCTCGATTTCACGAGGCCCGCGCAGATGGCCAGGTATTTTCGCGAGATCGAGTGATCGCGAAATTGGCGGCCGAGGCCCTTTTCGGCTGCCGGAGTCCGGGCGAAAACGAGGATACCGCTGGTTCCCTTGTCGATACGGTGGACGACACGCAAGGGGGGCAGCTTGTGGCGTTCCTTGATTTCCAGCCACCTGCGGGCGAGGTCGATGAGGGTCGCCTCGTGGCCCGCATTGGACTTCGACTCCGATTTGCGCGTCTCGAACGGGACGCTTTCGATGCCGGATGGCTTTTCGACGACGATCAAGTGGGCGTCGTGAAAATAGACTTGAATCGACGGCAACGCAGGGGGCGGACGGCGGCCATGGGCGGCGATGACGACTTCGGTCCCCGCGGGAAAACGGCGGGTTTGATCGAGGACGACTTCTCCCGCGACCGATACGCGCCCCGCGGCGATGGCTTCGCGGCACCGGTTCCACGACCAGTCAGGTTCAACGGCACGCACGAGGGCCGCGAGGGTCACCCCGGTTTCATTTGCCGGTATTCGTGTCAAGATGCCCGCCCCTATGTTGTCCGACGCATATTCCCCGGGGAATCGACCACGCCTCCGCCTTCAATTCCCCGGGGAATTCGACATCAGGATGATGAGGATTCCCTGGGGAATACGGGGCCAACACATGGGGAGACAACGTGGTCGAACTCCAGTCAATTTTCCGCGGAAGTATCGCCGGCAGCAACAGTTCCACCTGGCGCTTGGACCTGAACCTCATCCAATCCAGTACCTCGCGCGAGTTGGCTTGGGTCAACTTCCCTGCTACGACTGAGACATGGGAAAAATAAATCTCCCTCCGTTCCACCATCTCAAGAATCTCAGGAAAAAAAGCAATCAATCTCGCGATTTGGGATCGCTTCGAGAACTGGCTCACCGTCAGCCCCACGAAATCCGCGAGTTCAGGGACTTTCATCCTTAGTTGAACCGGGGCATTCACACGCCTCAACTCTCCCACCAGCCACACGGATTCACTCGTGATCTCGCGTTCGATCGCATGCAACTCCCTCGCCCGGTCAGCGAGTTGGAGTGCCCTCTCTACAAATGGATTGACCATCTACCCCTCCCGTTCCGACAGGTACATGGGTCGATTATGCAAACCCGCGCCAGGAGACATCAAATGACATCCCGGATCACCAGGAGACTCCAGTGCTCACCCCGAAAACTGGTCGCGCCAGAGCCTCCACGCCATTCATCGTCGTCCGCGCGACGCCACCTTCGAGCGCCCCGAAGGCGCCAAGCTCATCAACCGCCCGCAATCCGACCAGGGCCGACCACTGCTCCCCCGCCCGCTCCGGCGAGGCAATCGTATAATCCTCGTAAACAGTCCCCGCGGTCGAAGAGACGATGTGGTGAATCGCGCCCGTTCCCTTGAACCGCGCCCGCGCGACGTTCACGTACAACAGCGCCGCGTCTGTCAGACGGAACCCCGCCAGCCCGATCAAGTCGATCACTTCGTATTTCACGCGGCTGTGGGTCTCGCTGTCCCGGATCCGCTCTGTTGTCTTCGAGTTGCGCCGCGTACCCGCGTCGTATCCGAGTGCCAGCGCCAGGGAGGTGTTGCCGCCTTTTGCCACCATTTCGGGATCTCCAGTCAACTGCCACTTGATCCCGTTGCCCCCGTTGATCGAGAACAATTCAAAGCCTGCCCCGACGGACACGTCTGCCCCGAGGAAAAAACCGTCATCCTCGCGCAGACCCGCGTTGTCCACGGTCACGACCCCGTCGCGCGTTTCTGGCACCTCGTCTCGCGCCAGAATCACGTTCGTCTTGCTGCCATACGACGCGAGCGCCAACCGTCCCGACCACGCCTCGCCGCGGGTCTCTGGCGTCAGGAAACGGTTGTCGGGCAAACGGAAATCGGCGGTCGTCTCGCAACCCGCGAGGGCGACGAGAGCCACAGGTGCCAGAACAGGCGCCAGGCAAAACAAAATCTCAATGAAACGGGAGAATCGATGGTGGGGATACTGTGACTCGAACACAGGACCTCTGCAATGTGAATGCAGCGCTCTAACCAACTGAGCTATATCCCCGGAGCCGGTGGTGGGGGCACACGGATTCGAACCGCGGACATCCTGCTTGTAAGGCAGGCGCTCTAACCAGCTGAGCTATGCCCCCAATACGGCTGCTTGAGCTTGGGGGTTTTAGTCTTTTGACGGACGCCGGTCAATTCAAATGGTAGTGCACGAGACCCGAATCCGGATAGACCTGCTTCTGGCGCGGAACTGCCCGCAACCACTTACAAAACCGCTGAAATCCTTCATAGTCGTGGAACGGTACCCCGCGCGCCGCCCAGTCGTCCGAAGCATCGGGTTTGACCTCCTCGCAAGACGTCAACTGGTCGAGGTCAAACATGGTCAGGACATCCGTGGCGCGCTTGAAATCCTCCGCCCCCAGCGGGGCAGGATTGCCGATGAAACCCAGAATGACCCGGACATGTTGCCAGTCCTGGAACGCCGGCTGCAGATTCCCGTCCACGAGCAGCCAAGCCCCCGGCCGGATCGACTTGCGCGCGACCGCCAGGTCCACCGGCAATGCCGCCGCGGTCTTGCCGAACGCGGGACTGACGCTGCGCAGGAACAAAGGCATTTGCAGGATCATCCCTGCCGCCAGCGCCGCCCCCAGCAGCAGGCGAGACAAGCGCCACCGCCACCCTGAGAGCACCGCCAGGTTCTCCGTCAGGATCACCGCGAAAAACGGCGCGAATGCCAATGGATAAACAGCCGTCGGGGCCTGGATCTGGCTGAAGCGCCCCAGGATAACGATCGCCAAACCAGGCAACGAGAGAAGAACAGCCCACGTGGGGCGCAGAAGGATCACAGGCAATCCCGCCGCCAGCAGAAGTTCAAGGACCGCTCCCCAGTTCGTCTGCAAGAGGGCTGTCAACTTGAAGTCGATGTAATTCAGACCGTAATACCGGCTGTGCTGCGAATGTTCCGGCATCCACTTCAAGAAGAGCCAGAAGAACAACGCCCATTGGGCGAGGCCCCAGACAAACGCGACCATCGCGGCGGACCGTCTGCCGGCTCCGACAAGCCTGAGCGCGAGGACCAGTGCCGCCCAGCCATTGATGATCCAGAAAACTTCCTTGCACGCGCCGGCCCACAACTGCGCGGCCGCGAACAGGATCAGCGCGCCCGCGCCGCGGGAGACAATCGAGTTGACGAGGATCGCCTGCAGCGCGAACGCCGGGACCGCGAGGACATCCGGAGCGAATCCGAAATAAAGACGGGCGGCAAATGCCGGGAACAGGCAAATGAACAGCGGCCCGGCCGCGTCAGCCGCGAGCCCCGCGGATTGATCCCCGGGACTCCTCGCCGCGCGCAGCGATGCCGAATGAATGCCGAGCATGATCGCGGTCAACCCCAGCGCGAACCACGCGGAGAAAAACAAGACGCTGGTCGAAGGAAACACGGAGTAAAGCGGCAGCAACAAAGCGACGACCGGCTGAAAATGATGCGCGAGGAAAGTATTCTCACCGGTGATGCTGCTGGCCCAGGACTGCAAATCCAGGATGCCCTGAATTCCGTTGGTCGCCCACGCCGCCTTCAGGGACGACAGGATCTGCAGGTAGATGCCCGTGTCGAACGCATGCACCATTTCGCGCGACGCGCGCAGGATCCCGGCGCCCAGCAAAAACGCGGTGACGGCAACATAGAGGAGCAGGCTCCGGCCCGCTGCTTCGAGACCAGTGAGCAGGCGTTTCAAGATTCACCCCGGCGAAAGTGAGGGACGGACTTACTTCAGGTTATTGGGGAATGTGGCGATCAACCAGTCGTCCAGGGCTTCCTGCCACTTGACGTAAAATGGAACCGGCTCACCGGGCGTGCATTCCTTGAATCCAGTCACCTTGCGCGGAAACCTGCCAGAGGTGTCCAGCTCGATATCGGAATACCTGAACTTCTTGCCGTAGTGGGACTCGGCCATCTCGAGCGTCGCCTGCAGGTCGCAATTCTCGCGATTGATGACCAGGTTGCGGGCGCACACCGGGATGAATCCCTCGTCGACCTTCGATATCCACTGCTGGTCCGGGTTCGGCATCAGGTACCACTCGCAGCGCCATTGGTGATTCAAGTCGCAACCGGCGAGGGTCGCGAACAGCAGCGCGAGGGCGGCGGTTCTTGTGCGATTCCTAGTTCTCATAGTTGATCCGGATCTCGATGCGACGGTTCAGGGACTTGCCGGCCGGCGTACGGTTGTCGGCAATCGGACGCGTATCGGCGTATCCCGCCGCTTGAATCATCAGTGGCGGAAGATTCTCCCTCTCGATCATGTAACGGAGGACCGAAGTCGCGCGCATGGTCGAAAGTTCCCAGTTGGACATCTCGCCTTTGGCCGGGGAACTGTCCGTGTGACCTTCGATGGTGACATTGCGGCCGAGGGACTTGAGGATATCGCCGACCGTATCAAGTTCCTTGGCCGCGGATTTCTTGAGTTTCCACTCGCCGGGTTCGTAAAAGTGCGAGGCAAGCAAACGCAACCTGATCCCGTCGGGTGAGCGATGGACGGAAACCACACGCTCGGCGCCTTCCTTGCCCGCCTGGACATTTTTCTCGGCTCCGTAGAGCCGGTCTTCCAGCTGGGCATTGATGCGCTTCATCTCCTGGTCGATGACCTTGATGTTCTCTGTCTCGCCCGGATATTTCTTGATCAGGGGCGGACGTGCCTGGTTGCCCTTGAAGTTCTCGAAAATACCGAGGCCAACTTCCTGGGGACCGACCCGGCGCTCAATGGGAACTTCTTCCATGACCGTGTTGAATTCCTCACTGATCGCGCTGGCGGCCTGCTCGACTGTCGCGCCGGCGCCTTCCTTCTTGAGGGCGAAAAGCACCACGAATACGGCGAAAAGGAGCGTCATCATGTCAGCGAAACTGACAAGCCACCGCTCGTGGTTCTCGAACTCGGGACATTTGGTTTTTTTTGCCAAAGTCAGGTCCTTGCGCCGTTCAGCGTGAGCATGATCCCAGGTTGATGACTATTCCTCGTGTTCCTCGCCGCCATGGCTTGTGTAGACCTTTAATCGTTCCTCGATGATCTTCGGGTTCTGGCCGGACAAGATACCGTCGATCCCGATGACGACCATGGCCTTCAAGTGACTTTCCAGCATGGCCTTGCGCTTGATGCGCTTTCCAGAGGGAATTCCGATGATATTGGCAACACCCACACCGTAAAGGGTCGCGACGAAGGCCACGGCGATACCGGGTCCGATCTTCTCGGGCTGGTCAAGAACGGTCATGACCTTCATCAAACCGATCACGGCTCCAAGGATCCCGATGGTTGGTGAAATAGCGCCGAAGTCTTCCCAGAATTTCACGAAGATTTCCGTTTCCTCGAACTCAACGAACGCCTGGTTCTCGAGCGTTTCCCGGATCACATTGGGATCCGTGCCGTCGACCGCGAGTTTGACGGCGGCTTTCAGCGGACCGTAGGACAAGCCTTCACGCTTCTTTTCCAGCGCGAGGATGGACTCTTTACGGGCGGTTTGCGCAAGGTCGATGATTTCAGTCGCGATTTGCTGCGCGTTTGACGCGGAATTCTTGAGCAGGATATTCGGAACGGCCTTGAATCCGCCAATGTAATCGGGGAGCGGATAGGCAACCATCAATGCGCCCAGGGTACCGCCGATCACGATGAGGAATGACGGAAGGCTGACAAACTGTGGAATAAGGTTCGCGGCGCCTTTGGCAACAACGCCGGCAAGGATCATTCCTAGCGAGAGGAGCGGGCCGATGATGTAACCGATATCCATGGTTTAACTCGCGATTCGGGTTGGTTACATCGATTATACCGCATCTCTTGCGCTTCCGTGCGTGGCAGCGGGACAACCTCACCCTCCGGGACCACCGGCTCGTGGACTTTTTGGACAAGAACCGAATTTCCCTGCTTTTGCCCCTGCAATTTTCCAGAAACACAAATGAACGCCTGGCGCGCGAGCACCCTTTCGAACCTCTCATACACCTGTGGGGTAAATGCCAGATTGATGTAACCGTGCTCATCCTCAAGCGTATAAAAAACCATCCCCTTGGCCGAAGGCGGTGACTGGCGCACGAGGACCATCCCGAAAACGGTGACCTGCGTATTCGGCGGCATGGCCTCAAGGCGGTTTGACGGAATGAGTCTCGCGACCGGCACGTCAAAGCACCAGTACTCTGCCCGGACGATCGCCGAAGGATGCTCGCCAAGGGTCACGGATGTCGCGTGCAGGTCATGCTGGACGCGCTCCATGCTGGACTCGGGCGCGAACTCATGACGTTCCTCGACATCTTCCATGATCCCGATGTGCGGGGCCGCTTCCGCCATCCAGAAGGCATCCTTGCGGGTCATCCCGAACACGGCGAAGGCATCGGCTGCGGCGAGGCTCGCCAGATCACTCCGGAAAACCCCGCGCTGTGCCGCATCCCGGAATACTTCCAGGACACTCCCCCATCCCGCGTCCGTCGCCACCCGCGCGGCCAGAAGACTGCGCCCCGCCGCCTCACGCAATCCCCGCACCAGACACAAGCCAAGGCGAATGGCGTAAACAGGTGGTCTGCCACTGGCAGAATCCGCAGGCGTCACGATCTCAAGCCGGTGTTCCCAGTCGGATCGCTGAACGCAAACCGGGCGGACTTCGACGCCACAACGGCGAGCCGCCTGCACAAGGGCCAGCGGACTGTAGAATCCCATCGGCTGAGAATTGAGGACCGACATGAAAAACGCGGCCGGATAGTGGCACTTCAACCACGATGACGCGTAAGCGATGATCGCGAATGAGGCCGAGTGCGACTCAGGAAATCCGTATTCGGCGAAACCACGCATCTGTTGCAGGATGACTTCAACGAATTTCTCGCTGATGCCGTTCTTGCGCATGCCCGCGGCGAGGCGCGTCAGCCATGGCCCGATGTTGCCTTTGATCGTCCACGCCCCCATGTGACGACGCAACTCGTTTGCCTCTCCTGGCGTGAAATCGCCGACGGCGATCGCGATGCGCATGACCTGTTCCTGGAAGATCGGAATGCCCAGCGTGCGTGCCAGGATCGGCCGCAAACGCTCGTCGGGAAACACCACCGCCTCCTCGCCACTGCGACGACGCAAGTAAGGATGGACCATGCCGCCCTGGATGGGCCCGGGGCGGATGATCGCGATCTCGATCACGAGGTCATAGAAAGTCCTCGGGCGCAGGCGCGGCAGCATCGACATCTGCGCGCGTGACTCGATCTGGAATGTGCCGACCGTGTCGGCGCGCTGGATCATGGCATAGGTCGCCGGGTCCTCCGGCGGGACGCGGTCCAGGGTCATCGGCAGGCCGTAGTGCGTCTCCAGCAACTTGAAAGCCTTGCGCACCGCCGTCAGCATGCCAAGGGCGAGGATGTCGATCTTGAAAAACCCAAGGGCCTCGATGTCTTCCTTGCACCATTGGACGACCGACCGTCCCGGCATCGTCGCCGGTTCCTGCGGGACAATACTGTCGAGTGGCTCGTTCGAAAGCATGAATCCACCGGAGTGGATTCCAAGGTGGCGCGGGAATCCACGAATCCTTTCGGTCATGGTTGCCCAAACGGGGTCCGCTTTCATGTTCTCACGCGCGTCTTCCAGCAACGCGTCGGGGACACCGAGCGCCTTCCCCACGGCACGGGCGGCACCGCGGGTCCGGAATGTGATGACGTTGGCGACCATGGCCGCTCGCGCGCGGCCATATCGTGAATAGATGTACTGGATGACTTCCTCGCGGCGCTCGTGCTCAAAGTCGACATCGATGTCCGGAGGATCCCCACGCTCGACGCTGACAAAACGCTCGAACAGCAAGTCGAAGAGCGAAGGATCCACCGCCGTGATGCCCAGCACGAAACACACGGCGGAGTTCGCCGCGGATCCGCGTCCCTGGCACAGGATGTCCCTTTCCCGTGCCCACCGGACAATATCCCAGACGGTCAGGAAGTAATCGGCGAATTGCAGTTGCTCGATCAGGCGCAACTCATGCGCGATCAAATCCGCCATGCGGGACGGCACCGGATTGCCATAACGGGCGCGCGCCGCCTGCCATGTGATGTGCTCCAGGAATCCCTGCGCCGTGTAACCTTCCGGGATCATCTCTTTCGGGTACTGGTAACGCAGCTCATCCATGCTGAACCGGCATTCGTCCGCGAGGGCGGCCGACGCCTCCATCGCGTCCTTGAAACACGGCAAGTCGCCAAACCGGCGTGCCAGGTTGTCCAGAGGATGCAGGCTCCTCTCCGCGTTGACGAACATGTGATCGACGCACGCGTTCATTTCCCGGTTGGTGCGGATCGCGTGCAGGATGTCGCTGACGGGCTTCTGCGCGCCATGATGAAAGAAGGCGTCCTGGGCCAGCAAGACTTTCACACCGGCCTTGCGGGACAGGTCCAGAGTCGGACCGATCCACGCGTCCTCACCCGGGTGCAGGTGCCGGCTCACCGCAAGGTACAGTCGCTGGCCAAAAAGGTCCTTCAAACCCTCGATCCTCTGGCGAAACAGGGTGGCGTTTCCCTGGCGCATGAGGCCACGCATCGGCACAATGGCCGCCAGATCACTCATTCCCTGATGCCGTTGATGATCCGTGCCGCCCTGCGCCTTGAAGTCCTCCCAGGGAATATGGGCGTGGGACTTTCCTTCACGGTGACTCAAGGTCAGCAAACGGCACAGTTGGGCGTAACCGGCACGATTCCGCGCGACGAGCGCCAGCGTATCTTGCAGCACGACCGGCAAGTCATGATCCTTGCCAAAATGGATCTCAGCCCCATGGAACAGCCGCAAAGGGATGTCTCCCCCCGCCTCTTTCCTCAACGCGGCGTGCGCCCTGTGGGCCCTCGCCAGGCCGTAGGCTCCGTCAAAGTCCGTGATGGCAATCCCGCGATACTGAAGTTCTTTGGCACGCCGCAACATCTCATGCGGATGCGAGGCGCCAGTCAGGAAACTGAAATTGGTATGCCCCAGCCACTCCGTCCAGCCCAGAGAATCCACGCAGGCTTTCAGTGATGGTCGCAATGATGGTTGTAATGATGGTTGCACGGGAATTCATCGTGTTCTATGAAAAGGAAACCATGAAAAATCTTCGTTTTTGTCCAAAACCAGTCGCTGTCATTCTGTGCGCGTGTGCCATCACCCTGTCCGCATGGTCGTGCGGCCGTGAAATTCCGGAGGACGCCGCCCCGCTGGACCAGGACTCGCGCCTTGGACGCGCCATCATTCCGCCGACTGCTGCTGCTGCCCCACTGCCTCTGACCCAGGTCAGGCCGCCCGATATCATCAACACTCCCGAGGTTCCGAATCCAAAGGAAGTGGAGTTGAGTGCCATCGAGATCGAGACCATCACCCTGATCAACCGGGCGCGAACCAATCGTAGCCTTCCCGCCTTGATTGTCGAACCCAAGCTCATGAGCATGGCGAATCACTGGGCGTCCCATTACGCGGCCCTGCGGCAACATGCCCAACTCGTTCCGGGCAGCGAGTACGCTCACAACGTCTGTTCTCCGGTGGCCACCGCGGCGGAAGCCGTACAGATATGGCTCAGTTCCCGCGACTCCCAAGCTGCCCTCAACATCAAAGATCCGATTTTCAAATACATCGGTGTTGGCGCTGCCTTCAGCGACTCCGGTTACTGGTACGTGTTCTTCCGGTAAACAGTCCGGCACGTCGTTCAGTTGTACATTCCGTGCACGTACCATTTGCCGGCTCCATCCTTGAAAACCCAGACCGCACGATGATCCTGATCCTGCATCATGTAGTAGTCGCGCTGCATGACGGACGCGTTTCCTGAACGCCACCACTTGTCCATGATCCGCTCGCAGAAGGACCATGCCCTCGATTGATTTGCCGGCTGCACACATGCGCGCGGCCTCGGATAAACAAACAACGGGCGCTTGCGGCCGATCGCCTTGAGCGAGTTCTGGAAACCAGGCTGGACTTCTTCTCCCCCGTACACCCGGTATCCATCCTCAGGAACCCAGTTGCTGGTGACCTCATACGCATTAAGTGCCACCGGCAACCGGTTCTCCAATTGCCGCAGACGATCTTCGCCCGCCTCCATCAGTGTCCCGAACAAATCCCGTATCGTGGGGGGCACATGAATCTTCTCAGTCACGATCAGCTCCCATGACGCGATCGCCTTCTCATAAAGCCCAAGATCAACAGCCCCGTCCCTGGCGGCTGGAATGGAGTCCTGAAATGCATAGCAAGCCTGGAGCAGCGCGGTCCGGTGATGCGGAGACTCGGCCGGCAAATCGTGGGGGTGGCGAAAACGGATGGGAATCGAAAGGCTGGAAAAATCGAGGAAGACCACACGCCACTCCAGGCTCAAAACACGTCCAGCGCCTTGCTTGCCCAGCAGGGCGCACAAACGATCCACATCTTCGCGGAGCACGGATTCGATGTGCTCCCACTCCAGCAGCGGCATGTCCAGGTGCCGCTTCACCCTGATGCCTTCCTCGTTCCGCCACAATATCCAGGGGAATCCTTCGTGATTTGACTCGATCGTCCACATCCACAAGTCATGCAGGGCTGCGCCGTAACGCCGGCGGATGGCCAGCGCCGGCATCACGACCAGCCCTGCGGGCTTGTGGATTCCCAGGCGAATCACTGCCTGGGCCATTTGCCTGGCCTGCCGCCGAAAAACCTGCAGGTTGAATCTTTCTCTTCCGGTCGCGAACCAATGAACCGCGACTTCTTCCGCCATGCGGAACCAGATGTCCCACGAAGCCTCGCTGACCAGATTGCGCCCGATGGGATGTTGCGCGGACACAAAACCACTGAGACCACGCTCACGCATCACTTCCAAAGCGATCAGCGCGCGCCAGGGACTGGCATCCATGACCGCGATGACATCGTCGCCACACATCCTGGCAATGACCTGGCGCAAGAAAGCCTGCAGGGTTTCCTGCTGCGATGAACCCAACTTGTCACGCGTCTCGAGGTTGTTACCGGCGCTGGCCTGCACGCCTGCCTGATGACACCAGTAAGGCCACACAGGCCGCAAATCGAGCAACCATGTCCCTTCCTGCCACTTCATGAAACGCGGCGTGAGCGACTCGGGATTGAAATCCTCGAGACTGAAATCTTGCCGGCGGGAAGAAAGGGCAAGGTAAAACATGGAACCTCCTGATAACCATATTTTTGTATGGTACCACTGGTAGTTCACATGTCAAGAGGACCGATCTCCAAAGGCTGGTGAGCCGCGCCACGAATGGTTTCTAGACGCCAGCAAGATCCCGCTGACGCGACCAGCCCGTTACCACGTCGCTTGCAATTGACGCGCAAACGCGCCCAGATGTTGCCGCGCCGGCCACTGAGGAAAAAATCCTGCAGCACCATGATGTGCGCATCCAACGTCCGCGCCTGGCGCGCGATGAACGCCCATTCTTCGCTGCCCAGATGCCTTGGACTGTCGAGCACGATCAACCGGAACAACGGCTCAAGAAATACCGGCTTCAGGCTTTCCAGCGGCTTGCTGTCAGAAACAAAACGGATAAAGCGCAAGTCAACACCCCGCGCGCTCCAGGCCGGAGGATAAACATCAAGCCCATCCTGACCATTGACCCACAAGACCAGGTTCCTGTCCGCCGTCGCCCTCGCGATGATGGCCAGGGCGATCTCGCGCGCGCCTTGTCCCGCCGGCATCCCCCACTCGCTGACCGCGCCTGTCGCAAGCCCGCCCTCAAGAAAACCATCCAGCGTGGCATGACCGGCACCAAATCGCGTCAACTCATGGTCTGTCACCTTGGCGGACGCGGCCGTGCGCACGCCGTGCTGTCCCATGACATCCACGATATCAGCAATGCTTTCGGGTATTTGCGAAGAAAGTTCTGGTACCATATAAAGTTATGGTACCACACCGGCTGCCGCGAATCTACATCATCTGCCGCTGCAGCGCGATCACCTGCCCGATCACCTCGAACGGCTTGTCCCCGGCGTAAATCGGCTTGAAACCCGGATTCTCGGGCTTCAGGAACCAGCCGCGCGACTTGTCACGCATGAGCCGCTTCACCGTCGCGTCACCAGACTCCGTCCGCGCGACGACAATCGTCCCCGCCGGGGCACTCTCGCAACTGCGAACCACCAGCCAATCCCCGTCAAGGATTCCGGCCTCGATCATGCTGTTGCCACTGGCGCGCAACGCGAAAACCTCGCGCGGCGACGGAATGTTTTTGCCAAACATCGAGGTCGACATGCGCAAAGTTCCGACGCGTTCCTCGACCGCCTCCAACGGATTCCCCGCGGGCACGGCACCCAGGCATGGGACCACCAGTGTCTCCGGCGTCGACTCCAGCGCGGGATCACGCAACGCCTCGCGCGTCACCGTCAGGCTGCGCGCGACTTGTTTCTCGGGATTCTCAAGATAGCCTTTGCGGCGCAGGGCATTGACCAGGTCCTGGGCGGATCCGATCGCCGAATAGCCCATGAACTCACACAACTCGCGCAGGGTCGGCGGCACGCCATGCTTGTGCGTTGAGGCACGGATGAAAGTGAGGGCCTTGCTTTGGGTGGCTGTGAGCTTTTCCATGTGGCCTCCTCAATTTCTTTTTTAACGTGAGCGCGCGCGTAACGCAAGTCGCCTCACTCAATGGCGGGATGCACCACCCCGGCCTCGGGGCCCTCCGACGCCGGGGCGCCCCCGGCATCCGGCGCCACGGCACCCTTGACCGTTGCCTCGCGGAAGACAGTCACGACACCGCGCTTCTCGCCAGCGAATCTGCGATACACCCACGGGAAAGAGACGGTCTTGACACGCTTTACAATCTGGATCGTCCCCGATGGATCCAACTGCGCGTCGCGATCCTGGTTGTCGAAAGTCATCTTCGACGGATCGACCTCGACTTTCATCGCGGTCACCCGGCTCATGATCGCCTCGCGCGTGGACTCGTCCGTGGCAACCGGGTTGATGACATCCCACACCACGATCTGCAGGCGTTTCTCGACAAAGTAAAAGTGCGCGAAACGCGCCGAAAGCGCCGCGATGACCAGCATGACCGCGAATGTGATGAACTTGGCCATTTTCCAGTTGCCTCCCTGCGGCGATCAAGAATTCAGGGCCCGGATCCTCTCGATCATGGGCGGATGTGAGTAGTACCAGGCGGAATACAACGGATGCGCGAACGGCATGGAACTGCTCTTCTCACGCAAAACCCGCAGGGCATCCACCAGGTCGGTTCCCGTGCCCAGGGCCGTCCGCGCGAACGCGTCCGCCTCGAACTCATGCCTGCGAGAAATCCAGCACTGCGCCGGTTGGATCCAGAAGGAAAGAAGCCCCGACCACAGGGAGAACACAACAAGCGCGGCATGCGGCGTGATCGCGTCGAAATGAAAAGCAAGATAAAACGGCGTCAACGGCAGAACGAGCCCCAGCGCGTAAAAAGTCACGAATGAAAAGAAGATCGATCGCAACAACCCTTTGCGGACATGATGCAACTTGAAGTGCCCCAGTTCATGCGCAAGCACCGCGATCACCTGCCGCGCCGACAAGTCCTTGACCAGTGTGTCAAACAGGACAATCCGCTTCTTGCCGAAAACGCCGGTGAAATAAGCGTTGCCGTGCGAACTGCGTCGCGAGGCGTCCATGACGAATATGCCGTTTGTCGCGAAACCAATCTTTTCTGCCAGCCGGTCGATGCCCTCGCGGAGCTCCCCCGGCTCCAGGGCGTGGAACTTGTTGAACAACGGCGCGATCAAAACCGGATACGCCCATGACACGACCAGGCTGAATGCCGTCACGGCCAGGAACGCGTACAACCACCACCAGGTCCCTGCCCGCGCGATGAACCAGACGAGAACAGCCAACAACGGCCCTCCCAGGATCGCGCTGACCAGGACACCCTTCATGATGTCCGAGAAAAAACCCGCTGGAGTCTGGCGATTGAATCCATGTTTCTCCTCGATACGGAAAATACGGTGCCAAGACCACGGCAGCCCCCAGACCATGCGCAGCAATCCCAGCACGACGAAGAAAACAAGGGCCCTCGCGATGATTCCGGGAGTCCCCGCGACGCCGGAAGTCGCGCGCGCGGCGACGCCGTCAACCCACCCGAATCCACCAAGGCTCAGGAACCCGACGGACACCCACAAATCGACCGCCGACTCGACACGATCGAACTTGAAACGATCCTCGGCATACGCAAGCGACTTGCCCATGTCCTCAGGCGTGACGCCGAGAGACTCGCGCGCCTCTTGCTGGCGTGCCGGATCGTGCCACGTCGCGCGGTTGACGCGCCCCAGCCAGCTCTCTGCCAGGTACTGGACCACGGTCGCCGCGACAAAGATCGAGAACAATGTTTTTGGATCTGAAAAGGATTGGGTCAACATGGGCAAGACGCTAGCAAACAAAAGCGCAATTTGAAAGTGAACTCACCCGGTTCAGACAGCGTCCTCGCCGGATTCCTGCCTGCGATATCCAGGCGGCGCCTGGTGGACCGTGGCGGCTGGACCGCCGGCCGCCAACAGGTAACTGTGACCTGCCTGTTCCCACATCCGGTGCCGCGCGTAAACTTCGCCGGCACGATGATACCTTTTGCGGCGCAGGAACACTCCGGCCGCCTCATGGACCAGCCCGGCGCGCTCGAGGATCGCCGCGGCCTCGCGCGCGAATCCAAGTTCCTCCAGGATCCTCGCGGCGTCGGAGACGCGGTTTTCCCGCACCAGGGTCATCGCGCGCTCGTACAATTGGCGGTCCGTTGCCTGCAGTGCCTGTCCGCGCGATTTGCCGTGTTGCCTGGGCTGCCCGGCGGCAACGACCTTTGCTGGAGAAGCGTCCACGCGACGACGCAGCCTGACGGCGATCACGGCGTTCCAGACAAATCCGCCGACGCCGACCGCGACGCACAAGACCGCGAAGCCAACGATCACGTCAACAAGCACGGTTCACCACCTTACATCTGGTAAGTAACGCCGATCTGCGAATAGTTGTCGAGGATGCCTTCCTGGATTCCGCCCGGTTCCTGCTTCACGCCCTGGGAAACCGTATAGGACAGTTTGAGCGAGAAATTGCGGTTCAGGCGAATCCCGAGACCGCCGCCAAGATTGGGGACAGGAGGCAGGGTGAAACTGCCGGTCTCGCGTCCCTCGACGGTCATGATGTCACTGGAGTATGACTTGACCACGGCGCCGGCCGACAAATACGGGATGAAGAGGTCGCCCGCGTACAAGATGACATTGAGGTCAACGGAATTCGAGATGACCCGGGTCTGCGAGACATACTCGCCGTAATAGCCCGGCTGGCTCTCAAGGGCCTTGTAGCCAGTGTTGTTGCTGAATTCCTGACGGTGCGTGTACCCGATACGGAAATACTCGCCAAGGTCGATGGCCAGGGAAGCGCTGCCGGCACGCGACACGTAGGTCTGGTAGGGCACGTTGTTCCGTGACTGGGAACCACCGAGCGTCAAATAGACCATGCCCATGGCGGGGGTCTCGATCGCCATGCCGCCCAGCGATGCCGCCAGTAATGCGCCTGTCAGGAACCCGCGTGGATTTTTAAGCATGATCGAAGTCTCCTTTGCCTATAGTATAACACTGGATGGTCGCTGGTTGGTGCGCAGCCCTTGAACGCCAAGGGCCAGCGGGCGCGAGACCGGGCACAGGACGCCGGATCAAGGGGAGTTTCATGACGGAAAGACCATTTCGCCAATCGGTCGTTGGAGTTTTCGTAAATGACCGGGGAAAGGTCCTTCTCGGCGAGAGGTCTGACGCTCCGGGATCCTGGCAGCTGCCCCAGGGCGGGATCGACGAAGGGGAATCCCCCGAGGACGCCCTGCGCCGGGAAATGCGCGAGGAACTGGGAGTCAATTTGTTCCGGATCATGCGCCAGGGGGCGATGAAGTGCCGCTATGATTTTCCGGCCGCGTTGGACGCGCCCGTCGCGCGGAAGTACCGCGGGCAGGAACAAACATGGTTCCTTCTGCGCTTCGATGATGGCGCGGGACCAGCGCCTGAGGCCGCTGACGGTGAGTTCCGCGACTTTCGATGGGATGAACCGGCGCAAGCGCTGGCGGGGATCATCGAATGGAAGCGCCAATGTTACGAGGATGGATTCCGCAGCCTCGGGATCGAAACAAAACGACAGGACTGACGCGGGACAAGCAAGGAGACAAATCCACGATGCCTAGAATCGCAATCTGGAACCTTTTTTTTGGATTCGTGTTGATCTGTTTCGCGGCGGCCGCGGGGGCCATCGTCGCGAATGAGATGACCAACGCGTTCGTTGACGCGATGTCGGGCGCGCGGCCATCCACGCGGGACTGGATGTTGACCCTGCAAGCCAGCGCCCACGGACACGCCAACCTCTTCGGACTGCTGCATATCGCGACCGGACTGACGATGCCATACACGCGCCAGGGCGATCGCACGCGCCTTCTCGTAACGACGGGGCTGACGCTGGGCTCGATCGCGATGGGACCGCTGATGATCTGGCGCAGCATGATCCCGCCATCGCGCGCGGTAGACGTCAACGGCATGCTGGTCGGAATCTGCCTCTGCATGGCCCTCGCGGCGCTCGCGATCCACGCTGCTGGCTTGTGGCAGGCATTCGCGAGGCGCCAATAAGGAACTGCCATGCGAACAGGCACGCACAGGATTGTCTCTCTGGTGCCGAGTATCACCGCGACCATTGCCGGACTGGGGCATGAGGGGGAAATCGTCGGATGCACGACGTTCTGCGTGGAACCGCCGGGCCTCGCGCGACGCGCGGTCGTTGTCGGCGGCACCAAGGACCCTGACATCGAGAAAATCCGCGCGCTCGCGCCCGACAGGATCCTCGTGAATTCCGAGGAAAACCGGGCCGTCGACATTGCGACGTGCCGGAAAATCGCGCCTGTACTGGAATCGTTCCCCGGATCTCCGGAAGATGTCCCGCGAATGATCCTGGACATCGGCGCGTTCATTGGCGCGGCCGGCGCGCCGGAATTTGCCCGGGAAACGCAAGCCGCGCTCAGCGCGCTGAAGGATGCCGCGGCAAGGCTGGAGAAACCACAAAGGCGTTTTGTGTACCTGATCTGGCGCAACCCCTGGATGGCCGCCGGGACAGATACTTACATCAGCCGGTTTCTCGAGCTGGCGGGTTTCCGGAACGCGATCGGGCAGACTCGTTATCCGCAAATCGCGATGACAGACATCGCGGGCGCGCGTCCTGACATCATCTTTTTCAGCAGCGAACCATGGCCTTTTCGCCGGCGTGACTGCGAGGCGTTCAAGGAGGAATGGGAATCGATCCCGGGCAGCTCTGGCGCGCGCCAGGAACTCCCGGATCTCCTGAAAATCGACGGGAAGGCCCTCTCGTGGCACGGGACAGAGACAAAAAGAGCCGCAACGGTGTTGCGGCTTTGGTTGCTTGGCGAGACATCCAGCGGGATCATCCGGCCCGCGTTGACAGATGGGCGTTGAGCTTCTGCTCAAGTTCCTTGCCCATCGCCGTCTTCGCGGCGCGGCGCGGTGAAATCGTCCCGTTGAGCAGGGCGCGGAACTTCTTGCGGTCCCGCATGATGGTCGCCATCTCCTTGAAGGCCTCACGCAACTTCATGCCGTTGTCGATGAACTTGTGCAGGTCATCGAAAGAAAACGGCTTGCGCAGGAACCCGTCAGCCTCGCCAACGCATGCCCTGGTCTGTTCCTCATCCAGCAACGCCCCACTGACGATCATCACTGGAATCGTCGGATCATAACGGCGGACCTTGGCCATCAGTTCGATGCCATCGACCTTCGGCATCCTGATATCGGTGATGACGAGGTCGATTTCCTTCTCTTTCAACTGAGCGAGGGCGTCCTTGGCGGACTCGACGACAATCACGCGCGAAAAGAACTTGTTCA